>CAZMCA010000013.1:0-36984 GCA_964564595.1 uncultured Caulobacteraceae bacterium
GGGGGTGGGGGGAATCCCAGCGCGAGCCCATGCGCGCGCATCCGCCCCACTTGCATCGCATCTCAAAAGAAGCGCTTCCCTTCCGCCCATGAGCGACACCCCGCCCCCTGCCCCCTCCCCTCATGGGGAGGGGGAGCGCAACGCCCGGCGCATCGCCCTCGTCACCGGCGCCTCGCGCGGCATCGGCCACGCGGTCGCGCGCGCCTGCGCGTCCGAAGGCTGGCAGGTCATCGCCGTCGCACGCGCCCAACGCGCGCTTGAGAAGCTCGACGATGACATCCGCGCCGAAGGCAAAGGCGCCTGCACCATCGTGCCCGTCGATCTCAAAGACGGCGAAGGCATCGACCGTCTCGGCGCCGCCCTGCACGAACGCTTCGGACGCATCGACGCGCTCGCCGGCTGCGCAGGCATTCTCGGCGCGCTGACGCCGGTGAGTTCAGCCACGCCGCGCGTGCTCGAAGAAGTGCTCGCGGTGAACGTGATCGCGAACCACCGCCTGATCCGCTCTATGCACCCGCTGCTGCGCCAAAGCGAAAACGGCCGCGCCGTGTTTCTCTCCTCCGGCGCCTCGATCAGCCGCCGCGCCTATTGGGGCCCCTACGCCGCCTCGAAGGCCGCGCTCGACGCGCTCATCATGAGCTACGCCGCCGAACTCGAAATCACGCCGATCAAAGCCAACCTCTTCGATCCTGGCGGCGTGCGCACCGCAATGCGCGCCAAAGCCTATCCCGGCGAAGACCCAATGAGCCTTCCGACGCCCGAAGACATCGCTCCGCACATCGTCAAAATGCTGCGCGCCGACTACGCGCAAAACCGCACGCGCCTCAAATACGATCGCGCCACTGGGGCCGTCGCCGAAGCGCTCTAAGTCACTCGCGCAAGTAAGCGCGCGCCGAGAGCACGATCGGCGTCGCCACCAGCGCGATATGAGCAAACAGCGCGCCCCAGAAGAACTGCCCCTCGGGCGGCGATCCATTGGCGGCCGAATTCGGCACGACGACGTAATTCATCACCGCGTAGAGCAAGAGCCCGTACACAAGCGCCGTGATCGGCCACAAACGCAGCAACACACGCGCGCGCTGCGCAATCGTCACGAATACCAGCGCCATCATCAACGTGATGAAAAAGTGCAGCGCCAAGCCAAGCGCCGCCGTGCCCCATCCCCCGCCAACCGCTGCCTCACGCCCAAGCGCGCCCGCCGCAACCGACTGGAAAATCCGCATCGGCGGCGTGCCGAACACCAGCGCGTAATGCGTGCAGGCATACGTGATATCGAGCGCGCCCGCGATCAGCCCGCCAACCAATGTTGCTTTCAGTGCATGGCTCACGCGCATCTCCCTGAACCGATGGGCGCTCGCCTCCCCCTCGATGGGGGAGGCTGCGTCGCGCAGCGACGCTGGAGGGGGTGAGCGCGCAACGCCAGTGATTTGCGTTCGATGGCGCCCTCAATCGTCAAGAGAAGCGCCCCGCCGCCCACCTGACCTCATCGACCGGCGGCCTAGTCGTCCTTCTCCGCGAACGGATTCTTGTTTTGCCGCACGCTCATGCGGATCGGCGTCGCGTGCAGATCGAACGCTTCGCGAATGCCGTTAATGAGGTAGCGCTTGTAGCTTTCCGGCAGTTCGCTCGCGCGCGAGCACATCAGCACGAATGTCGGCGGGCGTGACTTGATCTGCGTGATGTAGCGCGGCTTGATCCGCCGCCCATGCACCGCCGGCGGCGGGTGCCGCTCGATCGCATGCTTCATCCAATTGTTGAGATCGTTGGTTTTGACGCGCGCGTTCCAGTCCCGGAAGCTCGTCATCACGCCTTGCATCAATTGATTGAGCCCAACGCCCGCAATCGCCGCGATCGAAACCACCGGCGCGCCGCGCGCCGCGGGAAACTTCTCCCGCGCCGTTTCGCGCAATTCCTCGAACGCCGCGCGCGGATCGGCGACCTTGTCCCACTTCGCGAACGCCAGCACGAGCCCGCGCCCTTCGCGCGTGACGAGATCGGCGATCGCCAAGTCCTGATGCTCGAGCGCCTCTTCCGCGTCCATCACCAGGATGCACACATCCGCGAACCGGATCGCGTTGATCGTCTCCCCGACGCTCAATTGCTCGAGCTTGCCTTGCACCTTCGCCTTGCGCCGCATGCCGGCCGTATCGACCAAACGGAACGCCTGCTCGTTGCCCTGCCGGTCCCGCCACGTCCAATCGACGGAGATCGCGTCGCGCGTGATGCCCGCCTCCGGCCCTGTCAGCACGCGCTCTTCGCCGACAAGCGCGTTCACGAGCGTCGACTTGCCCGCGTTCGGCCGCCCGACGATGGCGATCTTGATAGGCCCCTTCGGCTGCGGCGCGGGCTCTTCCTCTTCGCCTTCGCCAACGATCTCTAGATCGTCGGCGTCTTCGTCCGCGTCCGCGCTCTGCGGCTCAAAAGGCAGCAGCGCGGCGTACACATCGCTCATGCCATCGCCGTGCTCACCCGAGATCGGGATCGGATCGCCGAGCCCGAGCGCGTAGGCTTCCATCGCGCCATCATCGCCCGCTTTGCCCTCGCTCTTGTTGGCAAGCAGCACGACGGGCTTATCCGCGCGGCGCAGTAAATCAGCGAAGCGCTCATCGAGCGGCGTCACGCCAACGCGCGCATCGATCGCAAAGAGGATCACGTCCGCTTCCGCGATCGCCGCATCGGTCTGCGCACGCATCCGCGCTTCGAGCGATTCATCGGCGAGGTCTTCAAAGCCCGCCGTGTCGATCACGATGAGATCGAGGTCGCCGAGCCGGCCCTTCGCCTCGCGCCGGTCACGCGTCACGCCCGGCGTATCGTCCACGATCGCGAGCTTCTTGCCCGCCAGCCGGTTGAACAGCGTGGATTTGCCGACATTGGGCCGGCCGACGATGGCGACTTTCAGAGACATGGCGGTAAGGCAGTAGGGCAATAGGCAGAAGGGCGACAGGCGCCAAAGCGCGCCCTCCTACTGCCTTACTGCCCTATTGCCTACTGCATACGCTGCTAACGCAGCGCCGTGATCCGCGCGTCGTCGGTCACGACCAGGATCTGCCCATCGGCCGCCACCGGCGGGATGAAGATCGCCTTGTCGAGATCGCGTGTCGCGAGAACTTCGCCGTTCTGCGGCGCAACCGCCAGCACTTCGCCGTTCGAGCCGGCAAGCACGAGGCGCCCGCCAACGAGGATCGGGCCTGACCAGGAAATGCGTCCGCGGCGCTCGTTCTCTTCCTCGAAGCGCGGCAGTTGGCGCGTCCAGTAGATGTTGCCCGTCGCGCGGTCGAGCGCGCAGAGCTCGCCGTCCACCGTCACCGCATAGAGCACATCACCCGCGACCCACGGCGTCTGCGTCGAAGCGAACGCGCGCGACCAGATGCGTTGGCCAGAGCGCAGATCGATCGCCGCAAGCAAGCCCGAATGGCTCGCCGCGTAGACGACGCCGCCATCGACCACCGGCCGGCCCGCAATATCGTTGATCGCCGAGAGCGACGTGAGCCGCCCCGAGCGCGAGAGCGAATCCACCCAGAGCCGGCGCCCGTTCGCCGCCAGCAGCGCCACCACTTCGCCCGAAGCGAACGGCGCGATCACGCTATCGCCTTCAACCGCGGGGCTGGACGCCGCCAAGATCCGCGCCGGTTCAGCGATCGCCTGATAGGTCCACGACACGGTGCCAGTCGCGGCGTCGAGCGCGACGAGTTCGCTATCGTTCGTCACCGCATAAACGCGCCCGCCCGTCACGGTCGGCGCCGCGTGGAACGGCGCGCCCGCTTGCGTGCGCCACACCTGCGCGCCCGTCGCGCCATCGAGCGCGGCGATGAAGCCAAACCCGGTCGAAACGAACACGCGTCCGCCATCAAACGCGATCCCGCCGCCAAGCGCGTTCCGGTCGCGCCCCTCATCGGGCCGCAAACGTTGCGACCAGATGCGGCTGCCGCTCGCGGCGTCGATCGCGTGCACTTCGTGCGCCGCATCGATGAAATAGATTTTGCCTTCCGCGATCACCGGGGGCGCGGCCAGGCGCTCGTTGCGCGAAGAGCCCGCGCCTACTTGCTGGCGCCACGCAACATCGAGCGAAGCCGTGCCGCCGACATGCACCGGCGAGTTGTCTGGCGTGCCGCCGGGCTGGGCCCAGGCCGTCATCGGAACCGGCGCGGGCGGCGTGATCGTGCGCGTCGCGAGCTCCGGATCGGGCGTCAATTCCTGCTCGAACGTCAGGATCGAGATGCGCTCGTTCTGCGGCACATCGCTCGCGGCGTTTTGCGGTTCGCTCTCGCCATTGAACGGATTGAGAGCGCTCACCGTGGAGCATGCCGACAACGCGGCGGCGGCGGCCAGAACGGCCAGGGACGCGCTGAAGCGGCTCATTTCGTCTCTCCAGGGGAAGGTTGTGCAGCGCTCGCCGGCGCGGCGCTGGCCGCGGGCGTTGCGCCCGACGCAGCGGGCGCCGGTCCAAGTACATTGATCGCAAGTTGCGCGCGCTGGCGCACCGGCTCGGGCGCATCAAACGCAAGCGTGAGATTTTCCAGCGTCTCGCGTGCGAGCGTGGTTTCGCCCGCCTCCCACGCTTCAACGCCCAACAATTCGCGCGCGAGATACGAGATTGCCCCGCCCTCCGCGATGATCGGATCGAGCCGGCCGCGCACGGCCGCAAAGTCCTGCGTTTCCGCGACGATGTAGGCGGCGCGCAGGCGCGCGCTGTTCTTCATGGTCGGATCGCGCGAGGCTTGGGCGGCCGCGTCAAATTGCGCGAGCGCGCCTTCAAGATCGCCCTGCGCCTCGAGCGCCTGTGCGCGCTCCATCATCGCCATCGCGCGGTAGTTTTGCGGGCCGGTTTTGGAGAGCCGGTCGAACTCATCGCCCGCGGCCTTCGCATCGCCCTCGCGCAGCAATTTCTGCGCGGCCGTGAAGCGCTCGGACATGTCGCGGCTCTGGTCGATGCTCCAGCCTTCGTAGAGCCGCCAGCCGCCGACGGCGAGCAGGATCGCGGCCACCCCACCGACAACCCACACGCCATACTTTCGGACAAACGCAACGTAGCGATCCTGCCGTACGCCCTCTTCGACTTCTTGAAAAAAGCTCTCGTTGCTCTCGTTTGGATTGCTCACGCGCCGTCCCTATCCCCGGGGCGCGCGACGCCCCCTCAAATCGGGGCGCAAGCTAGCCGCGCCCGCGCGCTCGGGCAACGCGCCCACACCGCCGCATCTGGGTAGTGCGCTGTTACGGCGGGAAAACGGCAACACCCCGCCGCGCAAGCCCTTCCCCGGGAGGGAACGTGGCTCGGCGCCGGCGCCGGGACGGACGGGGCGGCGGTGCGATGCTCAAAACGAACCCGGAATCGAAAGGGGGCGTCGCCGCCCCCTTAAGTCACCCCTTGCGTGACAGCTCCCCTCCCGGGGGAGCACGCCTGCCTAGCGCTAAGTCCGTTCCGAGAACAGCCAAGCCCCGCCGGCCACGGCCGCGATCATCAACAGCATGCTGGCGCCGCCGCCCATCACGGGCAAGTTCACCGCCGCCGCCGCGCGGCTGACTTCGGCGAGGATGGTCGTGAAGTTGACGGCGCCGAACAGCGCCGCGCCCGCGCCGGCCGTCCACACCACCGCGCTGAACACCGATTGGCGGCGGCTCTCGCCAGCTTCAACGCGCGCCATCACGCCGGAAACGAACGTCTCGTCTCCCATCGGGGGCCGCGCGCCCTCCGCAAAGAGGGAGCGCATCAGGGCTTCATCATGCTCTTCGCTCATGACGCTTCCTTCTCGCGCAGGACCGCCAGCATCCGCTCGCGTCCTCTTAAAACATGGGACTTAACAGTCCCCAATGGCAAGCCCAGAACCTCGGCTGCTTCAGAGTGGCTCATGCCTTCTCCGTAGCAGAGCGAAACGGCGGCTTTTTGCTCCGGTGTGAGCACTTTCATGGCGCGCTCCACATCCATCTTGGCTTCCATCGCGCTCCCTTCGCTCACCGTCTGTTCCATCTCGGCGAACGCCGCGGTGTCCCGCCGGAGCGCGCTCTGGGAGGAGCGCCGTTGTTGGAGGAATTGGGTGTACGCGATCCGGCATAACCAGCCGCGAAACGAGCCCTTCTCCTCGTAGGAATTGATCTTGCGCCAGGCCATCACGAAGGTTTCCTGAGCGAGATCGTCGGCGGTGGCGGAGTCCGCGGTCATCTTGCGAAGAAAACCGCGTACGAGGCTCTGGTTCCGCCGCACGAGACTGGCGAAGGCCACTTGGGACCCTCGTTTCGCTTCGCGCGCCAGTTCCTCGTCAGGTCCATTCACTCGCCCACCTTGTTAGGCCGGCGCACCAGCGCCGCAACCAATTGTCCGGCCCCGATCGCGCCGATGATGATAGCCGCGATGAAAAAGCCGTTCCCGAAGTGGACTTCCGTGCCCCCGCCCGGCCCCATGAACCCCGCGATCAAGAAGCCCGCCGCGAGGAAGAGGAGAACGATCCCGCCGCGCATGTCCTGCTGCCAGCTGCGCGCCGGTTTGGAGAGCGAGGATATGGTCTCGGCGTCCAGTTGCTGGCCGCTCTCGATCGCCCGCTTGATCGTGTCGGCCACGGCGCGCTTGTTCTGCACCCCGCCCCACACCGAAGCCGCGACGATGAAGGCGATCATCGCGAAAAACGCCAACGGAACCAGCCACTCTTCCATCACACTCTCCCGCGCCCCAAAGACCTGAAATCTTTGGTCTTTTCTTGTGGTCCTTACGACCGGGTGAAAGCCATGAACGCCAAGGGCCCCGCCACGCTCGCCGCCATCGCCATCACGACCAGATAGCTCAGCATCGCCCGTCTCCCTTCAGCGCCGGGCCGCCATCCGGCCCGTTTCGCTGGAATGATGCGCCCCAAGCGGGAAATGGATGCAGCCGGGTTACAAACCGCCAACCTGCCCTTCCGGGAGGAGGATGCGCGCTGGCGCGCGGCGCACTAGGGTCCGCCCCGAACGAGGGTGAGGATTTCCATGAACGATCTAAGGTTTGACCGGCGAACATTGTTGCTCGGCGGGGCGGCGATGCTTGGGGCATGCGCGACAGCCCAGGCGCCGGCGGCCCAGGAAGAGATCGCCGCCAACATCCTCGACACCACGCCGGAAAATCAGCCGGCCACGTTCCGCAATGTCGATCGCGCCAGCTTCGTGCGCCCCATCCGCCGCGGCGGGCGCGTGCGCCCCCTGCCCGCGCACGCCGTGCAGCTCACTGGCGCCATGCCTTACGATTTCGGCGGCGCCGCGCAGACCATCGACAGCTACTTCGCGCGCAACCGCACCAGCGGCCTGATGATCCTCAAGAACGGCCAAACCGTCATCGAGAAATATGCGCTCGGCAACGACTCGCGGTCGCGCTGGACGAGCTTCTCAACCGCAAAATCGATGACCTCCACGCTAGCAGGCGCAGCCCTACACGAAGGCGCGATCGCGAGCCTCGATGACCCAACCGAACGCTACGTCCCCGAACTGCGCGGCAGCGCGTATGAAGGCGTCACAGTGCGCAACGTGCTGCGGATGTGCAGCGGCGTCGCGTGGGACGAAACCTACAGCGCCACCGGCGACAACGACATCGCGCGCATGGGCGCAGCGCTCCAAGCGAACGATCCCGCCGCCTTGCTCGAACTCATGCGCACCCGGCGGCGTGCGCATCCGCAGGGCACGAAGTTCAACTACTCAACCGGTGAAACCTACGTGCTCGGCGCCATCGTCTCCGGCGCAACGGGCAAGCATCTCGCCGACTACTATTCCGAAAAGATCTGGTCGCGCGCCGGCATGGAGACCGATGCGTATTGGCAGCTCGATGCGCAAAACGGCCGCGCTGGCGCAGGGTTCGGCGTCAGCGCCACTTTGCGCGACTATGCGCGCTTTGGGCAATTCGTCCTGGAAGACGGCGTCATCAACGGCGTGCGCGTGCTGCCGCAAGGCTGGCGCGATCTCGCCGGCCAGCCGGACAATCCCGTCACTGCGCATGGCGCGTTCGATCCGCAATATCCGCTCGGCTACGGCTACCAATGGTGGTCGTTGCCCACCGGCGCCAACGCGCTACCGAACCACGACGGCGCCTTTACCGCCGAAGGCATTTTCGGCCAGTTCGTCTACGTGAACCCGCGCGAACAGGTCGTCGCCGCCGTCTGGAGCGCCTGGCGCGACTCGTGGTCCACGCCCGCCGAAATGGAAACCTACGCCATGCTCGGCGCCGCGATCGGCCGGCTGCGCTAACTTGCGGCTGCCGCGCGTCTCCAACCGCGTCGGCGGCGCGCTGTTATCGTTATTGGCCGTTACCCTGGTGGCCGTCGGATACTTTTGGCTCAAGCTCGACGCACTGACCGCACTTATATTCGGGCTGTCTGGGATGGTGGTTGTTCAGCTAGGATTTTTTGCGATTTTCAGGCCTGAGACATTTCGGCAGAGGATGCACTTGTTCGGCGGACTACTCGAAAACGCACGTTCGAAGCGACTGAACTCGCCTAACTATTGGAATGGTGTCTTAGCGGTCGCCATTGCTACGGCAATTATGTGGGTAGCGATGACCTACGGACCGCTGCGGTGATGGCGAACGCCAGGGAAGAATTCTACGACGGCCCTGTCGGAACCGAGCGACACCAATCGTCCTTGTCACGTGTTCACTAGGAGTCTGCGTATGAACCGTCTCGTTCTCGCCGCGGCGTTCGCCGCTGGCGCGCTCGCCGCCTGCTCGCCCACGCCGCAGCAGAGCGCCGCCCCCGCCACCGAAGCCGAAGCGCCCGCAACACCCGCGCCCAGCATCGAGGGCCTGCCCGCCGGCGCCTACACGCTCGATAAGGCGCACTCCACGCTCGTCTTCCGCGTCAGCCACCTTGGCTACTCTAACTACACCGCGCAGTTCACGACGTTCGATGCGCAACTCCAACTCGATCCCGCGAACCCGAGCGCCGCGCAACTCAACGTCACCATCGATCCGCGTTCGCTCTCACTTCCGAACCCGCCCGCCGGTTTCCGCAACGAGCTCCTCGGCGCGACTTGGCTGAACGCGAGCGCGCAGCCGCAATGGACGTTCCGTTCCACCAGAGTCGAAACTACCGGCGCCAACACCGCGCGCATCACCGGCGATCTGTCGATGCGCGGCGTCACCCATCCCGTCACGCTCAATGCGACGTTCAACGGCGGCTACGAGGGCCACCCAATGGATCCGAACGCGCGCATCGGTTTTTCCGCGCACGGCGTGCTGAAGCGCTCAGACTTCGGCCTCACCGTCGGCATCCCCGCGCCGGGCACGACTATGGGCGTCAGCGACGACGTCGAGATCATCATCGAAACCGAATGGTCCGGCCCCGCCTGGACCCCCCCGCCCAGCGCCGGCGCCACGCCCGCCGCGCAGTAACGCCAACATCACCCCTCCCCGCGAGGGGAGGGGGAAGGGGGTGGGGTGAATCCCCACCTCTAGTTTTGGCCGCAACGCACGGCGCAACGTTTTCTAACGCGACGCATTACCCCGCCCCCTGCCCCCTCCCCTCAAGGGGAGGGGGTTTTTGCAGCAGCATGTCGGGAGCGGGCATAGTGCTGCGTCCTTGAACCAGGAACGAGGCCCCATGCTGTACGCGTTGCTCTGCTACAATTCCGAAGAGATGACGACCTCCTGGACCAAGGAGGAAGACGACGCCGTCATGGCCAAGCTCGACGTCGTCCATAAGAAGCTCGCCGGCCAGCACCGCTTCGGCCCCTCGATCCGCCTGATGCCGACGACCGCCGCCACCACGCTCCGCAAACAAGACGACACCGTGCTCGACGGCCCGTACGCCGAAACCAAAGAGCAGCTGCTCGGCTTCTACATCATCGACGTGCCGGGGCTCGACGATGCCGTCGCTGCCGCGCGCGATCTCGCCAAGGCCAATCCCGGCGGCGCCTACGAAATCCGTCCGGTGATGATGTTCATCCCGGAAGGCGAATAAGCGCGGATGACAGACCTTGGCTGGATCGATGCGGCGCTCACCGGCGCACGCCCGCAAGCGGTCGCGGCCCTCACGCGCTACTTCCGCGACCTCGATACAGCCGAAGAAGCGTTCCAAGACGCGTGCCTGCGCGCGCTGAAGAATTGGCCGCAAAACGGCCCGCCGCGCGATCCTGCAGCCTGGCTCATCATGGTCGGCAAAAACGCCGCGATCGATCAGAAGCGCCGAGCCAAGCGCCACACCGAACTGCCCGACGAGGCCGCCCTCTCGGACACGGATGACGCTGAAGCAAGCGTCGTCGATCAACTCGACGCCGCCGATTATCGCGACGACGTGCTGCGGCTTCTCTTCATCTGCTGCCACCCCGATCTGCCAGCGACGCAACAGATCGCGCTCGCGCTGCGCATCGTCTCCGGTCTCACCGTGCCGCAAATCGCGCGCGCGTTTTTGGTTGGCGAAAGCGCGATGGAGCAGCGCATCACGCGCGCCAAGGCGAAGGTCGCGCAAGCGCATACGCCGTTCGAAGCGCCCTCCGCGCCCGAGCGCGCCGAACGCCTCGCCGCCGTCGCCGCGATGATCTACCTCGTGTTCAACGAAGGCTATTCCGCAAGCGGCGCGACCGCTGATGCAAAGCGCCCGCTCTGCGACGAAGCCATCCGCCTCGCCCGCCTCCTGCTGCGCCTATTTCCAAACGAACCCGAAATCACCGGCCTCACCGCGCTCATGCTGCTGCAACACGCCCGCAGCGCCGGGCGCCTCGATGCCAACGGCGAAATCGTGTTGCTCGACGATCAAGACCGCACGCGCTGGAACGGCAACATGATCGCAGAAGGCCTCGCGCTCCTGGACAAAGCGATGTTTCGCCGCCGCCCCGGCCCCTACCAAGTGCAAGCCGCCATCGCCGCGCTGCACGCGCGCGCCGCCACGCCGCAAGACACCGATTGGGCTGAGATCGATACGCTTTACTCCACACTGGAGCGCATGCAGCCCTCGCCCGTCGTCACGCTCAATCGCGCGGTCGCTGTCTCAAAAACACAAGGCGCCGAAGCAGCGCTCGCGCTGATCGAACCGCTCGCCCAGCGCCTCGCGAACTACTTTCATTTCCACGGCCTCAAAGGCGCACTGCTCGATCAACTCGGCCGCACCGGCGAAGCACGCGACAGCTACAACCGCGCCATCGCGCTCGCCAACACCGCGCAAGAAGCCCAGCACATCCGCCAGCACCTCGACCGGCTCGCGAAAGAAGCCGCGGAAAAATAGCATCACGTGTCGGATCGCGTGCGCACCGTTCGTCTTCAAATCAGACACGAAGGAGACTTGAAATGTCGCAGCATCAACTGGTTCTGAAGCGCATTTTCGATGCGCCGGCCTCGAAGGTCTATCAAGCCTGGGTCGATCCCGAGCTGATGAAGCAATGGTTCGTCCCCAAGCCCTGGACGCTCAGCAAAGTCGAAAGCGACGTGCGCCCCGGCGGCAAAAGCCTCGTTGTGATGAAGGACCCCGAAGGCAACGAGTATCCGAACCCCGGCGTCTATCTCGCCGTCGAGCCGAACAAGCGCCTCGTCTTCACCGACGCCTACACCGAAGCGTGGATCCCGTCGGAGCGCCCGTTCATGACCGCCGAAATTCTGCTCGAAGAGATTGACGGCAAGACGCACTACACCGCGATCGCCCATCACTGGACTGCCGAAGCGAAAGCCGAACACGAGCAAATGGGCTTCCACGAAGGCTGGGGCCAAACCGCCGATCAGCTCGCTGAACTTCTGAAGGCAATGAAATAGCGCCGCGCCAATCCCCTCTCCCCCTTCAGGGGGAGAGGGTTAGGGTGAGGGGGCGCGCAACGAGATAATTTTCGCGCGTCGCAACCGCCCTCACACTGAACGCGCATCGCAATCCCCCTCACCCCTGCCCCTTTCCCCCTCAGGGGGAGAGGGAGGAGATAGCGAAATGACTCAACCGCGCTGGATGACCATCACCGGCTGGATTCTCTCCAGTCTCTTCGCGCTCTTTTTGTGCTTCAGCGGCGGCCTCAAGCTCATGGGCCACCCCGAAGTCGCAACAACGATGACGCAACTCGAATGGCCCGTGAAATACGCGCTCACGATCGGCGTCATCGAGATCGGCTGCACGATCCTCTACATGATCCCGCGCACCGCGCTCCTCGGCGCCGTGCTGATGATGGGCGTGCTCGGCGGCGCGATCGCCACACACTGGCGCATCGAAAGCCCGCTCTTCTCGCACACGCTCTTCAGCATCTATCTCGGCGTGTTCCTCTGGGGCGGCCTCATCCTGCGCGACCCCCGCATCCGCGCCCTCTTCCCGGTGCGCACCGGAGCGTAAATTTCCGACATTCTGCGCGACGGATCATCCCGCGCCGCCCGTTCAACCTCGCGAAGGGGCGTTTGAGCAGGGATGATCCGTATGAACCGAAAGCTCTTTGGCGCAGCGCTCGCCGTCGTACTCAGCCTCGCCATCGTTGACGCCGCCGATGCTCGTGGCCGGCGCGGAAGCGCCACGATCCACACCCCGCGCGGCGACGCCGTCGCAACCGGCGAAGTAAACCGGGGCCGCGGCGTCCGCACGCGCGAGAGCGCCGTCACCGGCCCCGGCGGGCGCACGCGCAGCGTCGAGGATGCGCGCACATGGGGCGGCGGTGAGCGCAGCCACGATCGCACCACGACCTATCGCGACGGAACGAGCCGCACCGTGGATGCGGACGCCCAGCGCACCGCACCCGGCGGGTGGAGCGCCACGCGCACCGTCACCGGCCGCGACGGTGAAACGCGCACGCAAACCGGCGATTTCTCCGTCACGCGCACCGAAGATGGGCGCAGCGTCACCGGCAACATCGACACGCAGAACCACGGCCAGGTGGACTACACGCGCGATGTCACACACGGCGACGGCGCGCGCAACGTGAACGCAACCGCCACTTTTGAAGACGGCACGAGCATCACACGCGCCTCCTCCGGCGCGTGCACGTCGCCCGGCAATTGCGCCTCCTCCGGCGCCGTCACAAACCGGCAGGGCGAGACCACGAGTTGGACCCAATCGCGCACGCGCGACGGCGCGGACGCAACGCGCGCCCGCGATGTCACCTATTCCGACGGAACGACGCGTAGCGTCGATGTCGCACGAGACGGCAACGGCGATGGTACAGGCAGCGTCACGCGCGTCGTGACCGGCCGAAATGGCGAGACGCGCACGCAAACCGGCGACTACGCCGTCACACCCGCCCCGTGACGCCCCTCAGCGCTTCTTCCCGGCCATCGGGGAGGAGCGCTACTTCTTCTTCCCAAACGCCGCCGCGTATTCCTCTGGCTTGAATCCGACGAGCAGCGCATCGCCCACCTCAAGCACCGGCCGCTTGATCATCGAAGGCTGCGCAAGCACCAGCTTCAGCGCCTTCTTCTCCGTGAGGTTCGCCTTGTCCGCGTCATCGAGCGCGCGGAACGTCGTACCGGCGCGGTTCAGAACCTTCTCCCAGCCCGCTTCCTTCATCCAGCCTTCCACCTTCGCCTTCGCCGGCGCACCCTCGGCCTTATAGTCGTGGAACGTGTACGCCACGCCCTTCGCATCGAGCCACGCGCGCGCCTTCTTCATCGTATCGCAGTTCTTGATCCCGTAAATCCTGACCGTCTTGGCCATGTGTGCGCTCCGCTGAATTGCTAGCGCCGCAATACAAGAAACAGCGCCCAAGGCGCCAGCGCGCACACGCCCATCCAGACGAGCGCCAGCAGCGCAAACTCTTCGCCCGCGTCGATCACCTTGATCCCGACTTGCACGACGCCATGCACCAGCGCTGGCGGCCACACCGAATTGCCCGCGCGCTCGAACAGCCACGCCAGCGGAAACGAGATCGCGACCGCCAGCAGAACCGCCGCGAGCGCCACGGCAAAGTCCATCGTCGCGAACAACAACAGATGCACCGCGATAAACGGCCCAGCAGAGATCAGCGCCGCGCGCCAAAACGGCCGCGCCTCACGGAAGCGCCGGAAAAGAAACCCGCGAAACACCGTCTCTTCCGCGACGCCGCCTTGCAGCAGCATCCCGAGCGCAAGCACCGGCCACGCCGGCAGCAACGTGACGTCAATGTGTGCTGCACGCGCAAACAACGCCAACGCCGCCAGCATCGCAACGGACAATACGAGCGCCGCCAGCATCGCCCGCGCATTTGGCGCAACAAACCCAAGCCGCCGCGCTGCGTCCCGCGCGCTGCCAGGCCTGCCGATCATCTCCATCGTCACCGCGACCGCGACGACGGCGAGCGCAATCGCCCCGCCCCACTCGCCGCGCCCGCTGCCAAGCGCCGCCGCGCTCCGGTCCAAAAGGAGCCAGAGCGCAACGAAGCCCGCGAGCGTAAGCGCCATCGCGCTACTTGTTCGGGTTGATCAGATATTTCTCGCCGGTCGTTTTCTTGTTGTACGCGGCGATCACCTCCGGCTTCAGCGTTTCGGTGAGCGAAATCGTTTGCGTGTAGTGGCTGGCGAACGTCGTCGTCAGCTCATCAGCCACCTTCTGGCGCAACCGCGCCGCGACTTCCGGCCCCGCCTTCATCAGGAACGGCGTCAGCAGCCAGCCGCCGAGGCCCCACATCAGCCCGAACGAGCGCGACAGCTCCGTCGGCGACACATCGAGCCCGCCATAGATATACACCTGCTTGTGCACGCTCGAGCCGTAGCGGCTATACGCGCCGGCCTTCTTGCTCTGCACCGCTTCCATCGCGCCGAGGATTTGCCCCGCCAGCTTGCCCCCGCCGATCGCATCGAACGCGAGCGTCGCATTCGTGGCTTCGATCGCCGCCGTCAGGTCTTCGATGAAGCTCGGCGCGGTGGAATCCACCACATATTTCGCGCCGATTTCCTTCAGTATCTTCGCCTGCTCGGCGCTGCGCACGATGTTCACGAGCCCAACGCCTTCGTTGATGCAGATCTTGTTCAGCATCTGCCCCAGGTTCGACGCCGCCGCCGTGTGCACCAGCGCCGTGTGCCCTTCGCGCCGCATCGTCTCGACGAACCCGAGCGCCGTCAGCGGATTGACGAAGCACGACGCAGCTTGCGCCGGCGTCGTGCCATCCTTCGGCACCAGCAGATCGGAAACGCGTGCGACGCGATATTGCGCGTACATCGAACCGCCGAGCGCCGCGACGACCTTGCCCATCAGCTTCTGCGCTTCCGGCGACGAGCCCGCCGCGACCACAAC
The DNA here is from genome assembly GCA_964564595.1 of uncultured Caulobacteraceae bacterium. Classification (GTDB taxonomy): domain Bacteria; phylum Pseudomonadota; class Alphaproteobacteria; order Caulobacterales; family Aquidulcibacteraceae; genus JBEVOS01. The sequence goes on from CAZMCA010000013.1 coordinate 15,111, forward strand.
GCCCGCGCCCTCATTGCCCACAGGCATCGATTGCCCAACGCGCGCGGCCAACATGCGCATCACGTGCGGCGCGATCGGCGCGCTCACCCGCACATTTTCACCCGAGCCTTCAACGCGCGCCTTCGAAATATCCGCCGGCCCAATCAGCAGGCCAAGATCGGACGGATTGATCGGCGTCGCCTCAACCCGGATCACGACTTCATCGGGGCCCGGCGCCGGAATGGGCGCGCGCACCAGCGAAAGCTGCAACTCCCCATCCTTGGTGACGAGCGAATGCAGCGTAAGTCCATCGGCGGGTGCGGGCATGGGGGCGTCTCCTCTGTGTTGGAAACGTCGTCCCACGCCGCGCCGCTGCCGCGCAAGGCCAATAAAACTGACGTTGACGTTAGCGCCCCGCCGCTACGCACGCTCTAGATACGCCGCCGTCGCCATCCCGCCCGCGGTGCACACGCCCACCACCGCGCGCTTCTTACCGCGCCGCTGAAGCTCCATCAGCGTCGAGCCGAGGTAGCGCACGCCCGACATGCCATACGGATGGCCAAGCGCGATCGCGCCGCCGTTGACGTTCGTGATCTCCCACGGCGTCTGCAACTCGCGCTGATTGTAGAGCGTCGTCACCGCATACGCCTCGTGCAGTTCCCAAAGGTCGACGTCGCCTGCCTTCAAGCCGTGCCGCGCCATCGCTTTGCGGATCGCCGGCGTGATCGCGATGCTCATCTCTTCCGGCGCCACCGCTGCGAGATCGACGCCGCGCAGCAGCCCCAGGATCGGCAGCCCGCGCCGTGCGGCAAGGTCGGCGTCCATCATCACAACCGCCGCCGCCCCATCCGAAAGCTGTGAAGCGTTCCCGGCCGTCGTCGTCCCGCCGTCATAGACCGGCTTCAGCTTCGCGAGCCCTTCGAGCGTCGTATCCGGCCGCGGGCCTTCGTCGCGATCGAGCGTCACCTCCCGCTCGCTCACCGCGCCGCTCGCCTTGTCCGTCACCTGCATCGTGGTCATGAACGGCGTGATCTCTTCGGCGTATTTCCCTGCCGCCAACGCCGCCGTAACGCGCTTTTGGCTCTCCACCACATACGCATCCAGCGCCTCGCGTTTGATGTCGTATTTCTGCGCCACGAAATCAGCGGTCTGGTTCATCGTCCACCACACCGCGGGCATCTTCATCTGCAGCGGTTCGTAGAAGAACCCATCGAAGTGCAAGCTGAACTGCACGAGGCTGATGCTCTCGACGCCGCCGGCGATGCCGCACGCCATCTCGCCCGTCGCGATCCGGTTCGCGACAATCGACGCCGCGCTGAGGCCAGAGCCGCAATAGCGGTTCACCGTGATGCCCGGCACGCCCGCGCCAAGCCCCGCAAACAGCGCCGCATTGCGCGCCACGTTATGCCCCGTCGCGCCCTCGGGCAGGCCGCAGCCGAGCACGACGTCCTCGACTTCGCCTGCCTCCACGCCCGCGCGTCTCAGCGCCTGGGTCATCACATGCGCCGACATCGCAATGCCGTGCGTGCGGTTGAGCGCGCCGCGTTGCGCCTTCGCGATCCCTGTCCGGCAATAGCCGACGACAGCCACATCTTTCATGCTTGGCTCCACGCGCTGCACGGGTGACATGCGCACGCTGGGCGCGCGGTGCAAGGCGCCGTCCTAGATTTCAGCGCGGCGCGGCCAGGCGCGATCTAAACGGAGGCGTAGGGCGCAACCACGCTGCGATTTTCATCGACTGCGAGCGCGCGCCCGATCTGCGGAAACGCGCGCTGCGCGCACGCCGGCCGCTCGCACACCTTGCAGCCCGCGCCAATGGGCGTCGCCGCGCTCAGATCGTCGAGCCGTAAGCCCTTGGAGTACACGAGCCGCCCCGCGTGCCGCAGATCGCACCCAAGCCCGATCGCGAACGTCTTGCCTGGCTCGCCATAGCGCCCCGTGTCGTGATGCACGGTGCGTGCGATCCAAAGATACGTGCGCCCATCCGGCATCTGCGCCATTTGCGTGAGAATGCGCCCTGGCTGCGCGAACGCTTCATACACGTTCCACAGCGGGCACGCGCCGCCCACGCGTGAGAAGTGAAAATCCGTCGCCGATTGGCGCTTGGAGATATTCCCCGCGCGATCGACGCGGATGAAAAAGAACGGCACGCCCGCCGCATCCGGCCGCTGCAACGAAGCGAGCCGGTGGCTGATCGTTTCAAAGCCCTGGTCGAAGCGTTGGCCGAGCCGCTCGATGTCGTAGCGTTCTGCTTCCGCCGCCGCGAGAAACTTGCGGTACGGCATCAAAAGCGCCGCCGCGAAATGGTTGGCGAGCCCAATCCGCGCAAGCCGTTCCGTCTGCGGCGAACCCGCGCCCGCTTCGTGCGCCAGCGGTGCGATCACATCGTTCGCGGCAAGCAAAGCAATCTGGATCGCAAGCTGAAACGCGCGCTGGCCTGCGTCGAGATGATTTGAAACCGTGATCAGCCGCGCCTTGGGATCGAACGCGCGCCGCGCCCGCCCCTCATCCATCGGCGCCAGCATCGCGCGCACGTCGTGCTCAAGCTCAAGATACGTCGAGAGCGACTCGAACGCGAGATAGGGCTCGAGGTTGAGCATGTCGCTCAGCTCTTCGGCGCGCCGGTCGATCGCATCGAAGTAATTGTGGTGCGCGTAGAAATAGTCGCGCACCTGTTCGTACGGCGCCTGCGCCGCAATCGCCGAAACATCGCCGCCGCTGAGGCCGATCTGCAGCGCCATCGCATCGGCGCGCTCCAGCGCCTGCCGGTAGCGGCGATGCAGCGCCACGATCTCGCGCCCAACCGCCGGCATCGCGGACGCGACCTCCCGCAACTCGGCCGCGGCGATCGGCTCACCGCTCGCCGGATCGGCGAACGCGTCCCGCAAATCCGCGATCAGGCGCGCCTCCTCGCCCTCCGCGAAGGTCTGCACATCCACGCCCAGAATTTCGCTGAGCTTCAGGAGCACCGGGGCCGTCAGCGGCCGCTGGTTGTTTTCAAGCTGGTTGAGATAGCTGGGCGAAATGCCGAGCGACTGGGCCAGCGCGATCTGAGTGATCCGCCGCTCCTCCCGCAGCCGCCGCAGCCGCACGCCGACATAGAGCTTCTTCATATTCGCAATCTTTGCAAACCTTACGCCGCGTCTTCGCAGGCTCTAGCAAATTCACCCCTAGGAGACCATCCGGTTTTGCGAATATTGTGAAAACACCGATCAGAAAGGCCGTCTGAACGGGTTTTGGCTTGCGAACTTGGTGAAAGCCGCCCCGCGCCCGGCCCCTGATCCACTTTTCCGCCCCTCGGCGGCGCTCAGCGATGGGTGCAGCCGGGGCGCTCGTATCGAAGGGGCCAGAGCCTGATGTCCGAACGCAAGACCTACCGCGATCTCCGCAACGATCTCCTGAAGCGCTACCCGGACGGCACGGCCCCCGGCGGCATCGCGATCGACGACATCATCCAGCTCAAGCTCCAGAACACGTTCGACACCCACCTCGACATCGCCCGCGCGATGGCGACCGTGATGCGCGCCGATATGGCCGCCTACGACGCCGACAGCTCGAAGTTCACCCAGTCGCTCGGCTGCTGGTCCGGCTTCCACGCCCAACAGATGATCAAAGCCGTGAAGCGCCTTCGCGGCACCACCAAGGGCGCCTACGTCTATCTCTCGGGCTGGATGGTCGCGGGCCTGCGCAATCGCTTTGGCCACCTCCCCGATCAATCGATGCACGAAAAGACGGCCGTCGCGGACCTGATCGAAGAAATCTACGTCTCGCTCCGCCAAGCCGACGAAGTCTCGCTGAACGACCTCTTCAAGACGCTGCGCGACGCGCGCGCCAAGGGCGATCAAGTCGGCGAAGCCGCCGCCATCAAGGCAATCGACAGCTTCGAAACGCACGTCGTGCCGATCATCGCCGATATCGACGCCGGCTTCGGCAACGAGCACGCGACGTACCTGCTGGCGAAGGAGCTGATCAAAGCCGGCGCCTGCTGCATCCAGATCGAAAACCAGGTGTCCGACGCAAAGCAGTGCGGCCACCAGGACGGCAAAGTCACCGTGCCGCGCGAAGACTTCATCGAAAAGCTGCGCGCTTGCCGCCTCGCCTTCGAAGAACTCGGCGTCGATGACGGCGTGATCGTCGCGCGCACCGATAGCCTCGGCGCTGGCCTCACCCAGAAAGTGCCGGTCTCGACGCAACCGGGCGATCTCGCCTCGCAATACATCAAGTGGCTGAAGACCGAAGACGTCACGCCCGCGAGCCCCCTGAAGGATGGCGACCTCGCCATCCAAATCGATGGCAAGCTGACGCGCCCGGTGCGCATGCCGAACGGCCTCTTCGCGTTTAAGGACAACACGGGCCGCGCCCGCGTCATCGAAGATTGCATCGCCTCGCTCAACGAAGGCGGCGCCGATCTGCTCTGGATCGAAACCGACACGCCGAACGTCGATGAAATCGCCTCGATGGTCGCCGAAATCCGCAAGGCCGCGCCGAAGGCGAAGCTCGCCTACAACAACTCGCCCTCGTTCAACTGGACGCTCAACCTGCGCAAGCAAGTCCGCGCCCAGTGGATCAAGGAAGGCAAGATCGCCGCGGACGCCTACCCGGAAGAAACCGCGCTGATGAGCGAAAAGTATGATGCCGATCCGCTCGGCGTCGAAGCCGATGCGCGCCTGCAGCGCTTCCAAACGGATATCGCCGCGCGCGCCGGCGTCTTCCACAACCTTATCACGCTGCCGACCTTCCACCTCACCGCCAAGAGCGTTGACGAACTGTCGAAGGGCTATTTCGGCGACGACAAGATGAAGGCCTACGTGCTTTCGGTACAGCGCGCTGAAATCCGCAACGGCGTCTCGGCCGTGAAGCACCAGCACGAAGTCGGCTCCGACCTTGGCGATACGTTCAAGGAAATGGTCGGCGGCGAGCGCGCGCTGAAAGCCGGCGGTCACGCCAACACCATGAACCAATTCGCAGCCGGCTAACGGAGATGGCGATGTCCTCTGAGAGCGAATTCAAACGCGTCGACATGCCCGACCGGGACGATTCCACGCGCGCCGTCCGGCGCGTGGCGGAAGCGGCCCACCGCCTGAACGTCGCAGTCGAGCAAGCCGTCAACAGCGGCTTCACCGTCGAACTGGTGCGCACCTCGCGCCTGCACGACGGCGCGGGCAATTGGGGCGACCAGATGGTCCCGGTGATCCGCGAACGCGCGCCCGCCGAAACGAAGTAAGAAGAAACGAACCGCGCGGGCGCTGTGACAGCGTCCGCGCGCGTGCGTTCACGACCAAGCCAGGAAACGACACATGACGACGACAGCGTCGCCGCAAACGCGCGGCATTGAGGTGGTTGGCCAACTCCCCGCCCGCGGCGATGAGGTGCTGACGCCCGAGGCGCTGGCGTTCCTGGAAGACCTGCACCGCACCTTCGATGCGCGCCGCCAAAAGCTGCTCGCCGCGCGCGTCGAGCGTCAAAAGCGCTTCGACGCTGGCGAACTCCCGGACTTTCTCGCCGAGACCAAAGCGATCCGCGACGGCGATTGGAAGATCGCGCCCGTGCCCGCCGATCTGCAAGACCGCCGCGTCGAGATCACCGGCCCCGTCGATCGCAAGATGATCATCAACGCGCTGAACTCCGGCGCCAAAGTGTTCATGGCCGACTTTGAAGACGCCACCTCCCCGACCTGGGCCAATGTCATCGAAGGCCAGATCAATCTCAAAGATCGCTGGGCGAACAAGATCGACTTCACCGACGCGCAGACAGGCAAGGCCTATGCGCTCAAGCCGAACCCCGCCGTCCTCCTCGTGCGCCCACGCGGCTGGCACCTGCCCGAGCGCCACATCACCGTCGATGGCGCGCCGATGTCGGGCGGGCTCGTCGATTTCGGGCTCTACTTCTTCCACAACGCCAAGAACGCGCTCGCCGCAGGCTCTGGCCCCTATTTCTATCTGCCGAAGATGGAGAGCCACCACGAAGCCGCGCTCTGGAACGACGTGTTCGTGCGCGCCCAGCAACGCCTTGGCATTCCGAACGGCACGATCAAAGTCACCGTGCTGATCGAAACGCTGCCCGCCGCGTTCGAGATGGATGAGATCCTCCACGCGCTGAAGGATCACATCGTCGGCCTCAATTGCGGCCGCTGGGACTACATTTTCTCCTTCATCAAGCGCCTCGGCGCGCGCGCCGATAAGATCACGCCCGATCGCAGCGCGATGGTGATGGGCAAGGATTTCCTCGGCGCCTATTCGCTGAAGCTCATCCAAACCTGCCACCGCCGCGGCGCCTTCGCGATGGGCGGCATGGCAGCGCAAATCCCGATCAAGAACGACGAGCCCGCCAACCAGGCCGCGTTCGCGAAAGTCCGCGCCGACAAAGAACGCGAAGCGCGCGATGGCCATGACGGCACCTGGGTCGCCCACCCCGATCTCGTCCCCGTCGCGATGGACGTGTTCAACGCAATGATGCCAACGCCGAACCAGCTCAGCAAAGCCCGCGCCGACGTGAACGTCACGCGCGACGACATGCTGAAGCTGCACGAGGGCGCGCGTACCGAAAACGGCCTTCGCGAAAACATCCGCGTCGGCGTGCGCTACATCCAAGCGTGGCTCAACGGCCGCGGCGCAGTCCCGCTTTACAATCTGATGGAAGACGCCGCGACCGCGGAGATCTCACGCTCGCAAGTGTGGCAATGGATCAAGCACGGCGCGAAACTCGACAGCGGCCAAACCGTCACTGAGGACTTTTTCCTGCGCGTCTTCGCAGAAGAGGTCGCCGGCCTCGAACGCGATTACGACGCAACGCGCCTCGACGAAGCCGCCGCCATCTTCAAAGCTTCGGCGACGGCCGCGAAGCTGGAAGAGTTCCTGACGCTCCCGGCCTACGCGCGCCTCTAGCGCGCCTCAGCCCCAGCGCACCCGGGCGCGCAAGCCGCCGAGCGGCGAGCGATCGAGCGTCAGCACGCCGCCGCTCAGCTCCGCGACATCGCGCGCAATCGCAAGCCCAAGGCCGTGGCCCTGCGTCGCTTCGTCCAGCCGCTTGCCTGATGCAAGCGCCTCCGCGATCTGCGCCTCCGTCAGACCCGGCCCATCGTCCTCGACGCAAAAGCACGCACGATCGCCGCTTGCCCGCACGAGTGTGCGCGCATGGCGCGCCGCATTCTCCAGCAGTGGCCCGGCAAGCTCCATCAGCGCGACCTCGCCAAGCGGCACGACCGCGTGGCCCAGCGTGTTCTCGAAGCTCAGCCGCTGCCCCGCCTCCGTGCGCTCAATAACCGCAATCAGCCGGTCGATGATCGGTCCCGCCGCTTTGTGCTCGGCGTCATGCTCGGCAGCGATCCGCGTGCGCGTCAGCTCGCGCTCGACGGCGCCGCGCGCCGCCTCGATCGCGCGCTCGAGGCCATCGGCGGCGTCCCCCGCGCCCGCCTCGCGCGCGCGCCGCGCCTGCGCCGAAAGCGCGGCGAGCGGCGTCTTAAGCGAATGCGCCAGATCGCCCGCGCGCCGGCGCGCTTGCTCGGTGTCGCGCTGGCGCGCATCGGCGAGCGCGTTGATCGCTTGCGCAAGCGGCGCGACCTCGGTCGGATAATCCGCTTCCTGCAGGCGCGCGCCCGCATGACCTTGCATGCCGCCGAGCGCCGCGCGCACATCGCCAAGCGGCTTCAACCCAAGCTGCACCTGCACCCATGCAGCGCCCGCCAACACTGCCCACAAACCCAACAGGAAGAGCCCCAGATCGCGCGCGAACTCTCCGCGCGCCGCCGTGACGGCCGCATGATCGGCGCCCAGCATCACCAAAATCGGCGCGCCATTCGCACCAAGCGAAACCGAGCGTGCGACGAAGACGAGCTTCTGATGAAACGGCCCCGCAACGTCCCCCGTCGTCCACCCATCGGCGCCGACGCGCTCGCCCGGCGCCATCACCTCGTCCCACAACGAGCGCGAGCGCAGCGCCGCCGCGCCCTCGCCGACTTGCCAATAGAGCCCGCTGGAAGGCCGGTCGAAGCGTGGATCGAGCGGCTCCGCGTCGAGCGTAAGCTGGCCATCGGCGCCGCGCGCCAGCCCAGATACGATGCCGCGCCCATGCTGGATGAGATCGGCTTCGATGCGCCGTTCGACATGCGCTTCGAACAGATAACTCATCGCGAGCCACGCAATCGCAAGCGCCGCAAAGATCGCGCCCGCCGCTCCAAGCAGCAGCCGCAGCCGCAGCGAGCGCGCGATCATGTTTCGCTCAGCGTGTAGCCAAAGCCGCGGCGCGTTTGGATGACGTCCGCGCCGATCTTCCGCCGCAAGCGCGCCACCAGCGCTTCGATCGCGTTCGCATCGGCCGCGCCATCGGCGCCGTGCAAATGTTCGGCAAGTTCGCCCGCCGAAACGATGCGCCCCTGCTGATGCGCGAGATAGTCGAGCATGCGGTACTCCAGCGGCGAAACACGCTGCGGCGCGCCATCGATCGAAACGCTCATGCGCCGCGTATCCAAAGTAAGCCGCCCGATGGTCAGCACCGCCGCCGCATGCCCGCCGGCGCGCCGCACCAGCGCGCGCACGCGCGCCGTCAACTCTCCGAGCTCGAACGGCTTGCCAAGATAGTCGTCCGCGCCCGCTTCGATGCCATCGACCTTTTCGGTCCAGGCGCCGCGCGCCGAAAGGATCAGCACCGGAAAAGACCGCCCCGCCGCGCGCCATTTCTTCAGCACGCTGAGGCCATCGAGCTTCGGCAAGCCCAGATCGAGCACGACCGCGTCGAAATCCTCGGTATCGCCGGCGAACCACGCGGTCTCGCCATCCGAGGCACGCTCCACGAGGAAGCCCGCGCCCGTCAGCGCGTCCGCCACATCGCGCGCGATGTCGGCGTCATCCTCGACCAGCAGAACCCGCATCAGTCGTCGTCTTCCACGCCTAGGAGTGCGCCCGTGCGCGCGTTGAGGATCACTTTGCGAACGCGCCCGCTCCGCGCAAGAATTTCGATCTCATAGACGAGCCGCCCGTGCTCGCGCTCCAATTCCACTTCCAGGACTTCCCCCGGCACCGCGCGCAACGCCAAAGGCAACAGGCGCGAGAGGGGCAGCACCTCCCCGCCCTCCATCGCCTCGCGCGCTTCGTTGTGATCGCCGTCACGGCCTCGCCCGCGGCGCGCCTCAGCATCTGGCGCGGCGCACCACGCGGCCAGGGCGGCCAGAACCAGAAAGCGGCGGCTCGGAGTCATACGCCTCCACCCTACCGGCCCGAACCTGACGGATAGCTGACGCGTCCCGTCACGGCGCTGTCAGCGCGCCCCCTCCATGAACGGCCAAGACGCGCTGCGCGTCCTTTCTCAGAGGGACTTTTCATGACCATTCGCCATATCGCCGCCGCCTGTCTTTTCCTCGCCACGCCATCCTTGGCGAGCGCCCAAACCCAGCCAGCCGGCCAACCGCTTTCGCTCAGCGCGATCGAACAGCGCCTCTCCGCGGATGGCTTCCGCGTGATGGAAATCGAGCGTTACCCGAACTCGGTTGAAGTGAAGGGCTACGAGCGCGGCGGCCAATGCGTCGAGATGCACCTCGATCCGCGCTCCGGCGCCGTGCTGCGGCGTGAGCGCGACGACGATTGCAGCCGCGACCGCTCCGACGACGATGACGGCCACCGCCGCGGCCGCGGCCGGCACTAATCGCACAACGCACGCAACCGAAAACGCGAGGGACCGCGATGACGACCGCCGACACGGCTGAGCGTAAGATCCATGTCTGGGATCTGCCGACGCGCTTATTTCACTGGAGCCTGCTCGCCCTCGTCGTGCTCGCGTGGTTCACCGGCGAAGAAGAAGGCGCCGCCGCGCTCCTTCATCGCTATGCTGGTGAGGCCATCGCGGGCCTCCTCGTCTTTCGCGTCATCTGGGGTTTTGCCGGCGGCGAGCGCGCCCGCTTTGCCGATTTCGCCGCCGGCCCCTCCGCGATCCTCGCGCATGTGCGTGACCTCTTGGGCAAACAGCCCAAACGTCACCTCGGGCACAACCCGCTCGGCGGCCGGGCGGTGTTTCTGCTTCTGGCCGTCACGACTGGCATTGTCGTCAGCGGTCTCTTTAGTGGCGGCGAAGACAATGCGGGCCCGTTCGCGGGCGTTTGGGGGCTCGAGCTTTCCGAGGTCCACGAAGTGCTCTTCCGCGTGCTGCAGGCGCTCGTCGTCGTGCACGTTCTCGGCGTGATCGTGGAAACTGTGAAGGCCAAGGACGCGCTCGTCCCCGCCATGATCACCGGCGCAAAGCGCCGGCGCCCCGATGAGCCGGGCGACCATGCCAAGCGCGCAAGCCTCATCGCCCTCATCGTCGCGCTCACGGCCGGCGCCGCCGTCAGCTTCGCGCTCGCCGCGCAGCCGCCGTCCGCGCTCGTAAGCGCCGAACGCTACGACCATTCCGAGCGCTACGAAAACGGCGAACATTGATCCCTCGGTGGAACCGCGCCCGCCCCTCATTGCTTGTGCGCCCGTGAACGCCCGCGGATTCGCCCGCCCGGCGATCGGGGATGATGCATGGCGCTCAAACGCAAGCACGCGACCAAGGCGGCGGCGCGCACCGCCAAAACCGCCGCCGTCAAGAAAGCCAAGGCGCTCGCGCCAGAGCTGCCCGCCAAATTCGGCAGCACGCCCGCAACACATTTTCGCGGCCGGCCAGATCTCTTCGGCCGTCTCGTCGAAGATCACGACCGCCACCGCGCGCTCATCGCGATGATTCAAGCGAGCGAACCGAAAGGCCCCGAGCGCAAGCGCCTCTTCCTCGAACTCACCAAAGAGGTCAAAGCCCACGCGGCCGCCGAAGAACAAGCGCTCTGGTCAAGCGTGCTGCGCGATCCCGCCACCACCGACGACGCCCGTCACGCCGTCGCTGAGCACAAGCAGATCGACGATCTCCTCGCCGACCTCGCCGCGCGCGACATAGCCGGCGCCGGCTGGCTGAAGCGCTTCGACAAGCTGAAGGAAAAATACCTGCACCACATCCGCGAGGAAGAGCAGGAGCAATTCGTCGCCGCCGAGAAACATCTCTCCGACGCCGACATCCGCCACCTCCGCACCGTCTTCAACCGCCGCAAACGGGAAGAAAAAGCCGGCGCCAAAATTGAAAAGAAACTCCGCCCGTCGCTCTACTAGCGCGCGCCTATTCCCACTCGATTGTTTCGCAAGAGCATACGGCGCTGTTTTTATGCGCTTTTGCTGACTGCGCTGGAAAAACTACCGACATTTCGTCCGTCGCGCATTTCCGCTTGGCCCCGAACGTACGCGAAAGACAAGGCAAGTGGGCAGGAGTGAACCGTTCAAGTTCTACACGATTGTTGCCTGCATTGCACCATTCGCCTGACTGCGATCGTACTCGCCGGCGTCAAGGCACGCTTCGCTTTTCACCTATGACGCCGCCTGCGTGCGATGGCTTCCTGAAGGTGTCGGGACGCAGGGCTTTGTCATTGCGACTTGGCGAGCCGTGCGCCTCCGGCGCGGGTCGAACACAGGGCTTGATCGCTCATCGGCCACGCGTTTGCATATGCGTGGCTTGATCTGCACACTTGAATGAAGCGGCTTCAGCCACCGATCAACCATGGAGGGACCAACTAGGACGCAGCGCCAATCAACACCGCGACGCCGCCCCGCTTTCGGCCGGTGTCCACGAAACGGTGGGCGTCGGCAATGTCCTCCAACCGGTAAGTGCGATCGATCACCGGCTTGATCCGCTCCGCTTCGATGAGGCCACTGATCAACAAAAGATCATCCTTCGAATTGCCTCCGGAGAACCCGACAATAACGCGCTTGCCGCGGCGCATGGAGGTCCAGAGTGCCTGCCAAAGTTGCGTCAGCGTTTGCACGACGAAGACATGGCGTCCGAGAGGCGCAAGCACCCGCTTGCTACGCGAAAACGACGTGCCTCCAACCGTGTCGAGGATCGCGTCATAGACGTGCGGGCCTTGAGTGAAGTCATCCTTCGCATAGTCAATCACTTTGTCGGCGCCGAGCGAGGAGACGAGTTCAAGATTCGCTGTGCTGCAAACGCCAGTGACGTGAGCGCCAAAATGCTTGGCGAGCTGAACCGCAAACAGCCCAACGGCGCCGCTGGCGCCATGTATGAGTATCTTCTGGCCGGGCTTGATCTGCACAGAGTCACGCAAGAATTCCAACGCCGACAGAGCCCCGAACGGGACGACAGCCGCCTCCTCGAAAGACAAACCAATCGGCTTGGCGGCAATCGCGCCCGTTTCTCGAACAGCAACATACTCGGCATTGGCGCCGCCAATCTTCATGCCGAAAACGGCATCGCCGATCCGAAAGGCGGTCGCGCTTTGTCCGACAACCGCGATCGTGCCCGCGAACTCCATACCCGTAACTGGGTTGCGCGGGCGCAGCATGCCAAACAGCAACCGCATCGGCAGCCAAAAAATGCCCGCCCCGGTAAAGGCTCGCATGCGCACATCGCCGGAGGTCACACTACTGGCGCAGACGTGAACCAGAACCTCGTCGCCTTTGGGCGTGGGGCGCGCCACTTCTTCGATCTGCAACACTTCTGGGGCGCCGTAGCGACGGCAAGTGGCGGCGAACATTGCTTGTCCTTTCAGTGGCGCGTCAGTTGCGCCATTGCTCTGGCAGGCGTGCGGCATCGATGATGTCGGCGAGATCGTCAGGAATCGGCATCGGCTTGAACCCGCTCACGTTCGCACCGCCGGTGTTTCCTTCAGGGATGAGTCCAACCCATGTCTTTGTCGCCGCCCCAATCACACGGGCGATCTGGCCGATCACTTCACGGCCATTGCGGTGGCGTAGCCCCCACCCGAGCATAGCCGCATGCACGCAAACATGCTGCACGGTCGATTTCTGCCCTAGCACGTGCGCGCGTTCGAGATGATGGAACGCCAAGAGCGGATCGCCATCGCGCTCTGCCGCACGCGCGGCTTCCATCTCGATTTCTACATAAGCGTGGATCCGATGGCCAAAGGTCAGGCGATTGCGTTCCTCGATCCGTCGCGAAAGAAGCCGCCACGCGAGATAGAGTGCGGCAAATGCATCGATACTGGCGCAGAACATTGGCCACCAGGCTGGCACGCCCGCATTCGTCACCACATGCCCGTGAACCAGATCGAGTCCCGCATGGCCAAGAATGGCCGCTGCGACGATCCAAAGACTGGTCCTGAAACCAATCACGGCGAGGCACACAAACGCAATCGCAATCACAACCTCAGCAATGAGCGCATGCTCGTCGCCGCCGAGCACCGCGAACAGGGCATAATAGGACGCAATCACGATCATCATGACCGGATAGAAGGACCGGTCGCGCTCGAATCCGGCGACCGTTCCAAGCCCGCAAACGCCGAGCCCTAGAACAACGCCAACCACGTATTCCATGTTCATCGCCTTCGATCGATGTTCGGTTGGGATGAGCGAAGCGCCTGGCCCGAGCCTCTCATGCGAAAAGCCCGGGCCGCAGCCTTCAAGACGCGCAAGTGCAGTGCGGACCGCACGCTCCCTTCTTGCAGCGGCATTTGTCGCCGCAGCGGCAGCTTGGGCTGCAGGCGCATCCAGCAGCATTGGATGTCGCGCGTGTCAGAGCGGGGGCGTTGTTCATTTCGTCTCCATGGGGTTGATCATTTAGGTGGTCCGTGAGGACACGCCCTACCTAAACCCAGGAGCGCCGAGCGCCTTGAACGAAACAGCTACAACATTTCGAGCGCTGCGGCCGGCAACCCGAACATGCGCTTGAACGTGCGACTCAAGTGAGAGGAGTCAGAGAAGCCCGCCTCCTGCGCCGCTTCTGTAAGCGTCTTGCCGGCAATGCGAGCGTCCACGGCGCGCACCAAACGCTGCCAAAGGAGATAGGTGCGAAATGGCAGACCGGTCTCCTCGACAAACAGGTGGCTTGCCCGGCTGGGAGACAAGCCGACGCCTCGCGCGGCCTCGTCGATACCGAGCGAACTATCCAGATTCTCGATCGCCCATTTTATGATCTGACGCACCCGACGATCAGGCTCGGCGACACGGGCATGACCGGCGATGCGATCCGCGATCTTCATTCCGGCTTCGCGCAGCGCACGTCTTGGATCGAGGGGATCACGAAAGGCTGCGAGGATCAGATCGGGTGAATCTTGCGCCTGTGCAGCGGTCATGGTCGCAGCCGGCCGACCCTGCATCAATTGTTCAAGCGTGCGCCCTGCACGACTTTCCGGCTCGATAAAGAGATGCGAGACCAAGCCTCGCGCCTCGAAAGCATGAAGCGTATCGGGCGCCACGATGGCGAATGGCCCCGGAACGGCGCCAGCTTCAACGCTGAAAGTGAAGCTGCCCCCAAGTGCAAACGTGAGCTGAAACGCATGGTGCGCATGCATCTCGGTGCGGCTGGGCGTTTCGGCCGCTCCAGGCACGTCGAACACCCAGAGACTTCCCCCTTCCCAGAGGGCTATGCGGCCGGTTGCGATCGTCTCCATCCAGCCATCATACAGCAATCCCCAGGGGCCGCATCGCAAACAGAAGGCCAAGACTAACCGCCAGCTCCGTCGAGGGCTTGAACGTAGCTGTTACGTTCAAGCACGCGCCCAATGACCGGGCCTAGAACCTCACGCCGGATAGCGAACCAGTGAGGCCCCGATGAATCCCCAACCAATGCAAGCTCGTGCAGCCACAACCCTCCTGGTGACGACTGCGGTTCGAACGACCGCGAGCATGCTCCTTGCTATCGGCATGCTGTTCAGCGCGGCATCTTGCGCGACCGCGCCGCGCGATGCGCGGTTCGCCGAGGTGGACAGCCATCGCATTGAGTATCGGGTGCTCGGCTCAGGCCGCCCCACCATCGTGATGCTTTCGGGCCTGGGTGATGGCATGGCCACGTTTCAGGATGTCGCTCCCGAACTGGCCACAAACGCCACCGTGATCCTCTACGATCGGGCAGGTTATGGCGGCAGCGACCCGACAACCGGGCCTCATGATGCGGAGGCGGCGGCGCGCGAGCTGTCCGCCGTGTTGGAGCAGTCCGGCGTCAGCGGACCGTATGTGTTGGTCGGCCATTCGCTGGGCGGACTTTATGCCGAGTACTTCGCCGCTCAACACCCCGATCAGACTCTCGGCATCGTCCTGGAGGAATCTCGACCTGCGAATTTCACCCGCCGCTGCGAGGACGCCGGCATCTCGTCATGCACGCTGCCTGCGTCGCTCGCCTGGACCCTGCCCGAAGGCGGTCGAGCCGAATTGGCTTCGCTAACCGCGACCGTGAAAGAAGTTGAGCGCATTGGCGCGGCGCATGGAAAGCCGGTGCTGGTTCTGTCCCGGCCGCTGACCGCAAACCCGGGCGCATTTGACGTCTTGTGGTCCACCGCTCAGCGCGACCTCGCGGCGCGCTATCCTGGCGCTCGCCAAGTCGTTGCAGAAGGCGGCGGCCATTACATTCATCGCGATCAGCGCGCTTGGTTTGTGGAGACGGTTCGCGCCTTCATCACTCATGATCTTGCGCAAAGATAATGTCTCGGATGCTGCAACGAGAAGAACGTGGTCTAGGCCATGCTCTTCACCACAACAGGCGTCAGACCCTGACCTTCGTCAGACGCAGCGAGTTCGCAATCACCGAAACTGATGACAGAGCCATCGCAGCAGCCGCGATCATGGGCGACAGAAGATCGCCAGTGATCGGATAGAGAATGCCCGCCGCGATTGGAATGCCGGCCACGTTATAGGCGAAGGCGAAGAACAAATTCTCTCGGATATTGTTCATGGTCGCCCTCGAAATGGCGCGCGCGCGAACGATACCGCCGAGATCGCCTTTGAGGAGCGTCACGCCGGCGCTTTCCATCGCTACGTCCGTGCCCGTGCCCATCGCGACGCCGACATCGGCAGCGGCAAGTGCCGGTGCATCGTTGACGCCATCGCCTGCCATCGCCACAACGCGCCCCTCTTTCTTAAGCCGAGTCACGATCTGAGACTTGTCTTGCGGCAACACCTCCGCTTCGACCTGATCCAGCCCGAGTTTGCGCGCCACTGCTTCCGCCGTGGTGCGGTTGTCGCCAGTCAGCATGACCAGCCTGATGCCTTGCACGCGCAAGGCGGCGAGCGCATCCGGCGTCGTCGCCTTCACCGGATCGGCAATCGCGAGCACGCCACGGACAACACTGTCAACCGCCGCATAGATCGCGGTTGCACCTTCTGCACGCATGGCTTCCGCATCTTGTTTCAGAATGCTTGCATCAATGCCCAATTCGGACAGGTAGCGTTCTGCGCCCAGCGCAAGGCGCTTACCCTCGACCACGCCGACAACGCCCTTGCCGGTCGGCGAGTCGAACTCTGAAGGCTCGACCAACTTGATGCCGCGCGCTTGCGCGGCGCCGACGATGGCCTGCGCCAGCGGATGTTCGCTGCGGTTCTCCAGGCTTGCGGCCAGGCGCAACAGGTCCGCCTCATCAATGCCATTGGTTTTGATCGAGACGACAGCCGGCCTGCCTTCAGTCAGCGTGCCGGTCTTGTCGAGCACCAGCGTATCCACCTTCTCGAAATGCTCCAGCGCTTCGGCGCTCTTGATCAGAACCCCAGCTCGCGCGCCGCGCCCAACGCCGGCCATGATCGACATCGGCGTTGCCAGCCCCAGCGCACAGGGACACGCGATGATCAGCACCGACACGGCGGCGATCAGTCCATAAGCAAAGCGCGGTTCGGGGCCGACGAGCGCCCAGACAGTGAAGGCGAGAACAGCGACGCCAATAACAGCGGGCACGAACCAGCCCGACACGGCATCGGCCATGCGCTGGATCGGCGCGCGTGAACGCTGCGCGTCGGCGACCATCTGCACGATCTGCGACAGCATGGTCTCACGACCCACACGCTGCGCCTCGATGACCACCGCGCCCGTCTGATTGAGCGTGCCGCCGATCACCTTCTCACCAACGCCGCGTGTCACCGGCATGGACTCGCCAGTCACCATCGATTCATCGAAGCTCGAACGCCCATCGAGAACGACGCCATCGACCGGCGTTTTTTCGCCGGGGCGCACGCGCAGACGATCGCCGACCTGGATCGCGTCGAGCGACACTTCCTCTTCACCGGCATCCGTAATGCGCCGCGCCGTCTTTGGCGCGAGGTCGAGCAAGGCGCGGATGGCGCCGCTGGTGCGCTCGCGCGCCTGCAATTCGAGAACTTGTCCGAGCAGCACCAGGACGGTGATGACCGCAGCCGCCTCGAAATAGACCGAAACCAGTCCATGCGCATCGCGGAATTGCGGCGGAAACGCCGCCGGCGCCAGCAACGCAACCACGCTGTAGATCCACGCAACGCCGGTCCCAAGCGCGATAAGCGTGAACATATTGAGATGACGTGTCTGCAGCGATTGATAGCCACGCTCGAAGAACGGCCATCCACCCCACAGCACCACCGGCGTCGCCAGCAAGAACTGAAGCCAAGGATTGAGCATCGGCGGCACGACGCGATCGATCCCGAAGAGATGGCGTCCCATTTCCAGGAGCAAGACGGGCGCAGCGACCGCAGCGCTGACGATGAAGCGTCGGCGCATATCGGCCAATTCATGATTTGGGCCGGCGTCCGCGCTCGGCGTCATCGGCTCTAGCGCCATGCCGCAGATCGGGCATGAACCGGGACCGTCGCGCACGATTTCCGGATGCATCGGGCATGTCCATTTCACACCCGCCGGTGCATCCACGGGCGGCGCGGCGCTCGCATGAGCGTGGCTGTGATGCGCGCCGGATGAGCAGCAGGAATGATCGTTCGCGGGCTTTGTGTATTTCGCCGGATCGGCCTCGAACTTTGTTTTGCAGCCAGCGCTGCAGAACAACACCTCATCACCCTCATGCGTCAGGCGATGCGGGGTATCGGGCTTCGGGATCATGCCGCACACCGGATCGCGCTTCGGCTCTGCATGGGACGCATGGTCGTGATGATGATCGTGCTGGCTCATGGGCGTTTAACGCGGAGAGTAGCCGCGCTCCTGATTTGACTTGAAACACAGCCTCCACCTTCCCACAATGGGAAGGTCAAGACGGAAAAGTCAGGCGAGAAACAGGCCCATGAACATTAGCGAAGCCTCGGAGCGGTCGGGCGTCTCAGCCAAGATGATCCGCTATTACGAGAGCATCAGCCTGCTCCGGCCAGCGGCGCGCCGTGGCAATGGCTATCGCGACTATGGCGTAGATGATGTCTCCATCCTCCAATTCATCCGCCGCACGCGCGATCTCGGTTTCTCGCTTGAGGAAGTCGGCACGCTGCTCGCCTTGTGGCGCGACCGCAAGCGTCCGTCTCGGGAAGTGAAGCGGCTCGCAGAAGCGCACATCACCGACCTCGAAAGGCGCATCAAGGAAATGCGCGCCGTGCTGCGTACATTGCGCGATCTCTCTCAACACTGTCACGGCGACGATCGTTCCGACTGTCCGATCCTTGACGACCTCGCGGCTCCTCCCTCAAGCCGCCGCACCAAGAAGCACTAGTGACAACCAGCGCCGGTGTCCTGCCTGCGCTGCTACTGTTGGTCCGACTTTGCGCCGTGATGCTTGTGGCCGCCGTGCATGAAAATGTGCATGAGCGGGCAAGCGAGAAAGAGCAGATACGGCAAGAGCCCCAAGGCGTGCGCCCAGTGCTCCTGCAGAACGTAGAACGCAACGCCCGCTGCGATCGCCGTCGCCAGCATGATCAAGAAGCCACGCCCGAAGCCCTGCACTGTCATGGCGCTCTCCCGTCAGTGCTGGTGAGGATCAGCGGGGGCCGGGCTTGGCGCGGGGGCCGGCGTGGCGCTGCCGGCCATCGGGCAATTGGCCATGTCGTGGTGCATACCCTGCATCTGTCCTGGGCTCATTTGGCCCATCATCGGGCCGTGATCGCCCATGGCGCCATGCTGATCTCCAGCGGCCGTCCCGGAAGCCATCGGACAATTCGCCATCGGCTGATCCTGGGCGCCATGCGCCATGCTCGTTGTCGCGCACCCGCTTAGAAGCAGAAGCGGCGACAAAATTGCGTAAGCGATGCGCATGACACTCTCCTTGGCAACGCCGTCAACGCGGCGCGAGAAATCCGAACAGATTTGCGAATAGCGCGATCAGCGCGCCCGCGATCGCGCCGAAGCCAATCGACAAGCAGACGCCCTGAAGTAGAGCCGGCAGTGATGTCGACGCCTCGGTCGAGAACAGACTGAGGTACAGATGCGACGCCGCGTTCCAGCCGATCGCCGCACCGGCCCAGCATAAGGCGTAGAGAACCGCGGCGGCCGCAGCGCCGGTCGCGGCGAAATGGATCAGGCCAACACGGCTTCTTGCAAGCTCCGCCATTCTAACCTCCTTCTCCGTCCATCCACGCTGCGCGCTCGCCTGCAAATGCGATTTGATTGCGCGCGGCGTAGTGTGAGAAAATCTCGCGCGATCCATCGGCGCGAAATGCGAAGACATCGAATGCATCGCGCGTGGCGCCGCCTTGCTCCATCCCCGGCGAGCCGAGCGGCATGCCAGGCGTCGCCAGTCCTATGATTCCGCGCGGCCGCTCACGCAGAAGGCGCCGCACATCTTCCGCAGGCACATGCCCTTCGATCACGAAGCCCGCGATTTCTGCGGTGTGACAGGACGCGAGGTCGGCGGGTACGCGCAGACGCCGTTTCACGGCCGCCATGTCCGCCTCATCGCGCATCGTCGCTGTGAAAGGCCCCGACTGCTGCATGTGCTCCAGCCAAGCGTGACAACACCCGCACCCGGCGTCGCGATGCACGATCATCGTTTGAGCAGGCTCAGCCGCCGCGCACGACGCCGCCAGAGCCGCTGCGCCCAGGGCTACCGCCCGAAAAACGCACTCATCAGACCCAGCGCTCCTCATGTTGCCTATGAGGGTTACGCATCGGGCCGCAAAAGCCCTCGCCCCACATCCGCTCTGGGCCTTCACTCGGGCCTTGAGGGATTGTTCAGCTCCGTGCGTAACTAGTGCGACAACCCATGGATCGCTCATGACCGATCGCCTTGACCAACTCCTTTCCCAACTCGGCGCCGCGCCAACGGACCGGCGTCTGGACCAGCTTGAACCCGCCGTCTGGGCGCAGATTGATGGCGCGCGCCGTCAGACGCCGCGCGGCGCGGTCTGGGGCTGGCGCGCCGCCTTGGCGGCCGTGATGTTGACGACCGGCGCATTCGCCAGCGGCGTCGCCGCCGCCCAATCGGAAGAAAGCTCCCCCTTCGCGATCCATGCTGCGCTCGCGCCCTCCACGCTTCTTGAGGGCGGCCAGTGACGCCTCGTCTGCGCGGCATCCTGATCACCGCGCTGGTTGCGCTTGTCGCGGGCTTCGCAGGCGTGGGCCTCGGCAAGCTTGTCTTCGATCGCACGCCTCGCCAGCCGTCACTACACGAAGTCATTCACAACGAACTGCATCTAACAGCGGATCAGACGCGTCGGATCGAAAGCCTCGAAGCCGACTTCGCAACCCGCAAGCACGCCCTCGAACTTGAAATGCGCGCCGCCAATGCAGAACTGGCCTCCGCCATTCGCGATGAACACGGCTATGGAACGCGCGTCACCGAAGCTGTCGAGCGCTTCCACCATGCGATGGGCGAATTGCAGACCGAGACAATCCGCCATGTCTTCGCCATGCGCGAGGTGCTGACGCCCGAGCAGAAGCAGGTCTTCGACAACACTGTCGTCTCGGCGCTCACCGCAGAGCAGCAATGACGAGCCCGCCTGGCGCGCGCGACGACGCCGCGCTGGTCGCCGCCATTCTGGCGGGCGATAGCCGCGCCTTCACAGACCTTATGCGGCTGCACAAAGAGGCCATTTATCGCTTCATCCGGCGTTATGTCGGCGACGCCGACGAAGCCTATGATCTGGTTCAGGAGACGTTCGTCGCGGCCTGGTCCGCGCTATCGACATTCGATTCCGCGCGGCCCATGCGGGCATGGCTCCGGCGCATTGCGTTGAACAAATGCCGCGACTGGAGCCGGCGGCGGATGGTGCGCCGCTTCTTCTTCACCGCTGCACCAATCGATGCGGCGGGCAAAGAGATTGCAGCGCCCATTTCGGACGCTTCGCCTGAAAGTGAGCGCCAACTCGCCGAACTCGACCGCCAAATCGCAATGCTTCCCGACACCCTGAAGGAACCTTTGCTCCTGACGCAGTTCGAGGGCCTCTCCCACAAGGACGCCGCCCAGATTCTTAACACCAGCGCAAAGGCGATCGAAATGCGCGTTTATCGCGCCCGCGCCCAGCTCGCGGCGGCGATGGCGCTGCCGCAGGACCAAGCTGAGGGATAGCGATCGACCGTGCGTATCCGTGGTGTGAGCGCCGCCCCGGCCGCTCAGCCATTCCCCGTTGACCTTCCCACGATGGGAAAGTGCAGACTCGCTTCGAATTGGATCAGGAGAGGCCGTTTGAACCCGGATCGCCGAACATTGCTGAAGCTCGCGGGCGGCGCAGGGCTGGCAAGCTTGACGCCGCTCTTCCCGGCATGGGCGCAAACCGGCTCCGCTGGGATCGCGCCGACGCTGCCCACATTGTCGGGCGCAGACATCGCGCTATCGGTTGGACACACGCCGTTCAGCGTGGGCGGACGTACCGGGCACGCCGTCACCGTCAATGGCACACTGCCCGCGCCGCTTCTGCGCCTGCGAGAAGGCCAGACCGCGCGCCTCTCGGTGACGAACACGCTCGACGAAGACACCTCCATTCACTGGCATGGCGTTCTGCTGCCCTTCCAGATGGACGGCGTGCCGGGCGTCAGTTTTCCCGGCATCCGTCCGCGCGAGACGTTCGTGTACGAGTTTCCAATCCGGCAGGCGGGTACGTTCTGGTATCATAGCCATTCGGGTCTGCAGGAGGCGATGGGTCATTACGGCCCCATCATCATCGATCCCGCCGCGCCCGATCCCGTCGCCTATGATCGCGAGCATGTTCTCATCCTCGCCGACTGGAGCTTTCTGCATCCACACGAAATCCTGCGCCGCCTGAAA
>CAZMCA010000014.1:0-18800 GCA_964564595.1 uncultured Caulobacteraceae bacterium
GTTCATGCTGAAGCTGACGAATGAGATTTTCGGCTCTGGCGATCCGGATGTTGTCGCCGAAAGCGTACGCAGCCGCGATTTTGTCGAGGATGCGCCGGTGGCGGGCGCGGGCGATAGCCGCGGCGTCGATCTGATGCAGACGGCGCAGGTGCTGTTTCAGTATTTCGGGGCGATCACGGAAGACCGGAAGAAAAATCCGCGCGACGATCTCTCCACGATCATTGCGAACGGGCAGATCGACGGCCAGCCGCTCGATCCGATGCAGCAGCTTTCGTACTACGTGATCGTTGCGACCGCGGGGCACGACACGACGTCATCGACCGTTGCGGGAGGCTTGCGTCAGCTGATCCAGAATCCCGAGCAGATGGCGAAGCTCAAGGGCGATCTGTCGCTGCTGCCGAATGCAGTCGAGGAAATGGTGCGCTGGGTGACGCCGGTGAAGCATTTCATGCGCACGGCGATGGAAGATTACGAGCTGCGCGGCCAGAAGATCAAAGCGGGCGACGGGCTGTGCTTGTTCTACTGGTCCGGCAATCGCGACGAAGAGGTGTTTGACGCGCCGTTCTCGTTCCGCGTCGACCGGCCGGTGCAAAAGCAAGTCGCGTTCGGCCACGGCGCGCATCTGTGCTTGGGCATGCATCTGGCGCGCATGGAGATGCGCATTCTCTTTCAGGAACTGCTGCCGCGCCTGCAGGAGATCGAAATCACCGGCACGCCGCGCAACACGCGCGCGAACTTCGTAAGCGGGCTGAAGAGCCTGCCGGTGAAGTATAAGATGACGTGACACTGGCGCCGCCGCTTTTCCCTCCCCGCGAGGGGAGGGTGTCGCGCGAAGCGCGACGGGTGGGGCGGCGGCGTTTGGTTTTCCGGTTGGCGTCGTGCATCCACCCCACCCGTCGTCACGCCGCCTTGCGCCGCGACGACACCCTCCCCTCAAGGGGAGGGACGAAGGTTGCGTGCGCGGGATACGTTAGCGCGTTGCTTCGACGATCGCTGCGAGCGCGGTTGGCGCGCTGATGGCGCTGATGTGGTCGACGCCCGGGAGCACGCGCACGGCGACGTTCGGGTTCACGGCGTGGAACGTTGGTTCGTAGCGGTCGGCGTACATGAGCGCGTCGTCTGTGCCGGCGATCACGGTGAGCGGGGCGCGGGCGTTGCGGATGTCGGTGGCGAAATCCTCGTGCGCGGCAAAGCCCATCATCATGCGGTAGCTCCAGGCGCGGGTGACGTTTTCGTTGTCGCCCGCCGCGAAGGCGAGCACGGGCAGGCCTTGCAGCGCGCTGATGTGCGCGCGGTCAAGGATCGAGAGCGCGACGATGCGCGGAATGTTCGGGCGCGCCCATTCGCCGTTGCCGGGGCGCGTCGTCGGGGCGGCGTGCCCGAGATAAGGCGCGATCAGGATGGTGCGCGCGAACGGCGCGCCCTGCGGCGAGGCCGCGAGCTTCAAAGCAAAGCCGCCGCCGGAGGAATGGCCGATCAGGATGCGGGGCGCAGCCGGCGTTTCGGTTGCGATGTGCGCGAGGAAGTCGGCCGCGTCGTCTTCCTGCTGGCCGATGTAAGCGATGTCGCCGCGTTCGCCCGATTGGCCCTGGCCGCGAATGTCGAGCGCGTAGGCGGTGACGCCGTCGGCGGCGAGCGCGTGGCCAAGGGCGGCCATGTCGCGGCTCGAACCGGCCGAGCCGTGGATCAGCACGGCGATCGCGCGCGGCGCGGCGGGGGCCGGGAAGGCGCGGAACGCGAG
Organism: uncultured Caulobacteraceae bacterium; assembly: GCA_964564595.1. Lineage (GTDB taxonomy): Bacteria > Pseudomonadota > Alphaproteobacteria > Caulobacterales > Aquidulcibacteraceae > JBEVOS01. The sequence goes on from CAZMCA010000014.1 coordinate 1,742, forward strand.
GCTGGTCCCGTCGCGCGCGGCAAAGGTTTGCACCTCGGGCTGGGCGACGCGCGGTGCGGCGCGGATCGCGTCGGTGACGCTCGCGAGCGGCGGCGGGTTCTGCATCGGCCAGGCGAGGGCGGCGCCAAGGGCGATCAGCGGAAGGGTGATGAGGGTGAGGATGTGCTTGATCATGAGCGCCACGCTAGCGGCGCTTTGGCCGGGCGTGCGGCCAGCTACGTGGAGCTGCGCGGCGCGTGCGCGAAACGGCGCGGCGTGCTGTTCGCGAAGCGCGAAACGCTCCCCTCCCTAGGCGAAGTCGTTGATCGCGTCGTCGGCGCGGCGCGGCCAGGCGCTGGCGGGGAGGCCGCAGTTTACTGGGTCGAAGGAGTCGCGGGTGAGGACGACGGCGTTGGTCGGCGTTTCCTCGACGCGCACGGAGCTCACGCAGAAGGGAAGATCGCTGGCGCGCAGGAACGCGTCGAGCTTCAGCCAGAACACGGCGGCGAGCGCTTCGGTGGTCGGGTCGCCTTCGAAGGTCATGATGCGCGCCAGGCGCTCGGGCTCGTGCTCGCGGAAGAAGGCGATCAGCGGATCGGCGCTGTTGAGCTGGAGCGCGTGATCGACGTGGTCGTCGATCCAGCCGTGCCAGCGGGTTTTCACGTCCTCGAACGCCGCGAGCGCGTTCGAGCCGCCGAAGCGGAAGGACGCCGCGGGCGCGAGCGTGACCTGAACGTGTTCGTTGTGGCCGTGGGGCGTGGCGCACTTGGAGTGCGGATCGGCCAGCAGCCGGTGCGCCATCGCGTACCGGCGGGTAAATTCAAGCGCGGCCATTGCGGTCGCCTCCGGAGGCAGACCCGCAGCACAGACGGGCGCCGCGGCGGTCTTTACGGAGCGCCGCGGGCCAAAGCAAACCGGATGCTTACTTGTGGTTGGTCTTCCAGACCGGGCGGCCGAGATAGACGTCGTCCCGGTCGGTCACGTAGCCGGTGACCGCGCCCGCGACCGCGCCAACGCCCGCGCCGATCGGGCCGACGACCACGCCGGTGCCCGCGCCGACCATCGCGCCGGAGAGGGCCCGGTCGCCCTGGGTGGTGCCGCAGGCGGCGAGGCCAGCGGCCAGTGCGCCAACTACAACCAATTTGGCCGCGATAATCTTGGTCGTGCTCATCAGAATTCTCCTGAGTTCCGCGCATATACGCCGGAAGAGCCCCCCGGTTCCATGCGCGGAACTGGTGAAGCGCGCGTTAAGACGTCGCGGGCGGCTAGAACCAGCGCCGCCATTTGGCGATGCCGAAGAGCGCGGCGGGCGCGAGCAGCATCAGGCTAAAGCCGATCCACGGGCCCCAGGCTTCCTTGAACCACGTCATGTGCTCAAAGTTCATGCCGAACACGGACGCGATGAGTGTCGGCGGCACGAATGCGATGGTCGCGACCGAGAGCGCCTTAAGGATTTCGTTCTGATTGACGCTGACCATGCCGACCGCGGCGTCGAGCAAGAACACGAGGCGCTGTTGCAGCGCATCGCCGTGGCGTTCGAGCTCTTGCAGGTCGCGCCGCAGGCTCGCGAGGTGCTGCGCGTCGAGGCCGTGCTTGTCTGCGAGGGGCGTCGCGTGATTGACGAGCTGCTTCACGGACGCGAGCGAATCCAGCGTTTGCGAAAGCAGCGTGCCGGCAAGGCCGAGCTTGCGCATGTTGTCCCGCAGGCTCTGCGTCGCCGCCTCACTGAAAATGTCGGCGGCGAGCGCGTTGGTGTCACGCGCGGCTTCGGCGATCCGGTCGGCGAGGCGTTCGACCACGCCGTCGATCAGCGCGATAAAAACGTCGGCGCCAGTCTCTGAGCATTGCACGCGCGCGGAGGCGCGCCCTTCGCCGATCTCGAACGCGCGCGGCCGCACCGTGCGCACCGTGACGAGCTTGCCGCCGACGAGCACGAACATCACTGCGTCCGCGACGAACGGGCCATCGTCCCGCCGGCCCAGCAGAGTGGCTGTCATGATCAGCGCGTTGTTCTCGGTGTAGAAGCGCGCGCTGTCTTCGAGGGCCGCGCGCTCGGCATGGGTCGGCACGTCGATCGCGAGCGCCTGCTCGACATAGGCCTCTTCCTGCTCGGTCGGGTTTTCCAGATCGATCCAAAGCGCGCGCTCATCGTTCGGCGCGAGGCCCTGGGTCGGGGAGAGGGACTCGCCAGGCGCGGTGCGGGCGTAGGTCGTGATCATGGGAGCGTGGTGCGCTGATGCGCGGAGCCGGGCAACTCCCCCTCCCCTAGAGGGGGAGGGGAAGCGCTCACACCATCGTCGCGACGAAGAGGATGAAGAGCACGATCACGCCGATCGCGGCGTAGACCGCGTATTGGGGCCACTTCTCGGCGTTCGTGAGCACGGGCGGTTCGGCTGGCTCGGTGTAGCCTTGCGCGAGCAGGTTTTGGTAGATCGCTTCCTGGCTGCCCCACACGCGCCAAGCGACCAGTGCGCCAATCGCGGCGAACGCGGGGACCGCCATCGCGGCCATGACGAACGCCGTGCCGTAATCGCCCGTCCATTTCCACTCGGTGGGCATGTCGCGATATTCGATCGTCGACCCGCCGCTGAATGCGAACATCAGCACAGGAAACATGAGGCCGCCGAGCGCGCCGATGCCGGCCGCGCGCGCGACGGCCGTCATGCGCCCAAGCTTGCGGCGCTTGCCCCACAGATAGAGCTGCAGCTGCGCTTGCTTCTCGTTCATGCCGTGCCCCCGCGCGGAGGTTAGGTCATGCCCGCGCGCTGCGCGAAGTGATACGCCGTCTTGGCGAGCGGGACGACGCGATCGGCTTGCGCGACCGCGTGGCCGCTATTGGCCGTGCCGTCACGGACGCGCCCGACGATGCCCTGCAAAATGCCGGCGAGCCGGAACATGTTGTAGGCGAAGTACCAATCGGTTTGCGGCAGGCCGCTCCGGCCCGTCGTTTCGCAATAGAGCGCGACGTATTCTTCCATCGTCGGAATGCCGAGCTCTTTGAGCGGCAGCGATGACAGCCCCGCGCGGCCATTCGCTGGCTGCACCCAGTTCATCAAGTGGTAGGTGAAGTCGCCGAGCGGATCGCCGAGCGTCGACAATTCCCAATCGATCACCGCGAGCACGCGCGGCTCAGTCGGGTGGAGGATCATGTTGTCGAGGCGATAGTCGCCATGAACGATCGAGGTCGTTTCGCCCGGCGGGATCGTCTTCGGGAGCCAATCGATGAGCTTATCCATCTCCGGAATCGTCATCGTTTCGGAGAGTTTGTACTGCTTGGTCCAGCGATCGATCTGGCGCGCGAAGTAGGAGCCGGCTTTACCGAAATCTTCCAGACCCACGGCCTTGTAATCGACGTTGTGCAGCGCGCCGAGCGCCTTGACCTTCGCTTCGTAGATCGCGCGGCGCTCTTTGGGATCCATGCCGGGCAGCGTGCCGTCCCACAGGATGCGGCCCTGCACGTTGTCCATGATGTAGAAGATCGTGCCGATCACGCCCTCATCCATGCAGAGCGCGTAAGGGCGCGCGACGGGATAGCCCGTCGGGTAAAGCGCGTTGATGACTCTGAATTCGCGATCGACGGCGTGCGCGCTTGGCAGCAATTTGCCCGGCGGCTTCCTGCGCATCACGTAGCTCTTGGCGGGCGTTTGCAGGAGGAAGGTCGGGTTCGATTGGCCGCCTTTGAACTTCAGCACCGTCAGCGGGCCCTTGAAGCCTTCGACATTGCCTTCCATCCAGCGCGCGAGGCTGGCTTCATCGAAGCGGTGACGTTCTTCGACAGGCTCTGCGCCCGTGTTCGCCAGCGTATCGGCGCTGGGGGCTGCTTCGGCCATGGCGTTCCTCCGTTATTTCCGCGATTAAGTCCGGCAAGGCGCCGTCAACGTCAAGCGGGAAGGCAGTTGAAATGGGGGTCGAATTTCGCTTCGCGCGGGAGGACGACGCGGGCGCCGTCGCGGCGCTCGTGGAGCGCGCCTATCGCGGACCGGAATCGGCGAAAGGGTGGGCGAGCGAGGCGGATATTTTGACCGGACCGCGCTCGAGCGTCGCGGAAATCGCCGGGCTCATCGCGCGCGCCGATAGCCGGTTTGTGTTGGCCGACGATGCGAGCGGGCTGGCCGCGTGCGCGCTGATCCAGGATCATGGCGACGGGCGCGCTTACTTTGGCATGTTCGCGGTGGCGCCGGACCGGCAGATCGGCGGGCTTGGCAAGATTGTGATGGCGGAGGCCGAGCGCGCGGTGCGCGATCTGTGGAGCGCGCGGTCGCTCTCGCTCACCGTGATCTCCATTCGCGACACGCTGATCGCTTGGTACGAGCGGCGCGGCTACGCGCTGACGGGTGAAACCGAGCCGTTCCCGTTTCACGAACACAGCGGCGCGCTGCGGCGCGATTTTCATTTGGTGGTGATGGCGAAGGCGCTCGGCTAGCGCGGCAGATAGGTGCGTAGGACGTCTTCGATGATGCGTTCGAGTTGGCCGAGCGTGGCGCATTGCTTCGTCACCGCGGTGAACCGCGAATACACCTTCATCACGCTATCGCCCGAGCCCCAGAAGCTTTCGGGTTCTGGGTTGAGCCAGATGATGGCGCGTGAGCGCTTTTGGATGGCGCGGATGAGATCGAGGCGCGGATCGGCGTGGTTGGAGCGCGCGTCGCCAAGGATGAACACGGTCGTCCGCCGGTCGAGATCGGAGAGATGCTCCAGGCAGAAGTCTTCAAGCGAGCGGCCATAGTCGGTTTGCTGATAGCCGATCCGGTCGAGCACGCTCTTGATCGCGACCTCGACGTTGCTCTCGTCCAGAATGTCATCGACCGGCACGCAGCGCCCCGAGAACGCATAAGCGTGCATGCTCTCAACGACTTCGTTCAGCGAATAGAGGAAGAGCAGCAGGAAATGCGCGGCGGCGGCGACGGACTTGGAAACGTCGCACAGCACGACGAGCTTGGGCTTTTCGATCGTCTCGGTCTTCCAGACCATCTCGAACGGAATGCCGCCGTAGCCCATGCTTTTGCGCAGCGTGCGCCGCACATCCAAGACGCCTTTGCGTGAGCGCTTCTGTTGGCGCGAATATTTCGCGGCGAGGCGCTTGGCCATGCGCCGGACCAGCGATTTCATCATCTGGAAATCGTCTGGATCGATCCGCTCGCCGGTCATGTTCTTGTCGGCGAGGAGATCTTCGCGCGTGCGGCGGCCATTTTCCTTGGCGTAGAGATCGTATTGGCGATCGACGAAGCGGGAGGCGTCGTCCATCAGCGCTTTGCGGCCTTTGGCGAGCCGGTCGGCGAGATCGCCGTCACGCTCGCCGCCGCGGCGGTGCAGATCGGCGATGCGTTTTTCGACCGCGTCGATGCCCATCGCATCGAGGATGCGTCGCGTGAACGGGCGGCGCTGCGTGGCGGCGCGAATGTTCGTGGCTTCGACTTTGGCGGCGGCGACTTCCATCGCGTGGGCAAGGCCCGTCGCGTCGCCCGAGAGGATCATCGCGGCGAGCGGGGAGCCGCCGCTGTCGTCATCGTCAGCGTCGCCCGCGCTTTCGAGCGTCTCTGAGGCGGAGAATTCTTGGCGCGCGAAGAAATTGTCGAAGCAATGGTCGAAGTGCTCGACCTCGACGGCGGACTTCGCGAGCGTCGCGCAGAGGCTGTCGCGCAGCAATTCGCGGTCCGCGTAGCCGATCTCGGCGACGGCGCGGTGCGCGTCGATCGCTTCGGCCGGCGTGATCTGGACTTCGACGGCTTTCAACGCACGCAGGAAGTTTTCCAGCGTGCGTTGCATTGCGCCGTCAGCGGCGGTGGTCACGCCTTCACCGCGCGGGGCTTGGCGTCCATCAGCTTGCCGATCTGCGGTTCGACGGCGGCGATGTCCTGCTCGAACTTCAAGAGCACGTTCAGCGTCTCGCGCACCATCGTGGGTTCGAGCGCATTGGCGTGCAGCAGGATCAGCGCGCGCGCCCAATCGACCGTTTCAGAGATCGACGGGGGCTTGCGGAGATCCGCTGTGCGCAAGGCCTGCACGAAGCGCACAAGCTGTTCGTTGAGCGAGGCTTCGATGTTTGGCACGCGCGTCGCAACGATGCGCATTTCGAGCTGCGGATCGGGCAGGGGAATGTGCAGGTGGATGCAGCGGCGCTTTAGCGCGTCGCCAAGGTCCCGGACGTTGTTCGACGTGAGGAAGACGAGCGGCGGCGTCTTGGCGGTCATCGTCCCGATCTCGGGGATCGTGATTTGGAACGCAGAGAGCACTTCGAGGAGATACGCCTCGAACGCTTCGTCGGACTTATCGATTTCGTCGATCAGCAGCACGCAGCCATTGTCTTCGCGCATGGCTTTGAGGAGGGGGCGCGGCTCCAGGAACGGCTCGGAGAAGAACATGTCTCCCATGCCGTGGAGCTTGTTCATCGCCGCATCGAGCGAGCCTTCGCCCGCGAGCGCTTCGCTCATGCGATCTTTCAGGATCTGCGTGTAGAGCAGCTGCTTGCCGTACTTCCACTCATAGAGCGCCTTCGATTCATCGAGGCCCTCGTAACATTGCATGCGGATGAGCGGCAGATCGAAGAGCGCGGCTGTCGCGAGCGCGAGTTCGGTTTTGCCGACGCCCGCGAAGCCCTCGACCAGGATCGGCTTTTGCAGCTTGATCGCCATGAAGAGCGCGGTCGCGATCCGGCGGGACGCGATGTAGCCGACCTCGCCGAGTCCGGCGACGATGGCGTCGACGGATTCCAGGTGCTTTGGGTTGAGATGCGACAGCGGCACTAGTTCCCCCGGCCCGCACGGGTTCGCCCGTGCTCTTTTCGAAAATTCGGTATGAGTGAAGCCGAGGCGGGCCGCTTTGGCAAGCGCGGGCCCTGCCGGCATGCATCCGCGCGGGCGTCCGGTGACGACTAGGCGCTATATCCGGGCGAGTGGAGGCGCGCATGGCGGCTGCGGCGACGTTACGTGAAGCTCCGGCTGGCGCGCGGGCGCGGCCTGGCGAGGCGCGAGAGAAAGCGCGCGGGCGCCAACCGTTCCGCGGCATGCCGGATGCGGCGTACCGCGAGAAGATCGTCGTCTCCAAGACGCCGTTCGGCGTGTTCGTGGTGGTGAACGAGCCGGCGGCGGTGAAGCGCGTGCTCGTCGATCATGTCGCCAATTATCCGAAGACGGAGATGGAGCAGCGCTTCTTCCGTGCGCTGTTCGGCGCGGGGCTGCTCGGGACCGATGGGGAATTGTGGCGCACGCACCGGCGCATCATGGCGCCGGCGTTCCAGCCGCAAGCCGTCGGCAGTTACGGGCCGACGATGGCGCTGACGACGCAGGACTATCGCGCGCGCTGGGATGAGCTCGCGCAGTCCGGCCAAGCCGTGGACATGCCGCACGAAATGAGCGGGCTGGCGCTGCGCATCATCTCGCGCACGATGTTCTCGACCGATCGTGCGGATGTGATCGAACCGATCGCGCAAGCGATGGACGACGGTTTCGGCGACAACAGTTTCAACATTCTCGACGTGCTGCCGGTCATCGCGGGCATGCGGATGCGCGCGCGTGAGCGGCGCATGGCGGCGTTGTTCAAGCCGATGGACGATGTGGTCGCGCGGCTGATCGCAGAGCGCGCGGGCGGTGATGAGCACGGCGACCTCTTGAGCCGCTTGATCGCGGCGCGCGATGCGGAGTCCGGCGCGAAGATGACGCCGCAGGAAGTGCGCGATCAGATCGTGACGATCTACATCGCGGGCCACGAGACGACGGCCGTGGCGATGAGCTGGATCTGGTACGTGCTGTCGCAGCATCCGGCCGAAGAGGCGAAGCTCCACGCGGAGCTGGACGCCGTGCTTGGCGCCCGCGCGCCGGGGCAGGCGGATATCGAGAAGCTCGTGTTCACGCGGCGCGTGGTCGATGAAGCGATGCGGCTTTATCCGCCTGCGCCGGGGCTTTCTTCGCGCGCGGTGCGTGAGAGCGATGAGCTGTGCGGCCAGAAAATTCCCAAGGGCGCGATCGTGACGGTCACGCCGTGGCTGCTGCACCGGCATGAGGCTTTGTGGGATGAGCCCGAGCGCTTCGATCCCGATCGCTGGGCGCCGGAGCGCGGCGGCAATCGCCATCGCTTTTCATATTTGCCGTTCGGCGCGGGGCCGCGCATCTGCATCGGCCAGTTGATGGCGCTGAACGAGATCGTGCTGATCCTCGCGACGCTCGCGCAGCGCTACCGCGTGCAACTCGCGCCCGGCGCGCGCGTTGGGCTGAAAGCGAACGTCACGCTGCGGCCGATCGGGTTGGAGATGGTGGTTGCGCGCAGGTAACGCCGTCTCCCTCTCCCCTTGTGGGAGAGGGCGGCGAGCAATGCGGCTTGCAACACACGCGACATGGGTGAGGGGTGTAGGCGCGCCGCTAAGCGCTTGTGCATGCACCCCTCATCCGTCTCGTTGCTGCGCAACGAGCCACCTTCTCCCACAAGGGGAGAAGGTGAGTGTCACGCTATTCGCGCGCGAGGGCGCGCCAGCCGATGTCGGTGCGCCAAAAGCCGCCCGGCCAATCGAGACACGCGGCGGCTTCGTAGGCGCGCGTGATCGCGGCGCGCAAATCGGCGCCGGTGGCGGTGATGTTGAGGACGCGGCCGCCGGCGGCGCGGAGCGCGCCGTCTTCATCCTGGCGCGTGCCGGCGTGGAAGATCATCACGTCATCGAGCGCTTCCGCGTCCGCGACGCCGCGGATCACGGAGCCCGCGAGTGGCTCGTCCGGATAGCCGTTGGCGGCGGCGACGATGGTGACGGCGGGGCGCGTGTCGAATTCCAGCGGCGGGAGTTCGCTGAGCTTGCCCGTCGCGATCGCGAGCAGCGTTTCCGCGAGATCGCTTTTCAGGCGCATCATCAGCACTTGCGTTTCGGGATCGCCGAAGCGGACGTTGAATTCAAAGATGCGCGGTCCGTCCGGCGTGATCATCACGCCGCAGAACAATACGCCGCGGAATGGGCGGCCCTCGGCCTTCATGCCGCGCACGGTGGGGAGAACGACCTTCTCCATCACTTCGTCTTGCACGGACTGGCTGAACACGGGCGCGGGCGAATACGCGCCCATACCGCCGGTGTTGGGGCCCTTGTCGCCGTCAAACGCGCGCTTGTGATCTTGCGCGTTGCCGAACGCGACGGCGGTTTCGCCATCGCAGAGCGCAAAGAAGCTGGCTTCCTCGCCTTCGAGAAAATCCTCGATCAGGATGCGCTGGCCGGCGGCGCCGAATTTCTTGAGGAAAAGGATCTGGTCGATCGCTTCGTCGGCCTCGCGGCGGGTTTGCGCGACGATGACGCCTTTGCCGGCGGCGAGACCATCGGCCTTGATGACGTAAGGCGGCTCGCGGTCCGCGAGGTACGCTTTGGCGCGCACCGCGTCGTCGAAGGTTTCGCTGTCGGCGCATGGGATGGCGTGGCGCTTCAGGAAGTCCTTGGTGAAGGCCTTCGAGCTTTCGAGTTCGGCGGCGGCCTTGGTCGGCCCGAACACCGGGATGCCGAGCGTTTCGAGGCGGTCTGAAAGTCCCGCCGCGAGCGCGTTTTCGGGGCCGACGACGACGAGATCGACTTGTTCGCGCGCGGCGAGCGCGGCGAGTTCAGCTGCGTCATCGGCCTTGATCGCGACGCAGCGGCCGAGTTTGGCGAGGCCCGGATTGCCCGGCGCCGAAATGAGTTCGGTGACGCGCGGGCTCTGCTTGAGCTTCCAGCCGAGCGCGTGTTCACGCCCGCCCGAGCCGACCAGGAGAATCTTCATGGCCGGAACTTACGCGCGCAGCCCTCCGTGCGGGAGGGGTCAGTCTTGTTGTTTCGGCTTCATCACGCCGGAGAACGTCAAGATTGCGAGCGCGGTGAGCACCGCGCCGAGGATGGCGTAGAGCGCCAGGCCCCAGCGCCAGAGCGCGACTTCTTCGCCGATGCGCCAGTGAACGCCGGGGACGGGGGCGCCTTCGAACAGGTTGGCGCCCAGCGCGCGGCCCGGCGCACAGGCGCTTTCCTGGCCGATGTCGATAACCGGGAGCGCAACGTCGATCGCGTAGAGCACGGGCTCGACCGCGCCGGCGCAGCGTTCGCCCTGCGGCGTGACGAGCGCGCCGCGCATCTCCATCGCGAACACGCCAACCATCCCAAGCAGCAGGAACGCTGAGAGCGAGGCGGCGGCGCGCGTCGGCGAGAGCCCATAGCCGGCGAGGAAGCCGAACAGCGACGAGAAGAAGCGCGTCGGCGAAAAGAAATGCGCGCTGCGCGTCACCGCGTCGTGTTGCGCGCGCAAAGCGCGGCGCATGTCTTCTTGGCGCCCGGCGGCGGCGTAGACTTGTGCGAGAGCGGCGTAGGGCTGGGGCGATTTCTTCGCCAGCCGCTCGCGCAGCCAGCGCGTCCGTGCGCTCCAACGGAAATCCTCGGGGCTGCAGTCGAGGCGTTGATACGAAAACCCGTCGAGCGCGATCTGGGTGGAGGCAAGGCCCCAGCCTTTGCCGAGATCGTCCGACAAGGCGGCGCACGATGCGCCGGTGAGATCGATGAGGCCGTTCTGGGCGGTGAGCGCGAGCGCGCAGAGCGAGCGGCCGATTTGTGCGTCTTCAAGTGAAATCGCGGGCGGGCCGTTGTCCGGGCCTTTGCCGCGCAGCTCGACGCCATTCCACACCACTTCGCCATCGATGCGGCTGCGTTTGAAATGCGCGCCGCCTTCGATGACGGTCTTGGCGCCGAAGCGCGCTTCATCGGCTTCGGGCGGGCTGAAGGTGAGGTTGCCGCCGATCTTCGCGTTGGGCGCGCCGATCGACCAATGGCCGGGATTGATGAAGCGCCCCCCGCCAAAGCTCGCGTAGCCATCGATGCGCGCGTCGGCGAGTTTGATTTCGCCTTTGATGTTGGCGCCGCGAAACCGAAGCGCGCCGCCGACGCGCACGTTCACGGCTTCAACCGCTGGCGCAAACTCGGTCGTGGCCTTTTCGGGGTTCTTGAGACCAGTGATGGTGGCGCCGGAAAATTCGAGATTGCGCGCAATGGCGGCGCCGGAAAGGCGGACGCCTCCTTTGGCCGTGACGTCGCCGCTCACCTCGCCGTCGATAACCGCGTTCCGCAGGTCGAGCGCGAAGGTTTTCTTCGCTTCGAGCGAGGCTTTCGTGAGCAGCACGCCGCCGCGGATTTGCGCGCCCCGGAGGTTGATCGCGCCGTTGGCGTGGAAGCCGTTGCGAAGCTGCGTGCCGCCATCGATCACGGCGGATTCTGCGTTGAGCGCGTCCATGTTCAGGCGATCTTCCGGCAGCACGATCGCGCCGCCATCGCAGTGGAGCCCGTCCTTGAGGCGCGCGGCGCGGAGCCAGATCGGGCCTTCTGCGCGGAAGCCGCCATTGAGATGGAGCGCGCCGGAGACTTCGACGTTGCCGGCCGAGAGCGCGTAGCGGTGATTGAGCGTAAGACGCGCGCCGCGCAGATCGAGCACGCCGCCGATGGCGGAGCCGAACACGGAAACGCCGCCGAGCGCAACGAAGCCTGGGCGCAGGTTCACGTTGCCGGCGACGCGCGCGTTCCGGAGGTTGAGCGCGAACACGCCGATCCCGTCCGAAGCCGGCAAAGTCCGGTCGCAGGCGAGCTGCGCGCCGCGCGCTTCGAGCGCGCCGTCGATCACAGCGCCTTCAAGATCGACGCTGCACACGCCGTCTTCCATCAGCGGCCTCAGGTCGCGCATCGAGAGCGGACCGTCGAACCGCGCGTGCACGCCGGTGAGACGGGAAATCGCAGAGCCATCGAGCGCAAGGCGCGCCAGGCGCGCGTGGCTGAGGTCGATCGCTTCGGGAATGTCGCAATTCAGCAGTTCGAGGGCTGGCAGGCCCGCGCCGCCAGCGCCGGCGCAGTCGGACAGGTCGAGCACGCCCTCGATGCGCGCGCCGCGTACCCGGACGCCGGGCATGCGGACGGACCAATCGGGCGTCAGCCCGATGAGCAAACGCCGCAGGAAGCCGGAGCGGATCAGCGGCTTGACGCCGTCCGGCCCGACCATCGGCGTGAAATCGGCGATCTCGCCGTCCCGCGTGCGTTCGATGACGTGACTCTCGATCGGCGAGAGATCGTTGGCGTCAAATGCCATGCGTGCGCGTGCCCCCGCGCCGCCCCCAGCGGCGCCAATAACCACAGCGCTCTTTGCGGGAGAAGGCCCCTGCGAGTCGCGTTATAGAGATTTCATGATCCGTTCCGGCAGGGCTGCCGGGCGTTTGAGCAGAAAGCCTTGATTTGATGGCGGAAGCCGCCGCGACGACGAACCTCCCGGAACTTTCGGTCTCGGAATTATCCCAAGCCGTGAAGCGGACGATGGAGACGACGTTCGACCGCGTGCGGGTGCGCGGCGAGATGGGCCGCGTGATGATCGCGAAAAGCGGCCACCTCTATGTCGACCTCAAGGACGAGAACGCCACGATTTCGAGCGTGATGTGGAAGGCCAACGTCGCGCAGCTGAAGTTTCGGCCCGAGGAGGGCCTCGAAGTGGTCGCCGAAGGGCGGCTATCGACGTTTCCGGGCCGCTCGCAATATCAACTGATCGCGGACCGGATGGAGCCGGCGGGCGCGGGCGCGCTGCTGGCGCAGCTTGAGCGCCTCAAGCAGCGGCTGGCGCAAGAAGGCCTGTTCGCGGCAGACCGCAAAAAGCCGATCCCGTATCTGCCGAAGGTGATCGGCGTGGTGACTTCGCCGACCGGCGCGGTGATCCGCGACATTCTCCATCGCCTGGGCGAACGCTTCCCGCGCCGCGTGTTGTTGTGGCCGGTGCTGGTGCAAGGGCCGGATGCGGCGGCGCAGGTCGCACGCGCAATCCGTGGGCTCAACGAACTGCCGGTTGGCGGGCCGATACCGCGGCCGGACGTGCTGATCGTCGCGCGCGGCGGCGGTTCGATCGAGGATCTCTGGGCGTTCAACGAAGAGATCGTCGTGCGCGCAACGGCGGCGAGCGTCATTCCGCTGATCTCCGCCGTTGGCCACGAGACGGATACGACGCTGATCGACTTCGCTTCGGATTTGCGCGCGCCGACGCCAACGGGCGCGGCGGAAAAAGCCGTGCCGGTGCGCGCCGAATTGATCGAGCGCATCGAGACGCTGCAAGGGCGGCTTGCGGGCGGCTTGGTGCGCGGGCTCGAGCGGCGGCGCACCGAAGTGCGCGCCGCGAGCGCGCGCCTGCCGCGGCCAGAAACATTGTTGCAAGTCGCGACGCAACGCTTCGATCGCGCGGGCGAGCGGCTGGCGGCCGCGCTGGTTGCATCGACGCGCGCATCGCAAGCCAAGCTCGACCGGGTCGCCGCGCGGCTGCGGCCGGAATCGTTGAGCGTGGATATCGGGCGGCGGCGTGAGTTGATGCTGCGCGCCGCGGCGCGGCTCTCGCCCGCGATCGCACGCGCGATGAAGCAGCGGCGCGGCGAACTCGACGGCGCGGCGCGCATGCTCGAAAGCCTCTCGCATAAGAGCGTGCTCGCGCGCGGCTTCGTGATGATCCACCGCGAAGATGGCTCGCTCGTGCGCGCCGCTGGTGATCTGACGGCGGGTGAGATCGTGGAGCTCTCGTTCGCGAACGAAGAGCACCGCCGCGCGATGATCGATCCGCCGGAAGGCGCGCGGGCCCCGGCAACAGAAGCCGGGGAGGTTGCGAAGCCGAAAGCGCCTGCCAAGCCCGGCAAGCCGCCAGGCGATCAGGGCAGCTTGTTCTAGCCCACAACCACAAATCCGGCGCGCTCCATCCTTCGATGGATTGCGCAAGGCGGCGGCCAGCCGCTTAGGTGGCGGCGTTGAGCTTTGCCGCCAACGCGCCGCGCGACGCGCAGGACGCTTTCCGGAGAATATGATGGACGTGGTCTTTGACGGTTGCGGTGCTGATGTGCAGAGCGCGCCCGATTTCCTTGTTCGAAAGGCCGCGCGCGATGCAGCGCGCAACTTCCTGCTCGCGCGCGCTCAGCGACGGCCAGAAAGCCGCCGGCGCATGCGCCGTGCGCGCCACCAGCAGCGGCGCGCCGAGTGCGGCCGTGGCCCGCAAATCTATCGTGAGCGCAACACCGCTTAGCCCGACATCGGAAAGGGCCGGCAACGCGCTCCAAGGGATGAGACGATCGCCCTCGGATCGAAGCGCGGCCAAGGCGTCTTTGATGCGGCTGATTTCGCCGTCCTCCAGCACGATTTTCTCCAACCCATAGAGCCGAGCACGCGATGACCGATACGTCACCGACAATCGCCGACTTCTTCCGTGCCATGCAAACCGGCGCCGCCGCCGAAGCGCAGATGAGCGCGCTCTTCGCAGACGACGCTGTCTATATCGAACCGTTCTCCGGCGCGCCAACCGAGCATCGCGGGAAGGCGGCGATCATGGAAACGATGCGCGCGGGCTGGGCCCATCCGCTGCCGGACATGACCATCAGCACCGATCGCATCGATGTCGCGGGCGATGAAGTGGTCGTCGCCTGGACGTGCCGCTCGCCCGGATTGCCGGGCGGCGAAGGGCGTGGCGTGAACCGGTTCACGCTGCGCGGCGGCAAGATCACGCGCTTGGAGACGCGCTTCGTTTAGCCCATGCCTGGCGGCATCTTTTCGAATGCTGGAAGGCCCGCATTTGGCGCATCCCAGCTTGCGGCGCGCGATGCGTAGACATGCATCTGCGGTTTGAACACTTCGAGATCATCGAGGCTTGAAGCGCGCAGAAACGTCATCCCGGGGTTCGCGCTGTTGCGCGAACAAACCGGCGCGCCGCACGTGGGGCAAAAGAAGCGCGAGATGAGATTGCCGCTGTCTGCGGGACGGTCATAGACGCTCATGTTGCCGGTGAGACGCACACTATTGTCAGGCACGACGAGATGCGAGCAATGGCCCGAGCCGCTGGAGCGGCGGCAATCTTCGCAGTGGCAGTGCCCGGCCATCATCGGTTCGGCTGAGCAGGAGTAGCGCACCGCGCCGCAAAGGCAGCCGCCTGTAAACGCCGACATCTGACATGCCCTCCCTTTGTGAGACACTTTGGCAACCTATCTATTAAATGGTAGATTGCAAGTTGCATGTTAATGGGGGAGCGCCGTGCCTACGAAGGCTGCGTCCGGTGGCCGCGAATTTCGCTCCGGTTGTCCGATTGCGTCGAGCTTGGAGTTGATCGGCGATCGTTGGACGCTGGTGCTTCTGCGCGACCTCGTGAACGGCAAATCGCGCTTCAAGGACTTCCTGGAGAGCCCAGAGCGGATTGCGAGCAACATCCTCACAGCGCGCTTGGCCGCGATGGAAGAAGATGGGCTCATTCAGAGCCGCCTCTACGAGACGAGGCCAAAACGATACGAGTACAGACTCACCAAGAAGGGCGCCGCGCTGCTGCCGCTGCTGCAGGAATTTTGCCGTTGGGGCGAGGCGAACTTGCCAGCGCGCTGGAAGGCGCCGCCCGCGTTCATGCGCCGAAGGCCGGCGGACTTGACCTGAGTGGGGGCCCCGTGGCGCCTCACAGTCGCGTGTGTAACGCTGCTTTCGCTTGCGACTGACTCGCAAATGCGGTGTCTTGGCGCCCATGTACGTCACTGAGGTCACCCTGGCGACGCCGGCGGGGCGCAAGTACCTGATCCAGCTCTGCAAGCACTTCCGCCACAAGGTCACGGCGGAGTGGGCCGACGATGGCTCGGCGGGCTCGGCCGCGCTGCCGACCGGGGCGTGCGCGCTGCAGGCGGACGAGGCCGGCCTCTTCGTGCGCTGCGAGGCGCGCGACGAGGCGGGCGTCGCGGTGGCGCAGAAGATCATCGAGGAGCACCTCGTGAAGTTCGCCTTCCGCGAGGCGCTCTCCTACAATTGGAAAACGTTCGAAGCGCGCTGAGCGTGCTTTGGCGGGCCGAAGCAGCTACATTCCCGGCATGAACAAGTACGATCCCGGCGGCCCCGAAGCCGTGCTGCGCTATGGCGACAACGAACTCACCATTGTGCGCCAGGGGCTCTACGTGAAATGCGCCGTTTCGGGCGCGCGCATTCCGCTCGATGAGCTCAAATATTGGAGCGTCGATCTCCAGGAAGCCTATCGCGGGCCCGCGGAAGCGACGCAGCGCTGGCGCGAAACGCATCCGGAGAAGAAGTGATGGCGCGCGCAACATTCCCCCTCCCATTGAGGGGAGGGGGCAGGGGGCGGGGTGAAGCCCTACGTCTGCCGCTGATGCATCGTTTGCGCGCGATCGTCCTCAAAACCGATCGTCGTGATTCACCCCACCCCCTTCCCCCTCCCCTCGCGGGGAGGGGAGGCGTTTGCGCGCTTGTGTTCACGCTTGCGATGACAGCGTGCGCCGCTGCGCAGCCGCCGGCGCCGCAAGCAGAAGCGCCGCCGGTGGCGACGCCGCCGGTCGTCGCGATCCCAGCGCCAACACCGCCGCCGCCAACTTTGGCGCCGGCGCCAACGTCGCTCTCGCTCCGCTGTGAAGGCGCGTTCGTGCAGGGCGGCATCGCGCTTTGCCGCACGTTGCCGGGCGCGCAAATCACGGTCGATGGCGAAGCGCGCGGTGCGGCCGATGCGCAAGGCTGGGCGGTGATCGGGTTCGATCGTTTTGCCGAGGGCAACACCAACGTCTCCGCGCGCAGCGGCGGCGAGGTCGTCGCGCAAGCGCTGCCGATTTCCGCGCGCACGTTCGGCGAGCAACGCGTGAATGGGTTGCCGCAACAGACCGTGACGCCGACCGATCCGGCGGTGCTCGAACGCATCGCGCGCGAGCGCGATATCAAGAACCGCGGCTTTGCGAGCCGCGCGGCGGTCGAAGGCTGGCTCGATGGCTTCGTGATCCCGGCGGATGGGCGCGTATCCTCCTCATGGGGCAACCGGCGAATTCTGAACGGCGTGCCGAACACGCCGCACTACGGCGTCGATATCGCCGCGCCCGACGGCACGCCGATCCGCGCGCCGGCCGGCGGTGTCGTTTCGCTCGCCAATCCGGACATGCACTACGAAGGCGGCCTCGTGTTCATCGATCACGGCCAGGGTCTGATCTCGATGTACCTGCACATGAGCCGGCTCGACGTGCGCGAAGGCGATGTGGTCACGCAGGGCCAAGTGATCGGTGCTGTCGGGCATGAAGGCCGCGCGACGGGGCCGCATCTGTGCTGGCGCTTGAAGTGGCGCGACCGCAACCTCGA
>CAZMCA010000014.1:18900-36786 GCA_964564595.1 uncultured Caulobacteraceae bacterium
TTGTGGCACTCAACGTGCCACAATCAGGGAGGGCGCCATGAAGGTGCTGCGCACGCCGGACGAACGCTTTGCGGATCTGGCCGATTTTCCGTTCGCGCCGCATTACAGCGAGGTCGTCGATGGCGACGGCACGAAGCTGCGCGTGCATCACGTCGATGAAGGCCCGCGCGATGCGCCGGTCACGCTGTTGATGCATGGCGAGCCGAGCTGGGCGTATCTCTATCGCAAGATCATTCCGCCGCTCGTCGCGAACGGCCATCGCGTGATTGCGCCCGATCTGATTGGCTTTGGCCGCTCCGATAAGCCTGCGGCGCGCACGGACTATACCTATGAGCGGCACGTTGCGTGGATGAGCGCGTGGCTGACGCAGCTCGATCTGAAGAACATCACGCTGTTCTGCCAGGATTGGGGCGGGCTGATTGGCTTGCGCTTGGTCGCGGCGTTTCCGGAGCGCTTCGCGGCGGTGATCGTCGCGAACACGGGGCTGCCTGTCGGCACGGGCTGGAGCGAGGGTTTCAACAATTGGCTGCAGTTCAGCCAGAGCGTGCCACAAATGCCGATCGGCGGCATTCTCACCGGCGGCTGCGCGCGCGATTTGAGCGACGCCGAGCGCGCTGCGTATGACGCGCCGTTTCCGGACGAAAGCTACAAGGAAGGCGCGCGGGAATTTCCCAAGCTCGTGCCGATTACGCCGGAGCATGGCTCGGTCGCGGAGAACAAAGCGGCGTGGGAAGTGCTGGCGCGCTTCAAGAAGCCGTTCGTCACCGCGTTCAGCGATGGCGACGCGGTCACGAAGGGCGGCGAGGCGGTGTTTCAAGAGCGGGTGCCGGGCGCGAAGGGCCAGCCGCACGTGACGCTGCATGGCGGCCACTTCCTGCAGGAAGATAGCCCGGCGGAGATCGCGGCGCTGATAGACCGTGTCGCGAAGGCGGCGCGCTGATGCGTGCGTTCGCGATCGGCGTGCTGGCGCTCTGCGCGCTGATCAATCTCGGGCGCGGCGCCATTCATGTGTTCGCGCCCGATGGCGGCGCGCACTCGATCGCGGGGCTAGATCTTTCGACCAACAGGCAAACGATCATCGCGCTGTTCGCCTCGCTCGGCTTTTCGCAAATGGTGATGGGCGCGTTCCAGGCATTCGTGATCGCAGCGCGGCGCGATCTGGTGACGCTGTTTCTGGCGCTACAGGCGGCGACGACGGCGCTCGGCGTCGTGAACCTCTATCTCTATCGCTCGCTTCCGGTGACCGTGCCTGGCCAACCG
This sequence comes from uncultured Caulobacteraceae bacterium, assembly GCA_964564595.1. Lineage (GTDB taxonomy): Bacteria > Pseudomonadota > Alphaproteobacteria > Caulobacterales > Aquidulcibacteraceae > JBEVOS01. The sequence continues at coordinate 20,161 of CAZMCA010000014.1, forward strand.
TTCAATCTTGTGCTGCTGGGGCTACTGGTCGCGGCGCTCATCGCGGCGTTCGCCAGCGGCCGTCACAAAACTGAGACGCAAGCGTCGTAATCGGCGCGCCATGAAACGGGCGGGGATGATCGTTGTGGCGCTGTCGGCGCTGCTGGGCGCGTGCAGCGGCGCGCCGCGCGATACGCTCACGTGCGATCTCACCTATTCGATGCTGGCCGGCCCTTTGATGATCGAGAGCCAGGCGCAGGTCGCGTTTCAGCTCAACATGTCCTCACTCGGCAATACCTATACCGTGCGCCAGGTGACGGTGAGCGAGGCGTGGACCGGGCGCGGCGAGGCCGATCCGTGGCGGCTCTTCATCGTTGGACGTGAGCGGCCGATCGCGCGCATCGAGGGCGATGTGATCACGCTGTTCGAAATGGACGAGCGCCCGTTCACGATCAATCGCGCAACCGGCGATGCAGGCTGGAGTTCGTCTGCGCCGATGGGCGAGACGGAATATTACGGCGGCTGCGCGCCGGCGGGCAGCGCCCGCTAGAGCGCGAACACGAACGCGCCGGCGGGGTCGAGCACAAGATTGGCGCGCTCGCGTGACGGCGCGTTGGCGGGGATGAGCGCGCGCCATTCGAGGCCGCCGCTTGCTTCGAGGCGCACCAGATCGGCGTGGCCTTGCGGGCGCCGGTCCATCACGCGGACGGAGGCGCCATCGGTCAGTGCGATCGCTTCGGCGCGCACCACCACGCGCGCGAATGCGCCGTCCGGCAGCGCGGCGGCGACGTTTCCGAACGGCGTTTGCGCGACGCCGTTTTGCACCATCGCGTCATACGTGTTGACCGGACCGAGGGCGGCGGCGGTCTCCGCGTTGGCGGGCGCGGCGTACACCTCGCGCGGGGACGCTTCTTGCAGCACGCGCCCATCGCGTAATACGGCGAGACGGTCGGCCACCAGCAGCGCTTCATCGGCGTGGTGCGTGACGAAGATCGCGGTGGCGCGCGCTTCGGCGATGGCGGCGAGCGCAACGTCGCGCAACTCGCTGCGCAAGGAAGGATCGAGGCCGGAGAACGGCTCATCCAGCAGCACGGCGCGCGGGCTGGGCGCGAGCGCGCGGGCGAGCGCGACGCGCTGTTGTTCGCCGCCGGAAAGCTCGTGCGGATAGGCTTGCGCGCGTGCGCCGAGGCCCACGCGCCCGAGCCATTGCAGCGCGCGCGAGTCCCGCTCGGCGCGCGACAGATGCGGAAGGCCGAACGCGACGTTGGCGCCGGCGCTCAGGTGCGGAAAGAGTGCGTAGTCTTGAAACACGAAGCCGACGCGGCGCTGCTCGGGCGGTTGCGTGTGCGCGCGCGTGGAAACCGTTTGCCCGCCGAGTCCCACTTCGCCCGCATCCACCGGTTCAAGCCCCGCGATCAGCCGAAGGATCGTGCTTTTGCCTGAGCCGGACGGGCCGAGCAGCGCGAGCACTTGGCCCGCGGGCGCGGTGAGCGAGACGTTATCGACCACCGCGCGCGCGCCGTAGCGGCGCGTGACGTTCGTGAGCGTGATGGCGGCGGCGGTCGGCTCAGGCATGCGCGCCCGCTCTAGCCTTGGTGACGGCGCGCGTGAAGAAGACGATCGGCAAGACGCCCGCGAGCGTGATGAGAAGCGCGGGCGCGGCGGCCTGCTGCAAGCGTTCGTCGCTGGCATAGGAATAGGCGCGCACGGCGAGCGTATCGAAGTCGAATGGGCGCAGGATCAGCGTCGCGGGAAGTTCTTTCAGGATTTCCACGAACACGATGAGCGCGGCGGCGAGCGCGCTCGGCGCCGCGATCGGCAGATCGACACCGGTGAGCCGCCGCCACGCCGAGGCGCCCAGCGTGCGCGCTGCGTTATCGACGCCGCTCGATAAACGCTCGAGCCCCGCTTCGATCGGCTGCGCGCCCGCGGCGGCAAAGCGCGCCGCGTAGGCCCACAAGAGCGCGCCGATGGAAAGCGCAAAGCCCATGCCGCCGACGAACCCCGCTTCGCGCGCGAGCGCGATCAGTGAGATGGCGCCCAGCGCGATGACGGCGCCGGGCGCGGCGTAGCCGCTGTTGGCCGCAAAGAGCGCCGCGCGCCCGCTCGCGTCCCGCGCGCGCGCAGCGGCGGCCACGATGAAGGCGAGGATGAGCGTGAGCGCAGCGCCGCCCGCCGCGAGCGTCAGCGAGGTGAAGAGCGGGCCGGCGAGGGCGGTGAAATCCGCATCGATGAAAAGCGCGCCGCGCGCGAACCACGCGATCGGCAAGAGCGCGCCGAGCGTTACGAGCGCGGCGCAGAACGCGAAGGCGCCCCAGCGCGCGAACGGGGAAAGCGTATAGCGCGGCAGCGGGCGCCAGCGCGCCGAGCCGCCGGCATAGCCGCGCCGCCCGCGCGCCCAACGCTCGATCATCAAGAACGCGACCGCGCCAAGCACAAGGAGCGCGGCGAGCCGGAGCGCGAGTTCGGGCGAGGCGTAATCGTACCAGGCCCGGAAGACGGCGGTGCCGAGCGTGGTGACGCCGAAATGTTGCGCCGCGCCATAGTCGGCCGCGATCTCCATCATCGCGAGCGCGCCGCCGGCCGCGATGCCCGGCCAGGCGAGCGGCGCCGCAACGCGCGTAAAAAGCGCGGCCGGCGTTGCGCCGAGCGTGCGCGCGGCCTCAAGCGCACACACCGAACTCGATGCGTAAGATGCGCGCGCGGCGAGATAGACATAAGGATAGGCGCCGAGCGCGTAGACGAACGCTGCGCCCCAGAAGCCGGTGATCGGAAAAGAAGCGAACGGGCCGCCGGGCCATGTGAGGCCGGCATAGGCGTAAGCGAGGACGTAGAGCGGCGCCGCGAGCGGCAGCGCCAGCATCCATTCGAGCGCGCTGCGCCCAGGAAATGCGCAGAGCGTCACGAGCCACGCCGCGGCTGCGCCAAACACGATTGCGCCGCCGCCGCCGACGAGCATCAGGCCAAGCGTGCCGGCGACAGCGTCGGAAAACAACGTCGCGGCGAGCGCCGTATCGGGCGCGCGGGTGAAAGCGAGGACGACGACCGCGAGCGCGGGCGCCGCGCAGATCAGCGCAGCGCCGATGCCGAGCGTTTTGACGATGGCGCGCGGCGCCGCAGCGCTCATCGCCAGCCGGCTTGCTCGAACACGCGCGCCGCTTCCGCTTGGCGTGTGCCAAGTGCGGGCAGCGGGACGGTTTCTTCGGTGAAGTTCGTCGCGCCGATGGCTTCAAGCTGCGGCGTAACGGGGACGCCCGCGCGCACGGGCAGCTCTTCGTTGCCAGCCGGGAACATCGCTTGCGCTTCGGGGCTCACCAGGAATTCCAGGAGCGCCACAGCGTTGTCGCGGTTGGGCGCATAGCGCCCCACGCCGCCGCCGGAGACATTCACGTGCACGCCGTCTGCCGGGAAGACGAGGCCGATCGCTTGCGCGACGGCTTGATCGGCCGGATCGGCCGAGGCGGCGAGACGCGCCATGTAATAGTGGTTCACGATCGAGAGCGAGCACGTGCCAGCGGCCATCGCGCGCAGCTGATCGGTGTCGCCGCCTTGCGGATCGCGCGCGAAATTGGCGCGCACGCCGCGCGCCCAAGCGAGGGCTGCCGGCTCGCCATCGCGCTCGATGCGCGCGGCGAGAAGCGAGAGGTTGTACGGGTTCGTGGACGAGCGCGCGCAGATCTGGCCGCGATAGCGCGGGTTGGCGAGATCGTTCATCGATTGCGGCGGCGTGTTCGTTCCGGTGAACGCATCGCGCCGGTAGGCGATCACGCGCGCGCGTTTGGAGAACGCCCACCAGCGGTTTTGCGCATCGTGCATGCGCGCCGGCACGGCTTCACGCAGCGCGGGCGTATCGACGGCTTGCAGCACGTTCGCTTCGGCGAGGCGGTTCAGCACGCCCGCGTCGACCGTGACGATGAGATCGGCCTGGGTGGCGTCGCCTTCGGCTTCGAGGCGCTGCAGCAATTGATCCGCGTTCGATTGCAGCTGGCGGACTTCGATGCCGGTCTTGGCGGTGAACGCGTCGTAGATCGCTTTGTCGCTGTCGTAGTGGCGCGCGGAATAGACGTTCACGACGCCGCCGGCCTGGGGCGCGGCGCCCGTGGCGCCTGTCTGGCCGCACGCGGCGACGGCGGCGGCGAGCGCGAAGGCGAGCGCGGAAGCAATGGCGGCGCGGCGCAGGATCATAACGGCCCTTGTTGCGAATAATTCTCAGGAGGCCGGTTTCTCGCCCGCCCCGCCGCGCTGGTCAAGCGCAAGCGCGTGCGGCGCGTGGCCACTGTTTCGTGATCGGCCAGGAGGGCGCGCTTGACGCCGCGCGCGGCGCGCCCCTAAACGACCGCCTCCTGACGCGGGGCGCAAAGCCCAACGCTCAAGGGCGCGTAGCTCAGCGGGAGAGCACCTCGTTCACACCGAGGGGGTCACAGGTTCAATCCCTGTCGCGCCCACCATCAGGCCGCTGGCTCTGGCTCCGCCGGTTTTGAGCGCCGTGGCCCGAACAGCACGTTGCTCACCACCAGGATCACCGGGATGAGGAGGCCGCAAACCGCCGAGAGCGCGTATTGGCCGCGTATGACGAGCACGAGGCCGGCGGCGAACGCGATTCCAGGAGAGAGCGCCCGCAACGTGCGCCAGAGGATTTCTCGCAAGGTCGCCCCGCCAATGAGGCGCCCGCCGTCGCGCATCACAACGAGCACGAGAAGGGTTTGCGCAAGCGAGGCCGCGATCAGGACGACGCAGTAGACTTGCCAGGAAACCGCAAAGGCCGTGCCCTCGCCCAGCAGCGCGGATGCGAACGGCATCAGCGCGATCACAAGCAGCAACAGGGCGTTCGCCCAGACGACGGGCCAGTCGAAGTGCTGCAGGCGGCGCATGATGGCTAGGTGCGCGGCCCAGAAGATCGTGGTGAGCGCAAAGCTCGCGCCAAAGGCGATGAAGTGCGGCGCGAGCGCAATCAGCGCCTGCGCCATCGCCTGAGCGCCATGCGCCGCTGGCACGCGCAGCTCAAGCACGAGGAGCGTGAGCACGATCGCGAACACAGCGTCGGAGAAAAAGAGCAGGCGGCTTAGAACCCGATCGTCCGGTGTAGCGAACTCGCTCATCTCTTGCCCCGCCTTCGCCGCGTCGCGCGGTCTCTCTATCGACGCATCCTGTGCCGCATCGCGCGCGCGGCGCAAGGCCGTGCGCAACGAGGCTGAAATCGGCGCGATTGCGCTGGTGAGAGCAAGCCTGCGGGCGGTTAGCGCGCGGCCTTGCGCGCGCGCATTTCGATTTGCGCGCGGGCGCGGGCGGCGACTGCGTTAGCCTCCTCGATTTCCTCGGGCGTGCCGGTGCGCTTGGCGTTTTCGAGGTAGGCCTCGATGGCGGCGTTGTCCTGGAGATATTGCGCAGCGTCGAATTCGTAGACTTGCAGGGCCATCGCGCGCCTCCTGTTCGCCCTGCATTCTGGCGGCCTGCGGCGCCGGCCACTTGATCCTGCGCAAGGCGCGCGAAGGCGCTGCTCAGCCGTAGAACGCGGGATGAAACGCGAAGCGGCCTTCTGGGATGGGGCCAGCGAGCGGCAGGATCATGAAGTGTTCGGCCGGTTCTTGCGCCGGCGCGTGGGCTGGGGACGGGCGGAAGCCGTGGCGCGTGTAGTAGCGCGTGTCGCCGGTGAGGATGCAGCCTTGCGCGCCCTGCGTTTCCATCCAGGCGCGCGCCGCGGCGATGAGCGCGCCGCCGAGGCCGCGGCGTTGCAGCGCGGGCTCGGCGCAGATCGGGCCGAGCGCGAACCAGCCTTGCGCGCCGCTTTCGTGCGCAGCCGGCGAGAGCGCGACGTGGCCGATGATGCGCGCCTCTTGCTCGGCGACGAGCGAGAGGCTGAGCGCGCCCGCTTCGCGCAACGCCGTGATGAGATTAGGCTCCTTGCCATCGGAGAACGGCATCGGCGCGAAGGCGCGCTTGGTTATGTCGTAGATCGCGGCGTGGTCGCGCGGTCCTTCGGGGCGGATGCGAAAATCCATGCGCGGCCTATGGCGCGGGCGCAGGCGCCGGCGTTTCGGCAGGCGCTTGCGGCGGGGCGCCTTCGCGCTGGCTGGCGCGGTACGCATCGATCGAAGCGATGACCTCTTCGGTGCGCCGCAGCGAGTCGGCGTAGGCGGCGTTGCTTGGATTTTCCGCCACGATGCGCCGGAGCAGCGTGCGCGCAGCGTCGAAGCTGGCGCGGGCGGCGTCGCCATCGGTAGCTGATTGGACGACGGCTGCTTGCTGATAGCTCTCGGCGGCGGCGAAGGCGATCGCGCCGTCGCGCGGATTGGCGTTGGCAAGCGCGGTGCGGATGCGCGCGGCTTCGGTGAGCGCGGCGATAGCGCCGGGCGAATCCTGGTTGAACTTCTTGGTGAGCCCGAGCGCGTGCAGAACAGCGGCGAGCGCGCGCTGGTCTTCAGCGTTGTTTGGCGCGCTGGCGAGCGCGGCGCGGCGGAGCGTTGCGGCTTCGCCATAGGCGCCGAGCATTGACGGCAGGTCTTGCAATTGCGCGCTCTGGTCGGCGGCAAGTTCGAGCGCGTAAGCAAGATCGCGTGCGGGCTGGGGCGCGTTTGCGGGCGCGGCGGCGCGTAGATCGCGGCGGAGCGCGACGATCTCCCGGTAGAGCGGGCGCGCTTGCGCGGCCTGGCGCGCATCGGAGAAGCGCCCAGCACGCACGGCGAGCATGCGGGCGAGCGTTTCCTTGACCTGCATGTTGGTTGGGTCTTCGCGCACCAGCGTGCGGCCCATGTCGATCGCTTCGACCATGAGCGGCGTTGCGTTCTCGCCGGTCTCCAAGAGCGCGTTCGCCGCCAGCATGAGCCGGAGCGCGAGATCGCGCCTGAGCCCAGCGTCGCGCGGATCGGCGGCCGAGAGCGCGCGGGCGATGGCGACGCTTTCCATCAAGGGCGCGCGCGCTTCGCGGTGTTTGCCTTGATCGACGAGCGTTTGGCCAAGCTTCATCAGCGAAGAGCCGAGCGTTGAGCGTGCCGGCAGGCTGTCGGGCCGGCGCGCGCTCCAGGCGCGCGCTTCGGTGACGGCGCGGGTGAGCGTGGCGGCCGCGGCGTCGAAATCGCGCGTGGCGGCCTGGGCGCCGCCCAGCCAATCGAGCGCGGTGAGGTAGTTCGTGTTGGCGACATCGTCGTTCGGCGCGGCGGCGCGCACGGGCTCAAGCAGCGCGACCGTTTCGGTGAAGAGCGGCAGCGCCTCGGGCGCGCGGCCGGCGTTCATGTGAATTTCGCCTTGGCGCTGGAGCGCGCCGGCGAGCCAGACGCGGCCAAGGCGCGCGTCGGGAATGTCGGCGATCATGGCGCGGGCGGCGTCGATCGCGCGGTTGGTGTAGCTCTCGGCTTCGGCGGAGCGGCCTTGCGCGAGCTCGGCCTGCCCGGCCGCGGCGAGCGCGCGGACGTAGTCGAGCGTGCGCAATTGATCGGGCGGGAAGCGCTCGAACAGCGCCAGCGCCTCTGGTGCGTTTGCACGCTGCGTTTCGCTCTGGCCGATGCGGCCGTAGAGTTCGGCAAATTGCACCAGCACAGTCGCGCGCTGGCGTTGCAGTTCCGGCGTTTTGACGCCTTCGGCGAACAGACGCGCGAACCGCGCTTCAGCGAAGTTGAGGAGATCTTCGACGGCGCTCGTCGGCACGCCAAAGCGGCGGGAGAGATCGTCGGCCTTGCCGACGACGCCGGCGCCGATATCGATCGCTTCGGTCGCCATCGTGGTGGCGCGCTTCGATTGCTCGACCGCGACGGCGGCGCTGATGCCGGCGACGACGGCGAGAACGGCGAACACGCCCGCAAGGATGGCGCGGTTGCGCGTGCGCGCGCGTTCGGCGGCGGCTTGGCGGTCACGCAACTCGCCGAGATCGACGCCGAGAATGCCGGCGACGAGTTTGAGGAAGCCGAGATCTTCACCGTCGCCGGTTTTTCGGAAGTCCGCGGCGAGCGGCTCGCGTCCGCGCAAGGCTGGCGGAAACACCTCGTGCGGCTCGCCTTCCATGATCGCGGCGAGCACGCGATCTGTACCGTGCGCGGCGATGAAGGCTTCGACTTCCGCGTTGACCCAATGCGAGGCGGCGGCGGCAGGGCTGCAGCACACGATCAGAAATTCGGTGGCGTTGATCTTCTCGGTGAGCTCGGCGCCGAGTTCGGCGGCGGCGGCGAGTTCGTCCTTGTCGCGGAAGACGCGGCCGAGGCGGCGCACGTTTTCCTTGCGCAGCGCGCGCGGAATATCGAACGCTTCGAGCCGGCGATGGAGGCGCTGCACGGCGGCCTCGTCCTTGCGGCTGTAGCTCAAGAACGCGCGAAACTTATAGGCGCCGTCCGCCATCGGCTTCCCCCAAACGCGCCCCCCGGCGCTCCGTGGAACCTAGCATGAGCGGGACCGGTGTGGAGCGACGCCGGTCACGCCAGGCGGGGCGCGCTGGCGGTCGCACCAATAGCTGCCGTATACTGGGCGCGGACCTCAACTCATGGGGCGGCGGCCCGTCAGAGCCGCAATCTGGGAGAGAGCTTTGGCCGAACCGTCAAAGGCGCCGCGCGCGGCAATCCATGCGCAGGTCGATGCGGTGATCGTCGGCGCCGGGTTTGGCGGCATGTACATGCTGCACAAGCTGCGCGACGAACTGGGGCTCACGGTTCAGGCGTTCGACAAGGCCGCCGATGTGGGCGGGACTTGGTACTGGAACAGGTATCCCGGCGCGCGCTGCGACATACCGAGCTTGTCGTACTCCTACACGTTCTCGCAAGAGCTGCTGCACGAGTGGCGATGGAGCGAGAAATACGCGACGCAGCCGGAAATCCTGCGGTACGCGCAGTACGTGGCGGAGAAGTTCGCGCTGCGCCCGAACATCGCGTTCGAGACCGGAGTTGTTTCGGCGGTGTTCGATGACGCGGCGAACGTTTGGACCGTGACGACCGATCGCGGCGACGTCGTCACCGCGCAATTCTGCATCATGGCGACGGGTTGCCTTTCGATGCCGCGCGAGCCGGACATCAAGGGCGCTGACGCGTTCAAGGGCGCGTCGTACCACACGGGCCGCTGGCCGCATGAGGGCGTGGACTTTACCGGCTTGCGCGTCGCGATGATCGGCACTGGCTCTTCCGGCATTCAATCGTTGCCGGAGATTGCGGCGCAGGCCGCGCACGTGACCGTGTTTCAGCGCACGCCGAATTTCTCCGTGCCGGCCAACAACCGCCCGCTGAGCGACCAAGAGCGCCAAGCGTTCATCGACAACTTCCCGACCTACATTCGCACGCTGCGCGGCGCCGGCGTCGATGTGACCGAAGCGCCGGGCGCGGCGCAGCGTGCGGCCAATGTGGCCCAGCCGGCGCCGCCACGGCCGGCGCCGCTCTCGAAAGACGAGATGGCCGCGCGCCTCGAAGACTTCTGGAACGCGAGCACGGGCACGGGATGGCTCGGTTTTCCGATGATGCTGGTCGACAAGGGGATCAACGACGTCGCGTCCGACTTCGTGCGCGGCAAGATCGCGGCGCGGGTAAAGGATCCGGCAGTCGCCGCAAAGCTGTTGCCGCACGATCACCCGATGGGCACGAAACGCATCTGCGTCGATACCGATTATTTCGAGACCTACAATCGCGACAACGTCACGCTCGTCGATGCGCGCGATGAGACGATCGTGGAGATCACGGCGGCGGGCGTGCGGACGTCAGCCGGTGTTGAGTATGAGGTCGATGCGATCGTGTTCGCGACCGGCTTCGATGCGATGACCGGCGCGCTGATGGCGATCGATATTCGCTCCGATCACTGCACGCTGCGCAAGGCGTGGGAGCATGGGCCCAAAGCGTATCTCGGGCTCATGGTTGCGGGCTTGCCGAACCTCTTCACGCTCACCGGGCCGGGCAGCCCGTCTGTGCTCTCGAACATGATCAGCTCGAACGAGCACCACGTGGAATGGGTGAGCGAGACGATCGCGTATATGCGCGCGAACGACAAAGCGCGCATCGAAGCGACGCACGAAGCACAGGAACGTTGGGCCGCGCACGTGAACAAGGCAGCCCACGTCACGCTCTTTCCGCAGGCCAATTCCTGGTACATGGGCGCGAACATCCCCGGCAAACCGCGCGTGTTCATGCCGTATGTCGGCGTGAACTATCGCGGCAAAGTGCGCGACGCGGTGAACCAGGGCTACAAAGGCTTTGCGCTGACCTAGTTTGGGTAGCGCTTCGTTGCGCACGCGGACCGGCTGGCGTGCGCGGGAACCGAGCCAGCGGCGCGCCGTTGCGCCTCTATGCCCTACGCCTTGAAGACCGATCGCCATAACCCACGCGTTGCGCACCTTCATCGCAGCGTTCGGTTCTGGCGGTTCACCGCTTTGCTAAGCCTTATGATCGGCGGCGCAATCGCTGTGGGCGCGGCGTGGCTGCTCGGCGCGGTCTAACTCGCGGCGCGCTTTCCAAACCTCTGTGATGAGAGGGAAATATTGGAACCGCGCTTCATCGCGCGCCGTGCATTCGCCTGTGGCGGGAATGGGGCGTGGTTTCTGCGAATTCGCCATAACCCCGCCGCTTCCCGAGAGGAACATCAACCACAGAAGGGCGGTTGAAGGGCTGAAGCCGGCGCGGAGGCGGTACCGCGCAGCGGTGACATTGGCGGCCTCATCAAAAGCGTCGCCGATGAATCGGAGTGAGAGATGATGGATCACGATTTCTGCAACGCCGACGGCGCCCGGCGTCTGAAAAACAAAATCGAAGAGTACTGGCGCGACAAAGGCTACGACGTTGAGATCAAGCTCATTGAAGCAGGTTTCGTCGCGGCGATGCGTTCGGCGCGCACCGATGTGCGCAGCGATATGGTCAACGGGTTCCCGTCCCGCCGGAAGCCGGAAGACAACGAGCCGAAGAAGCAGAAGCAAATCGCGTAGTCAGAACGACTACGCTGTTCAAAGATAACTGATCACGCGGCAAGAAGGCTGCGTGCAAGGCGCGGGAGCTCTTCGTACCTAGATACGAGAGCGTCCGCGCCTAATCTTTCTGGCGCTTCATCCGCATAACCGAATTTGACGACGACGACGGGCGCGCCTGCGCCCTTCGCGGCCGCTACGTCTGCTGCGCTATCGCCGACCATGAGCGAGCGGCGCACCACGCCGCCCGCGCGCGAGACGGCGGCGCGGTAGTGATCCGGGTGCGGCTTGCGATCGGAGACCGCGTCCGCGCCGACGATGGCGGAGAACCGGCCTGCGAGTTTGAGCGCTTCGAGCAATTGCACAGAAAGGTCGGTGCGCTTGTTGGTGCACACCGCGAGCTTCGCGCCGGCGGCGGCGAGCTGCGTCAGCGCGCCCTCGACGCCCGGATAGGGGCGGCTCTTGCCCGCGATGTCGGCCCGGTAGAACTCGATGAACGCGGCCGTCAGCTGGTCGATCCGGTCTGTGGAGAACCGGGCGCCGGCATAGGCGGCCCCGCGCTCGATCAGCGCCCGCGCGCCCTGGCCCACGAGCTTTTTGACCTGCGACGACGGCGGGTGCGGCAGGCCTTCCAGATCGAGCGTTTCGTTCAGGGCGCGCATCAGATCGGGCGCGGTATCCACAAGGGTGCCGTCCAGGTCGAACACGATCGTTGCGTCCGCGAGCGAACCGGCGAGCGGCGCGCCCGGCGGCAAGGCGCCATACGACATAACAAAGCTCCGGAGCTGGCTCTTGGGGGCGCCCTCGGTCGCGCGGCCAGCGCCTTTCAGCTAGAACCGGCGGCGGATTCGAACAAGCAGGACACTGACTTATGACCACTGCGCGGGCCGCGATCATCCTGGCCGCGGGCCAGGGCACGCGGATGAAATCGGCCACGCCCAAGGTGCTGCACGCGGTGGGCGGGCGCGCGATGCTGGATTGGGCGATCGACAGCGCGCTCGCGCTTGGCTGCGAGAAGACGATCGTGGTGGTGGGCGCGCACGCGCCGGCGGTGGGTGAGCGGGCCGTGGCGCGGCTCGGCGCGGGCTCGACGGCGGTGCAGGATCCCCCGCAAGGCACCGGGCACGCCGTGCGCGCCGCGGAAGAGGCGTTGGGCGCGTTCGCGGGCGATGTCGTCATCACCTACGCCGATTGCCCGCTGATCCGTCCCGAGACGATCGACACATTGTTCGCGCTGCGCGCTGCGCGTGGCGGGCTTGCGGTGCTTGGCTTCGAAGCGGCCGATCCGCACGGCTATGGGCGCCTGGTGCTGAATGAGGCGGGCGAGATCGCGCGCATCGTCGAAGAGCGCGACGCGAGCGACGAAGAGCGCAAACTCACTCTGTGCAATTCGGGCGTGATCTGCGCGGACAAGAAGGTGCTGTTCCAGCTCCTCTCGATGGTGCGCAACGAGAACGCCAAGAAGGAATATTATCTGACAGACGTCGTCGGCCTCGCGCGCTCGGCTGGGTTTGCGACGCATGTGGCGGTGGCCGATGAGGCCGAGGTGATGGGCGTCAATTCGCGCGTCGATCTCGCGGAGGCGGAGGGCGCGTTTCAAAAGCGCATGCGTGTGGCGGCGATGGAAGCGGGCGTGACGCTGCTCGATCCGGCGAGCGTCTACTTTTCGCATGACACGGTGATCGGCCAGGACGTCGTGATCGAGCCGCACGTCTATTTCGGGCCCAACGTGTCGGTTGCGTCCGGCACGCGCATCAACGCGTTCTCGCACTTTACGGGCGCGAAGATCGGCGCGGACAATCAGATCGGGCCGTTCTCACGGTTTCGCCCCGGCGCTGAACTCGGCGCGCATGTGCATATCGGCAATTTCGTCGAGGTCAAGAATTCGAAGATCGGCGACGGTACGAAGGCGAGCCATCTTGCCTATCTCGGCGATGGCGATGTCGGCCAGCGCGTCAACATCGGCGCGGGCGCGATCTTCTGCAATTACGATGGCTATGACAAATACCGCACCACGATCGAAGACGACGCGTTCATCGGCTCGGACACCGCGCTCGTTGCGCCGGTGACAATCGGCGCGCGCGCGTATACCGGCTCCGGCAGCGTGGTGACGAAGAACGTGCCGCCCGGCGCGCTCGCCGTCGGCCGCGCCCGCCAAGTCGATCTCCCGGGCTGGGCCGACGCTTTCCGCGCGAAGAAACTGGCCGCGAAAGCCAACAAGAAATGACAAAGGCGCATCGCCCCGCCTCCCCCTCCATGGGGGAGGCAAGCCGCGCAGCGGCTGGTGGGGGTGAGGCCCGCGACGTTGCGGGTGAGCCTCTTGAGGCTTTGCCTGCACCGACGCTCGCATCACCCCCTCAGTCATCGCTGCGCGATGACAGCTCCCCCATCGAGGGGGAGCCGGGGCGCACGCTTGCACGGCGTTTGCGCGCGAAGCTGACGGACGCTGAGAAGAGCATGTGGCGCACCTTACGCTCAGGCGAGCTGCGCGCGCTCAATTGGCGCAGACAGGCGCCGTTCGGTCCGTACGTGCTGGACTTCGTTTCGCATCCTGCGCGGCTGGTCGTTGAAGTTGACGGTGCAGGGCACAGTGAGTCCGATCAGATCGCGCATGACGCGAAGCGCACTGCTTGGCTCGAAAGTCAGGGCTATCGCGTTGAGCGCTTCAGCAATCGCGACGCCACTTGGAACGCCGATGGCGTTTGGGTGAGCGTGCGAGCGCTGGCTGAGCAATCTTCAGCGGCCCAACGCTTGGAGCGTTGGCGTGCGGCGCATCCGGTCGACGGCGGGGTTAAATCATGAGCGCGGATCTGGCGAAGATGAACGCGGCGGCGGCGGCGCTCGATTACGTCAAGGACGGCATGGTGCTGGGGCTCGGCACCGGATCGACGGCGGCGCATTTCGTGCGGCTCTTGGGTGAGCGCGTCCGCCAAGGGCTGCGCGTGCAGGGCGTGCCGACATCGGAAGCGACGCGCGCGCAAGCCGCTGCGGCGGGCGTGACGATCGTGGAAGTCGACCACGTCGCGAAGATCGATGTCGCGATCGATGGCGCCGACGAGATCGATCCGCAGCTGCGGCTTATTAAAGGCGGCGGCGGCGCGCTGCTGCGTGAGAAGATCGTTGCGGCGGCGAGCGACCATTTCATCGTCATCGCCGATGATGGCAAAGAGGTTGAAACGCTGGGCGCGTTTCCGTTGCCGGTTGAAGTCACGCCGTTTGGGTTTTCACTTGCCGCGCGGCGCATCTTCGAAGCGTTGCGCGCGACGGGCTGCAAGGGCGCGGAGGTTTCGCTTCGCGAAGCGGGCGCAAAATCGAAGCCCTTCATCACCGATGGCGGCAATTACATTCTCGACGCCAAGGCGCTCGCGATCCCCGATCCGCAAGCGCTTGCGGACGCGCTGAAACGCATTCCGGGCGTCGTTGAGCACGGCCTCTTCATCGGCATGGCGCGCACCGCAATCATCGGCCAGCCGCGCGGCGTGGTGGTGCGCGAGGTTTAGAGCCGGTCTTCGCTGCAATCGTTGCCGAGCGTTTCGCAGACGTTGGCTTGGAAGCGTGCGAGCGTGGCGGGGAGCGCGGGGGCGAGGATTTCGGCGGCGAGGGTTTTCATGCGTTCGCCGATCCAGGAGCTATCGCGCACGAAGGCTTGGCCCGCTTCGCTGCCGCCGAAGCGAATCCACGCGAGGAGTTCGCGGTCGCTCATCCCGTTCATCAGCGTGTCGGCGAAGGCGGGATCTTCCACGCCCGGGCCGCCGGAGAGTTCAGCCGCAATCGCAGTCATCAAGGCGCGGCGCATCACGGTGCTGCCTTCGGGCGTGCGCATGAAGGCGTCGATCTCGCGCAGATGCGCGGCGTTGAAGCGGCCTTGCAGATCGCCGCCCGCGCGCGTGACGAGCGCGGGCGTCAGGCGCGCGATTTCTTCGGCGAAGATCGTGGGCAGTTCGGCAAAGCGCGCATCGACGGCGGCGCGTTGCGATGCGGGCAGCGCGCGCAGCTCTTCGCTCGCCATCAGCGTTTCCCGCAGGCGCGGGCCGCCGATCTGAAAGGCTTGCGCGATCGCGTCCTGCACCACGCCGCTATCGACGAGGAGCGTGCGCGCGAGCGCTTCGCCAGCGGAGGCGTTTGCGGGCGCGGCGAGGCTGGCGGGAGTCTCGGTTTCGCCAGCCCGGGCGGGACCGACGAGGGCCGCGAAGGCCAGGAACGGGATCGCGAGGGCGCGCGCGAGGAGGCTCGATGGGCTCAGGTTCATGGCGCCTTATCGCGGCGCGGCGCGGCGAAAACGGGGCAAGGTCAGGGCGGCGAGCGCGCTTACGGGGCGGCGGGCGGCTCTGGCGCGCAATACGGGCCCATCGCGGTGCAATAGGCATCCTCCATCCGGGCGCTTGCGACCAGGAGTGCGCGGGAAAAGGGCGCCTCGGCCGTCTCAAAGAACGCGCGGTTCACATGTATCCAGTTGTAGTGGAACCAATGGCCCGCCCGGTATTGCAAGAAGCGATCGAGCTGAGCGAACTCGGCGCTCGTCGTCAGCGACACTTCCGCGAAACGTTCGCGCAGGTCTCCGGTGCGGAACTCGAAGAGCGCCTCGACGCATCTTTGGCCAAGTGGGCTTGTGACGAAGCGTGCGATACTGGCGAGGTAAAGAGGCGGTATCATCGCATCGATTTGCAATGCGAAAGCTTGCGCCGCCTCGGGCTTTGCAGCCTCTAGCTCCTCGCGAAAAATGCCTGGCGCGGTATCGAAAACGGCCAGCACGGCGGCGCGCCGTTCCTCCGGAAGCATCTGAAAGGCGGGCTGGCTTGTTAGGTGCGCGCGCCACTCGGCGGTGCGCAGGGCGAACGAGCGCTCAAGTGTTTCTCGGGTGATGCCGCTGTTGGCGTGATAGACCTGCGCAATGCTCAGGGCCTCCGCAGACGGCGCTTGCGCTGAAGCCGCCGCGAACGGCGCCAGAATGAGCAGCATCAGGCAAAAGAGGCGCTTCAGCATCGGCGTTAGGGGCGCATTTCGCGTGGGCAATCGGATTCCATTGCAGCGCAGAGGTCGGTCTGGACGCGCGCCATCACGACAGGCAGCGCCGGCGTTAGCGCAGCCATGAGCGTGGTCTGCAAGCGGCCGACGAGCGCATCGGTGCGCGCGGCGAAGGCGGCGCCCGCCTCGCTGGTGACGAAGCGCATCGTGGCGGCGGCCTCGGTGTCGTTCATCGTGCCGAGCGCGGCGCGCGCGACGCCGGCGCCATCGACATTGCCTTGACCGCGGTCCCGCAGGCCCGCGCTGATGCTTTCCGAGATGAGCTTGCGGCCCGCTGAGCTGGTGAGGTAGGCGCCGATCTCTGTCAGATGCGCGGGTTGGAACTCGCGGTCGATGTCGGCGGCGAAGGCGGTGACGGCGGCGGGCATCAGGCGATTGATTTCTTCGCGCATGACGGCCGGCAAGTTGTCGAATACGGCGAGCGCTGCGTCGCGGCGCGCGCGCGTCATGCGGCGAAAGTCCGGATTGCTTTGGAATTGCTGACGTGCGCGGTCGAACCGCTCGCGCACAGCCATGTCGAACGCCGCATCGATGACGCCGCTGTCGACCAGGAAAGCGCGCGCCACGGCCTCGGCCGCCGGCGAGGGCGCGGCGGCGGGCGCTTCAGATAGTGCGGCGGGCGCAGGGGCCGGGCCGTCCTTCTGGGCGGAAGCGGGCGCGGCCGCCATGCAGAGCGCGGCGAGCGCGGCGATAATTTTTCTCATGGCGTCCCCCCTGACGCTGCGAAATGTGCCGCAGACGCGCGCGGGCGCGCAAGCGTTCCG
>CAZMCA010000015.1:0-34795 GCA_964564595.1 uncultured Caulobacteraceae bacterium
GATTTCATCGAAGCAACGAAAGTGATTCGCGCGACGCTGCCGCACGCGCATGTGTCGGGCGGCGTCTCGAACGTGTCGTTCTCGTTCCGGGGCAACGAGCCGGTGCGCGAAGCGATGCACGCGGTGTTCCTCTATCACGCCATCCGCGCCGGGATGGACATGGGCATTGTCAACGCCGGCTCGCTGACGATCTATGATGATGTCGAGCCCGAACTGCGCGAGCGCGTGGAGGACGTGATCCTCAATCGCCGCAGCGATGGCGCTGAGCGGCTGTTGGAAATCGCGCAGCGCGTGAAGGGCGGCGGCGCAAAAAAAGAAAACACCAAGGATATGTCCTGGCGCACGCTGCCGGTGGCCGAGCGCTTGAAGCACGCACTGGTGCATGGCGATAATCAGTACATCGTTGAGGACACCGAAGAAGCGCGCCAGGGCTTTGAGCGACCGCTGCACGTGATCGAAGGGCCGTTGATGGACGGCATGGGCGTCGTTGGCGATCTCTTCGGCGCGGGCAAGATGTTCTTGCCGCAAGTTGTCAAATCGGCGCGCGTGATGAAGCAGGCCGTCGCGCATCTCATTCCTTTCATGGAGGAAGAGAAAGAGCGCATGGGCATGGTCGGCCGGTCGAACGGTAAGATCGTGATGGCGACCGTGAAGGGCGATGTGCACGATATCGGCAAGAACATCGTCGGCGTGGTTCTGCAGTGCAACGGCTACGAGGTGGTCGATCTCGGCGTCATGCAGCCGTGCGATACGATCCTCGACGTCGCGAAGAAGGAGAACGCCGACGCGATCGGGCTCTCGGGCCTCATTACGCCGAGCCTCGATGAGATGTGCTTCATCGCGGCGGAGATGGAGCGGTTGGGCCTCAAGCTGCCGCTGCTGATCGGGGGCGCAACCACGAGCCGCACGCATACCGCCGTGAAAATCGCGCCGAACTATTCGGGGCCTACGATCTATGTGACCGACGCTTCGCGCGCGGTGCCGACGATGCAGAAGCTGCTCTCGCCCGATGACGCGGCCGCCTTCGTGGCTGAAGCAAAAGCCGATCAGCGCGCGGCGCGCGATGCGTATCTGGCGGGCCAGGACAAGCGGCCGCGCCTGCCGATCGCGACGGCGCGCTCGCGCGGGCCGAAGTTTGACTACGCGCCGGTGAAGCCGGCGTTTTTGGGCGCGCGCGACGTTACGATCCCGCTCAGCGAACTGCGGGACTACATCGATTGGACGCCGTTCTTTGCATCTTGGGATCTCATCGGGCGCTATCCGGCGATCCTGGAAGATGAGGTCGTCGGCGAAGCGGCGCGCGGGCTCTTCACGGACGCAACCGCGATGCTCGATCAGATGATCGCGGAAAAGTGGATCGAAGCGCGCGGCGTCGTCGGCTTCTGGCCAGCGCAGCGGGCGGGCGACGACATCGTGCTGTTCGCGGATGAAACGCGCAAACAGGAACGCGCGCGGCTCTTCACGCTCCGCCAGCAGATGGACAAGGGACCCGGCCGCGCGAACTTCGCGCTGTCGGACTTTGTCGGGCCCGAGAACGATTACGTCGGCGCCTTCGCGGTGACGGCGGGGATTGGCGAAGAGATCGCGACGCAGCGCTTCAAGCAGGCGAACGACGATTACTCCGCGATCATGGTCAAGGCGCTGGCGGATCGCTTCGCCGAAGCGTTCGCCGAAGCGCTGCACGCCAAAGTGCGCCGGGAGTTCTGGGCGTATGCGCCGGAGGAGGCGCTGAGCACGGACGATATGATCGCGGAGAAATATCGCGGCATCCGCCCCGCGCCCGGCTATCCCGCGCAACCCGATCACACCGAAAAGCGCACGCTCTTTGAATTGCTCGAAGCGCCCAAGCGCGCGGGCATGGAGCTGACGGAGAGCCTGGCGATGACGCCGCCAGCTTCCGTCTCTGGGCTCTACTTCGCGCATCCGCAGGCCGAGTATTTTGGGGTAGGGCGGATCGACCGCGATCAGGTCAGCGACTATGCCCAGCGCAAAGGCTGGACGCTGGCGGAGGCCGAGCGCTGGCTGGCGCCGATCCTCGCTTACGAGCCGGAGCGCGCAGCCGCGGCCTAGCTCGCGGGGTTGCGACTCGGTTAACGTTGCTGACCGATTCGTTAACGGCGGCGGCGATGCGCATCTTTGCGGCGGCAGTTCTGATTTGCATGGTGACGTTCCTGGCGGGCGTCGCTGGCGATCTGTCGCTTGCGGCGCAGGCGCCGCGCCAGCTGGTGAGCGAGACGGTTTATGTGAACCACGGGCCAGTGGCGCGGGTGCGCATTCCGCCGCCGATCGTTCTCGCAAGCGCCGTTGAGCCGGCCGCCCCCGCCCAAGTCCGTGTGCGCCTTCGCCCGATCGAGACGCCGCGCATCTACCAGGTGGCGCTTATCCTAGAACCCAAGACCCCGATCCCAGCCAAAGCGCCCGCCAAGCCGGTCGTTCTGGCCGAGGGGCCTGCCAAGGCCGCGGCGTAAGCTGCGTCTTTTGTGCAACAGGGTTGTGAAGTTCAAGCTACAACGCCCCAAAACCGCCAGACTTGCGTGGCTCCATCCATACGCGATGGACGGTAATTTCCCTCTGCGCGCGGCCTCCGCGGTCGCCGCGGCGCTGGCCTTCTCGGCCTTGGCGCCGGTGACGGAAGCGCAGGCGCAATCAGCGTCCCCGTTCCAGCCCCTTTTCAACGACGCCGCCGCGGCCCGCGAGTATTCGACGCCGGACGGCTCGGTGCGTTTCGTGTTCGACCGCTCGGGCCAGCGCGCAGCGCTTGTGCGCTTCGAGGGCGATCCGGAAGTCCACGTGCTGCGCAATGTCGGCGGCGCCGATGGCGTCGAGATTTACCGGACAGAGTCCGGCGATGTGCAGCTGCGCGTCACGCGGCATGGCGGCGTGACTGTCTATACGCGCGCGCACCGCACCGGCTCGGCCGCGCAGGAAGAACGTTCCGTCGCGCCGCTCGCGCCGCCGACGCCGCAGCCGAACATCTATCAAGCGCGCCTGCGCGAGTTGCAGATGAGCGCACAACGCCGGCTAGGCCGCCCGGTTTCTTTCGTCGTGCCGTCGGAGCCGACGCCGGCCGCGTCCGGCGTTGTGCTCGACGCGGCCGAGCGCGCGTCCGATAGCATCGTGGCGCTGCCGCCTGGCGTGCGCCGCATCGCGTTCGTGCTCGGCTCCACGCCCGCGGCCGCCATTCGCGGCGATACGTTGATCATCCAAGTCGTGCCCGCGATGGGCTATGCGGGGCGCCCGTCGTCCAACGCGATCCGCACCGTGGTGCAACGCGCGGCGCAAGGGCCCGAGCAGTAGCGCTTAGCGCGGCGACCAATCGGGCGGCGCGAGCTCGAATTTTTCAAACAAGAAGCCCGGCGCGACGACGCAGCTGACGAGCGTCCATGCGCCGTTGCTGCGCGCGGCTTGCCAGGCGTGCGGCGGGACGATCGCTTGCGGGCGTTCGCCAGCGGCGATGTTCGCGCCGAGCGTGACGGCGCGCTGGCCGGTTTCGTCCGCGATGTCGAGTGTCAGCGGCGCGCCGGCGTGCCAGAGCCAGATCTCGGCGGCGTCGACGCGATGCCAGTGTGAGCGTTCGCCCGCGCGCAGCAGGAAGTAGATCGCCGTCGATGTCGCGCGGCCATCGGGGCCGGGCGCGGCGCGGAAGGTTTCGGCGTAGTGGCCGCCTTCCGGGTGCGGCTGCATGTTGAGCGCGGCGACAATCGCGTCTGCGCTCTGCAGATCGGCGCTCAGCGGAAATTGTCCTTCATCTTGCGGATTTCCGCGAAGGCTTCGGCGTCGGCTTTTGCGGCCATACCGAGGGCGGCTTTGAGTTGCGGCGCGCGCAGGAACGGGTTGGTTTCTTTTTCGAGCGCGAGCTTCATCGGCACGGTCGGTTTCTGCTCGGCGCGCAGACGCGCGACGTCTTCCGCGCGGGCCTTGAGCGCTGCGTTGTTCGGATCCACATGCAGCGCGAATTTGGCGTTCGACGCCGTGTATTCGTGCGCGCAGTAGAGCGTCGTTTCATCGGGCAGGGCGGCGATCTTTTGCAGGCTCGTCCAGAACTGGTTCGCCTCGCCTTCGAACATGCGCCCGCAGCCCATCGCGAAGAGCGTGTCGCCAACGAAGGCGATCTTGTCGCTGTCGATCACGTAGGCGATGTGGCCGAGCGTGTGTCCGCCAACATTGAGCACGCGCGCGGTGGCGCCGCCGAGCTTCACCGTGTCGCCCTGATCGACGATGCGATCGGGCTTTTGACCGATGCGTTCGACCTCCGCAGGGCCGGTGATCGTGCAGCCGGTGGCGGCCTTGATCGCGGCGTTCCCGCCAGCGTGATCGGGGTGCCAGTGCGTGTTCCAGATCTGCGTAATCTTCCAGCCTTTCGAGGCTGCTTCCGCGAGGATGCGATCGGCCTCGGGCGTATCGATCGACGTGGTCTCGCCGCTCGCGGGATCGTGAACGAGGAAGCCGTAATTGTCGTCGAGGCAGGGGAATTGGTGGACTTGCAGCATGAGCCACCTTACCTCCCGCGCCGATGCGCGTCGATGTTCTCGCACTGCAGCGGTTTTACGCCTCGCCGAAGGGCGATGCGGCGCAGCGGATGATTGCGCGGCGGCTTAAGGCGTTATGGCCGCATACGCGCGGGCAGGACTTGCTCGGCGTGGGGTTCGCGACGCCGTGGCTCGATCTTTATCGCGATGAAGCACGGCGTGCGGTGGCGGCGATGCCGGCGTCGCAGGGGGCGGAGCGCTGGCCGCATGGCGCGCGGGGGCTCACGGTGCTCTCGGAAGAGACGCGCCTGCCGTTCATGGATTCGGTGTTCGACCGCGTGATCCTCGCGCATGGGCTGGAGGAAGCCGAGGTTGTGCATCCAATGCTGCGGGAGATTTGGCGCGTGATGGCGCCGGAGGGGCGGCTCGTTGTGATCGCGGCGAACCGCTGGTCGCTCTGGGCGCAGGCGGAGGGCACGCCCTTCGGCCACGGGCGCCCATATTCGCGGCGCCAACTTGCGGGGCTCTTGTCGGACAATCTGTTCGAGCCAATCGCGTCCGCGCGCGCGCTCTATGCGCCGCCGGTGGGGCCGCTGCTCAAGATCGCGGACGCGCTGGAGCCGGTCGGGGAGATTGCCTGGCGCGCGTTCGGCGGCGTGGTGCTGATGGAGGCGGTCAAACGCCTCTACGCCGAAACCGCGCGCCCGGGGCGCAAGGTGCTGCTCGCGGCGGCGCCCAGACGTGCAGAGAGGGGAAGCGCCGAGCGCCAATCCAAAGCCGAGCCCTTGAACGAAGCGGGCGAACGCGCGAATTTGACGGAACGATGAAGCTCATCACCGCCATCATCAAACCGAGCCGGCTCGACGCTGTGATCGACGCGCTGAAGGAAGTCAGCGCGGCGGGCGTTACGGTTTCGGAAGTGCGCGGCTTCGGGCGCCAGAAGGGGCGCACGGAGGTCTATCGCGGCGCGGAGTACGAAGTGACGCTGCTGCCGAAGATGCGCATCGAAGTCGTGATCGGCGATGATCGCGCCGAGGCCGCGGCCGAGGCGATCGCGGACGCGGCGCGCACAGGCAAGATCGGCGATGGCAAGATCTGGGTGTTCGATTTGGAGTCTGTGATCCGCATCCGCACGGGCGAACGCGGGCAAGCTGCGATCGAGGGCTAGGCCGCGGCGGGTTTGCGGCCGAGGCGTTTATCGACGACGGCGTGCAGCCCGGTGATCAGTTTTTCGCGAGCCATGTCGTCGGCGCTGGTTAGCGCGCAGAGCGATTGCATGGCTTCGATATGCGTGGAGATCGCGTCGCGCTCCAGCGCGCGGGTGGCGCCGATGGCGGTGATGTAGCGGCCGAGCGACTTAGCGGCGGCTTCCATCATGTCGTCACGCACATCCTGCGCGAGCTGTTCGGCTTCTTCGACGGCGTTAAAGAGATCGCGCACGCGGCGCCGATCGCCCGGCTGAAGGCTCGCGGCAAGCTCGGCGACCTTCGAGACGTTCTTGCGCATGAGCTCACGGTTGGCGTCCGCTTCCCAAAGCGCGCCGCCTACGGGCGTCATCGGATCGGAGAACCGCCGCAGGGGGCCGCCGTAATCTTGCAGCATGCGCCGGCGCCGGCAGGGGCCAACATAGTTGAGCCCATCGACGAAGCGGCGCGGGCGAATGAGCACGGCTTCAATGCGCGCAAGGAGCGCGGCTGCCGTGAACGGGCGCACCAGCATTTCATCGACGCCGCTGGCGCGCGCGTTTTCGAGGAACGTGCCCGTCGCGGTATTGGTCGCGATGATGATCGACATCGCGCGGTTCACATCGGCGTGCCCCGCGCGGATCTTGCGCGTGAATTCGAGGCCGGAAACTTTCGGCAGGCGCGAATTGGCGATCACGATGTCGGGGTGAAACTGCGTCGTCAGCTGAAGCATCTCGGCGCCGTCATGCGCGAACAGGATGCGCTCCATGCCCACACCGCGCAGGATGTCGGAGACGATGTTGCGGTTGAACGCGTTCTCGTCCGCGACGAGCACGCTCACCTTCTTATGTGGCGATAAGTTCTCGCTCACGTCCGTCCACCACTCCGCCCAGGGCATGGTTATACGGAAGGCGCGTTAAGGCTCGGCAAGGGAACGTGGTGAAGGAACCGCTAATTGCAGCCTAGGCGAGGCTTTCTGCGAGCTTTGCGACCCAGCTTTTCAAGTTTTCCTTGAGCGCGAGGGGCGTCACGCCGTGGCGGACGATGATGAGATCGCGGTCGGGTGCGAGGATGACGAACTGCCCATCGTAGCCGTTGGCGGAGAACGAGCCCGGCCCGGCGAAGTCGAGCCACCAATGCGCGCCGTACCGGTTTTCGGTGACGCCCGCCTGCTGGAACGTGGGCGTGCGGGCGTAATCGGCCCAGCCTTCCGGGAGGAGGCGCTGGCCGCCCCACGCGCCATCGCGCAGATAGAGCAGGCCGAAGCGCGCAAAGTCGCGCGCGGTCATGAAGCAATAGCTGGAGCCGATGAAGACGCCCGCCTTGTCGAACCGCGGGATCGCTGAGCGGATGCCGAGCGGGGCGAACAGGCGTTCGGTCATGAAACGCTTGAAATCGTCGCCATAGGCGTTTGCGGCGCGCGCTGCGATGCGGCTGACGATGTTGGTTGTGCCGCTCGCATAGGACCAGTGCGATCCCGGAGCGTGCGCCAAGGGCAAGGCGGCAGCGAAGGCGGCGACATCGTCTTTGCCTTCGTTGAACAGCATGGCGATCACGTCGGACGGGCCGCCATCGGGCGCGTAGTCCTCGATGAACTTGAGCCCGCTCGACATGCGAAGCAGCTGATCCAGCGTGATGGCGGCGCGTTCGTCGTTCGCCCATTCCGGCACGTCGGCGGGCGGGGCGATATCGAGTTTGCCATCTTTCACGAGCATGCCGATCAGCGCGTGCGTGATGCTTTTCGCCATCGACCAGGAATGGTGCGTGCTCGCCGCGTCGAAGCCTTCGCCGTAGCGCTCGAACACGAGGCGGCCGTGCTGGATGACGAGGAGGGCGTGCGTTTCGCCGAGTGTGGGCGTGTCCTTGGCCGCGAACGCTTCGGCGACGAGGGCATCGAACGCGGGTTGATCCGCGGCGGCGAGCGCGCCGGTGGGCCAGTCTTGCGTGGGCCAGGGCGTGCCGGACGGTTGCGGCGGGAGCGGGAGCAGCTGCATGGCCGCTGTCCTAGCGCGACCTTCTAGGATCGCGCCAACAGAAACACGGCTTCTTCGGCGAACCAGTTGGCGCGCCAGATCGAGCGCGCGAACGGAGCCCCGGGTTGGCCGCCGGCGATCGGCACGGCGCGCTCGATCTCGAGATTCAGCTCGCGCGCGAGGTCGGCGAAATCGCGCACCGTGCATAGGTGCAGGTTTTCCGTCTCGCACCAGCGTGTGGGGAGCGCGGGCGTGTTCGGCATGCGCCCAGTGGCGAGAAGCTGCGCGCGCATGCGCCAGTGCCCGAAATTCGGCAGCGAGACGATGGCGCGCTCGGCGATGCGCACCAGCTCTTTGAGCACCGCGCGCGGATGGCGGACGGCCTGGATCGTTTTGGAGAGCACGACGTAGTCGAAGGCGTTGTCGGGATAATCGGCAAGGTCGCGGTCGGCATCGCCCTGCACCACGGAGAGGCCTTTGGCGACACAGGCGTTCACGCCGTCTTGGGAAAGCTCCATGCCGCGGCCTTTGACGTGGTTCTCGCGCTGCAGGAGCTGCAGGAGTTCGCCATCGCCGCAGCCGACGTCGAGCACGCTCGCGTTGTCGCGCACCATCGCGGCGATCACTTCATAGTCGCTGCGCGCCATCAGGCGTTTTCTCCGGCGAGCGCAAGGCCGCGGGCGGCGGCGGCGCTGTCGATGAAGCCCGTCAGCGCGCGCTCGAATTGCGGCTCTTCGAGCAGGAAGGAATCGTGGCCGTGATCACTCGGCACTTCGACGTAGGAGGCCTCCGCGCCGCCGGCGATCAGCGCGCGCACGATCTGGCGGTTGTCTTCCGGTGGATAGTGCCAGTCGCTCGAGAACGCGAACACGCAAAAGCGCCCCGGATAATCCTTGAACGCTTGCGGCAGCGAGCCGCCGAAGTCAGCGGCGAGATCGAAATAGTCGATCGCGCGCGTGATGTAGAGGTACGAGTTCGCGTCGAACCGGTCGACAAAGCTTTGGCCTTGGTGCCGCAGATAGGACTCGACCTGGAAGTCCGCGTCGAAACCGAACGAGAAGTTTTCGCGGTTCTGCAGCTGGCGATCGAATTTTTGCCGGAGCGACGTCTCTGAAACGTAGGTGATGTGCGCGGCCATGCGCGCGACGGCCAAGCCCTTTTGCGGGCGCGTGCCGTGCACGAGGTAGTCGCCATCCTTCCACTCGGGATCGGCCATGATGGCTTGGCGACCGACTTCGTAGAACGCGATGTTCTGCGCCGAGTGGCGCGCGGCGGTTGCGATCGCGGCGGTGGCGAAGACGCGCTTTGGATACGCGCTCGCCCATTGCAGCGCCTGCATCCCGCCGACGGAGCCGCCGATGACGAGGAAGAGATCGCGGATGCCGAGCCGCTCAATCAGCATGGCTTGCGCGCGCACCATGTCCGCCACGGTGATGACGGGGAAGCGCAGGCCATAAGGCTTGCCATCAGGCGCGAGCGAGGCTGGGCCCGTCGTGCCCATGCAGCCGCCGAGCACGTTGGCGCAGATCACGTAGAACCGGTTGGTGTCGATCGGCCGGCCCGGGCCGACGATGCGCGGCCACCAGGCAGGGCGGCCCGTCACCGGGTTCGGGCTGGCGACGAACTGATCCATCGTCAGCGCGTGGCAGACGAGGATGGCGTTGGAGCGATCCGCGTTCAGCGCGCCGTATGTTTCGTAAGCGATTTGAAGCGGCGAAAGGTGCGCGCCTGAGGAGAGCTGCAGCGGCTCTTCGAACGTGATCGTGCGCACGCCCCCGGCCAGCGCGCTGCGCGGGCCGCCGCCGTCGTTCAGGTGCCTGGCGGTATTCTCTTGAATCATGGCGCCAACATAGCCGCGCGCACGCGCCGCGCGTATCCCCCAAAGCGTCTCGGCTGATAAGCGTAGCGGAGAGGGCGCTGCGCGCGCTCTGCGTGCGCGGTTTGGCGCTTTCACGAAATGGTCGATAAGGTCGCGGCTATGAGCGAGTCCGCCCCTTCTGCGCCGCGCGCCGAGATCGAGGCGATCGACCTCGAACTGCTGGCGCTTCTGAAGCGCCGCATGGGCGCGGCTGAAGCGCTGGCGGCCGAAGGCGGCCATCGTGTGCGCCCCGCGGTCGATGTTGGCGTGATGCGCCGGCTGATCGCGGCGGGCGAAGGCGTCGATCCCGATCTGATCGTTGAATTGTGGCGCGTTCTGATTGGCGCGGAAGGCCGCAAGCTTGGGCCGCTGGACGTTGTGGTGGGCGGCGGGGCCGATCCTGTGCGCATGCACGACGTGGCGCGCCGCCACTTTGGGGCCCGCACCCGCATCCACCGGGCGCAGGACGCGCGCGCGGCGCTGATGCGCGCTGTGGAAGAGCCCAACATGGTGGCCGTTGTGCCGTGGCCGGCCTCTACGGGCGCGGGCGGCTGGTGGCCGGCGCTTTCGGAGTCGAAATATCACCGCATGGCGCTGATTGCGGGCCTGCCGCTCCGCCGCGGCGAAGAAACGCCGCCGGATGCGGCCCTGTTCGCCCAAGGCGCGCCGATCGAGGCGGCGGGGGGCGATGTGACGCTCGCGATGGCGCATGACCAGCATCACCGGGTCCAGCGCGTGCTCACGGAGGCGGGCTTCAACGGGCGCGAAATCGCCCGCTCTGAGCCGAAAGTGCTCTTGCAGCTCGAGGGCTTCGTGGCGCCCACGGATGTGCGGGTGACGACGCTAGCGCGGGGCGGGCTTGACGGCTTCCGCGTGGTGGGGTCCTACGCGCGGGTCTAACCGCCGCCAGCCTCACAAGTGTTTGAAAAGTCCATGCCGCCCAAAGCGCTGCCCACCATTCTCGAGATCGAGCCCTACAAGCCTGGCGAGTCCAAGGTCGCGGGCGTCGCCAAGATCGAGAAGCTGGCCTCGAACGAAAACCCGTTCGGGCCGAGCCCGAAGGCGAAGGCCGCGTTCGCGGCGGCTGCCGATGGGCTGGCGATTTATCCTGAGGGCGGGGCGACGATCCTGCGCGACGCGATTGCGCAGCGATATGGGCTCGATCCGGCGCGGCTCGTCTGCGGCGCAGGCTCGGACGAAATCTTCTTCATGCTCGGGCGCGCCTATCTCGGCCCCGGCGACGAGATGATCCAGAGCCAATACGCGTTCTCGATCTACAAGATCGTGGCGCAGCAATCGGCGGCGATCACCAAGACTGCGAAGAACGACGGCTACACGGCGGATGTCGACGCGATGCTCGCGCTCGTCACGCCGAAGACCAAGCTCGTGTTTTTGGACAACCCGAACAACCCGACAGGGACGTATCTGCCGTTCTCGGAAGTGCGCCGGCTGCATGCGGCGCTGCCGGGCAACGTGCTGCTGGTGATCGACGCCGCTTACGCCGAATATGTGCGCAAGAACGATTACTCGTCCGGCCTCGAACTCGTGAGCGAAGCCGACAACGTGATCATGACGCGCACGTTCTCGAAGATTTACGGGCTCGCGGCGCTGCGGCTTGGCTGGGCGTATGGGCCCGCACACGTGATCGATGCGCTCAACCGCGTGCGCTCGCCGTTCAATTGTTCGACCCCGGCGCAGATGGCGGGCGTGGCCGCGATTGGCGACAGCGACTTTGCCGACAAGAGCGCCGACCATAACGAGCGCGAACTGGCGCGTGTGCGGCCCGCGATTGCGGCGCTGGGTCTCGAGGTCGTGCCGAGCGCCGGGAATTTCCTGCTGGTGAACTTCCCGCAGAGCGGCAAGACGGCCGATGCGGCGGACGCCTTCTTGCGCTCGCGCGGCTACATTGTGCGCGCGCTCAAAGTGTATGGGCTGCCGAACGCGCTGCGCTTTTCCATCGGCACGGAAGCGCAGAACACAGGCGTGCTCGCGGCGTTGAAGGATTTCATGTCGTCGTGACGACCTTCGATACGCTCGCCATCATCGGGATTGGCCTCATCGGCTCTTCGATCGCGCATGCGGCGCGGGAGAAGGGCCAGGCCGCGCGCGTGCGCTTGTATGATGTCTCGCCGGAGGTGCGCGCGCGGGCGCGTGAGCTTCAGCTGGGCGACGTTGCGGAGACGCTCGCGGAAGCCGTACGCGACGCAGATTGTGTCGTGCTGTGCATGCCGGTGGGCGGCATGGCGGCGTCTGCCGCGGAGTTTGCAGCGCATCTGAAAGCTGGCGCGGTGGTGACCGATGTCGGCGGCGTGAAGAAGCCGGTGGCGGATGCGGTGGCCGCGGCGCTGCCGCAGCATGTGTTCTTCGTGCCGGGTCACCCGATCGCGGGCACGGAGCGCAGCGGGCCGGACGCGGGCTTTGGCACGCTGTTTGAGAACCGCTGGATGATCTTGTGCCCGCGCGAGGATGCGCGCGCGCACTACGCTGAGCAGGTCGAGCGGCTTGCGGTATTCTGGCGCGGGCTTGGCGCGAATGTCGATATGATGGACGCGGGGCGGCACGATCTCGTGCTCGCGGTGACGAGCCATCTACCGCACTTAATCGCGTTCAACATCGTCGCGATGGCGGAAGACTTAGAGAAAGTCGCCGAAAGCGAAGTCGTGAAATATTCGGCGGGCGGCTTTCGCGATTTCACGCGGATCGCCGCGTCGGACCCAACGATGTGGCGCGATATCTTCCTCGCCAACCGCGAAGCCGTGCTCGAAGTGCTTGGGCGGTTCTCGGAAGATTTGGCCGCGCTACAGCGCGCGATCCGCTGGGGCGATGGCGACGCGCTCTACGACACGTTCGCGCGCGCCCGCCGCATGCGCCGCGAAGTGATCGAGGCGGGCCAAGACAGCGCCGCGCCGAACTTCGGGCGGGATAAGAGCTAGAGAACCGGCCCTAACGCGCGGATGCGCGCAGGGCCCAGGTAGAGCGCGCCGTCGTTCGCGCGCAGCGGCAGCGAGAGCGTATCGCCTGAGAGCGCGCTGACGACGGCAATTGCTTCGAGCGCGCGGGCGGTGTCGCGTGAGGTTTCCGGCGCGGCGGCGAAGGCGGCGAGCGCGCGGCGCGGTTCGGTGAGCGTGATGTTGAGCGCGCCAGCGAAGCGGGTCTCTGCGTCGAAGCCGATGCGGCCTTGCGCTTCGCCTTGTGCTGCGCCCCATGTGAAGCGCAGCGCTTCGATGCGCGCGGCGCCATCGTTTGCGCGCCAGGCGCTGAGGCTGCGCGCGTCGCGGGCCCGTTCGAGCACGATCGCGGCGTCCAGCGCGGAAACGTCTTGGCCGAGCGGCTCGGCGCCGATCACGGGCCGGCCGAGCGCCCAGCGTTCGATGTGCAGCGCGGCCTGCCACGATGCGCCGTCGCGCGGATCGGGGCGAAGGTTGAGCACCAAACGGCCGAGCCGATCGACGCGCTCGCCGGTGGTGACGAGAAGGTCGTTTGCTTCGGCCCCAATGTAGGCGAGGCGATTGTCCGCCCCGATTTGCATGCTCACCATCAACGAAGGTGAGGCGAACGCGCGGGTCGTAGCCCCGGTTTGCAGAGTCAGCGGTTCCGGGAATGTCGCGATTAGATGGCGCGGATTGACCGGATTGATGTGGACGAGCAGATGCGGCGCGGTGAGCGCGATCACGCCTTCGCGCCCTGCGTAACGCGCGCCGGTAATGTCGAGCGCGAGTTGGAGCGGGTAGCCGCGCGTGCGCACGCTTGCGACCTCAGCCGTCGCGCCGGCGCGCTGCTGCTGCGCGATCGCCGCGGTGAGCGCCGTGCGTGCGCCATGCGCGAGCACGTTCCAGTAGATCGTCCACCCGATGACGAGCGCGATGAAGAGCGCCCACGGCGCGATGAGCCAGAGGCGGCGCGGCCTTGTTTCGCTCATTGCTTGGCGCGGCCAGCCGCGACGAGCGCCGCGGTTTCCGTTTCGATGCGCGTTTCCAGCTCACGCATAAAGTCATCGCGCGAGAGACCGGGCGCGATGGGCGGCAGGAATTTCACGACGGCCTCGCCGGGGCGGCGGATGATGCCGTGCGCGGACCAGATGAGCCCCGTGCTCACCGCGACGGGCACGCATGGCACGCCCAAATCGCGGTAGAGCGCGGCGACGCCGGGTTTGTAATCGGGCGGCGCGTCAAGTTCCTGGCGCGTGCCTTCCGGGTAAATCACGATCTCACGGCCCTCCGCGGCGCGCTCGCGAGCATCGCGCAGCATTTGTTTGAGCGCGGCCGCATAACCCTCACGGTCGATCACGATCATGCCGACGCGCTGCGCGTACCAGCCAAACAGCGGCATCGAGCGCAGCTCTTTCTTCAGCACGATCGCGGGGCGCTTCAGCACGAAGAAGGGTGTCAGCGTATCGAGCATCGCTTGATGCTTGGACGCGACGAGCACGCCGCCGGGCGGGACGTTCTCTGCGCCCTCGACGCGCACGCGCCCGCCGCAAATCACGCGCAGACCCCAGATCGCCATGTGCGCCCACGCTTGGGGCCCGAGCATGCCGTGGCGCGGCGACATAAGCGCGACCGGCCCAAGCAGGATCACGCACAGCGCCATCGCGGTGTAGAGGTAGGCCACGTAAATGAGAGACCGGACGAGCGTCATACGCTCGGATTGTCTTCCTTACTCAGATCAATCAAGGCTTCGCGCACGCGAATGGTCAGATATTTCACATATTCTCCGCCGAGGCGCGCCGCGGCGGAGAGATCGCTGCGCCAGAGATTGCCCTCCGTCCAGCGCGTCGCGACCGGGTAGGGCGTGATTTCCGCTTCCGGCAAGGCAAGTCGCAGCTCCGTCACGGAGCGGGGCATGTGATAATCGTCCGTCACCAGGATGAGCTTGCGAAAGCCGTTGCGGCGCGCCCAGGCGGCGGTTTCGGATGCATTGCCGAGCGTGTCTTCCGCCGCGCGCCCGAGATCGACGCAGCATTGTGCAAGCCGTGGATCGACGCTCAGCAGTTCGAACAGCTCTTCGTCTTTGACGGACGGATTGACGCCCGAGATGAGAAGGCGCCGGCCGTGCGCCTCCTGCAATAAATCGACGCCGACTTGCAGCCGGTCGAGCGAGCCGCCCGTGAGCGCGACGATGGCTTCCGCTTCGGGCGCGGGGCGGGGCGCGGCGGCTTCGCGCACGCTGTGCGCAAAGCCGAGAAAGCCGACGCCGAGCGCAACAACAGCCGCGGTGAGAACAGCGAGGAAAGCGCCCTTCAGAAAGTTCATCGCGGCGCGCTTAACCGAGGCGCGCAGCGCGCGCGAAGAGCGCGTTGGCTGCAAAGTGCGCGCCCGCTCCAGCTGCAAGCGCGGCCAGAAGCGGCGCTGCGATCAACGGCGCGACATCTGCTGGTGCAAGACCGGCAAGCCACGCGCCGTTCGGTTCAACGACGCTAAGTAGGGCCGCGCCCGCCGCGCCCGCGGCGCCTGCGCCAATCAAGCCCGCAAGGAAACCAACGCCGCCTGCTTCGTCGGAAAGGCGCAAGCTCACGTCGCCGCGTTCGGCTCCGAGATCGGCCATCACCGTAACGAAATCGCGCCGGCGGCCCGCGAAGGCGCGCGCGGCGAGCGCGACGATCAACGCCATCACGCCTGCAAGACCGCCCGCGCCCCAGAGCGCGGCTTGGCGCAAACGCGCCGCTTGATCGGCGCGCGGATCATCTGGCGGGCCGATCGCTTCGGCTGTCACGCCTGCATCGGAGAGCGTACGCACAAGGTCGCGCGCAGCGCTCGCGTCAGCTGGCGCATCGGGCGCGAGCGTGACTTCGATCAAGCGCAGCGGCGGCAATTCGCCTGTGGGCGGCGCGCCGCCGGTCCACGCTTCGATGAGATTTGCGGCGCGCTCGGGCGACATCACCTCGGCGGCGGCGATGCCTGGATCGCCGATCAGCGCGGTTGCGGCGCGGTTGAGGCCGTCATCGCCCTCGGGCGCGAGCACGCGCACGATAAGGTAGCCCGAACGATCGCGCAGCACGTCGATCGCGGCGCGATCGACGGCGCGGGCGGCAAGACAGGCGAGCGCTGCGGTGAAGCACGCGATCGCCATCGCCCAAAACAGAGTGCGCTCGGCGCCGGGGCGGTTCATTCCGCGGCCTCCCGGTGCGCGGGCGGATCGGCGGGCGTGAGCCGGCCCATGTTCAGGCGCCAGACGACCGGGTCTTCCATCGCGTCGGCCAGGGTCTCGTCCTGCGAGGTGACGACGATCCCGGCGCCGACGCGGCGCAACTCCGCCAGGAGCCGGATGAGGCGCTGCGCGTCGCCGCGGGAGAGGCCGGCAGTCGGCGCGTCGGCGAGGATGAGATCGGGCTTGGCCGCGAGCGCCCGGGCGAGCGCGACGCGGCGGCGCTCCACCGCCGAGAGGCGCCACACCGGCTCCTCGGCGGCCGCGTTGAGGCCGACAAAACCGATCAGGTCCCGCACGTCCCCGTCGTAGTCCACATGTTTGCGGCCCGCGATTCGGAGCGGAAGCGCAATGTTCGCGTAGGCCGAGGCGCGCTCCATGAAAGCCGGCGCCTCGGCGACGTAGCCGATCCGGCGCTTGAGGCGGGCGCGGGCCTTTGCGGCAAGGCGCATTGTGTCGGCGCCGAGCACCTGCATGCGCCCGTCGCGCGGCGTGAGCGCGAGGCGCAACAGATGGACAAAGCTGGATTTTCCGGCTGCCGTTGGCCCAACCACAAGGGCGAGTTCGCCAGCGCGCGCCTCAAAATCGAGGTCGCGCAGCACGACGGCGCGGCCGTAACCGGCGCCCACGCCGGCGAGCCGCGCGACGTATCGGCCCCCTTGGTGCGGGGGCGAATCAATGTCAGCCGGATGGGCCATCGCTAGACTTTAGCAAGAGAATCAATGCAGCGAGGTAAATCAGCGTCTTAAGAACTGTAAATTGAAACCATGATCCTGACCTGTACGTCTTGCGCCACGCGCTACTACGCCGACGACGCCGCCATCGGCCCGAGCGGGCGGACGGTGCGCTGTGCCGCGTGCAGCCACGAATGGTTCGTCGAGCCGCAGCTGGTGCTCGCCGAGACCGCCGCCAAGCCCGAGCCGCTCACCCGTGAGCGCGTCGAGCGGATGCGGCGCGCCGCGGACATGCCGGGGCCGGCGCCGTCCGCCGCCGCGCGCTACCGCCAGCAACAAGCCGACCGGATGCGCCGTGAGCGCGCACGGGTCGCGGTGGTTGCGTGGGGCGCAACGGGCGCGGCGCTCGCGGCGTCGACGGCGGGCGCTGTTATGTTCCGCCAAGATGTCGCGGAATTGTGGCCACGCTCTGCTAGCGCGTTCGCGGCCGTTGGCCTCGATGTGAACGTGTACGGGCTCGAGTTCGAAGACGTCGTCGTCGAACGCGCGTTCGAAGGGCCGACGCCCGTGCTGCTCGTGAGCGGCGACATCCGCAATATCGGACGCGACGATAAGGACGCGCCGCCGGTGCGCATCACATTGCGCGACGATCACTCCAACGAACTCTACGAAGTGATCCACGTTGTGGATGCAGGTTCGATCGCGGCGGGCGCTAGCGCGCCGTTCCAAATCCGCGTCGAGAATCCGCCGGCCGATGCTGTCGATCTCGAGACGACCTTCGCGAGCCTCGCGGAAGCAGCCGCGCAGCCGCAACGCGTTGTGCCGCCGCCTTCGCCTGCCGCAACGCCGACCGCGACCATCGATGCGCCGCTGGTGCTCGGCCCGCCGCAAGAGGTGACGGACGAAGAGGGCCACTCGCTCTCGCAAAACTCCGGTCCGATCGATGGCCTGGCGCCGCGCTTCTCGTCGGAGACGGTGGGTGGCGCCTAGCAGCCAGGACGCGCGTTTTCGCGTCCTTTACGACGAAGCTGCGGTTGCGGCGAAAGTCGATGAGCTTGCTGCGGCGCTCGCAAAAGACGTCACCAGCGATTGGACCATCGTGGCGCTCTTACAGGGCGCGATGCCGTTTGCGACCGATCTGATGAAAGCGCTGGCCAAGCGCGACATTCACCCAGTGCTGAACTGCTTGTGGCTAGAGAGCTATCGCGACGCGCGCGAGTCCTCCGGGCGCGTGGTGGTGCGCGCTGATATCTCGCGACCGGTCGAAGGGCGCGCGGCGCTGATCCTCGACGATGTGTTCGATACGGGGCGCACGATTGCGTTTGCGCGCGCGCATCTTGAGGCGAAGGGCGCAACGCGCACGCTGGCATGCTCGTTCATTCGCAAGCCCGCGGCCAAGAGCGAACCGATCGAGCTGATCGGCTTCGACGCGCCCGATGAGTTCCTGATCGGCTACGGCATGGACGATGCGGGACGCTACCGCGGGCTGCCGTATGTCGGTGTGGTGACGCCCTAAAGCGGAAACGCTTTGTTGAACGCGCGCTCGCCCGCTGCCGTGAAGATCACCGTCCGCGCGTTGCGCTGACGCGAGGCCCAGCCGCGCGCGAAGATTTCATCGAGGAGCGCAGCGCCGAGCGCACCGGCGAGGTGGGTGCGCCGCAGGCTCCAATCGAGGCACGGGCGGCAGAGCGGGCGCTTGGCGCCTTCAAGCGCATCGAGATCGACGCCGAAGCCGCGCACGAATTTTGCGCCGGACGGCGTGAGCCGCACGTCTTCCTTGCCTTCGACCAGATAGCCGCGCGCGGCGAGGCTATCGAACAGCCGCACGCCCGCATCGCCCGCGAGGTGATCGTAACAAACGCGCGCGCGGCGCATGGCGGGCTCTCTAGGCCCGGTGCGCACGCGCCCATCGCCCGCGCGGGCTGCAACGCCCATCAGCGCTTCGAGCGCGCGCGCGACGTCTGCGCCCGCAAGGCGCATGTAGCGGTGGCGGCCTTGGCTCGCGACATCAATCAGGCCGCCTTCACGGAGCTTGGCCAAATGCGCGCTCGCGGTTTGCGCTGTGACGCCGGCGGCGTGCGCAAGTTCGCTGGCGGTCAACGCGCGCCCGTCCATCAGCGCAGCAAGCATGTGGGCGCGCGCGGGATCGCCGATGAGGGCCGCGACGCGCGCAACGCTGGGGCCGGAGCGGATCGTGTCGTTGGCGGGCATACTTCGATCATGGACGAAGCATGGCCGGCAGGGAAGCGGCTAGACCGACGCTGCTGACATCGGGAGCCGCCATGAGCGTTCATTGTTTCATTCGCTACGAGATCGATCCGTTCCAGCGTGAAGCGTTCACGCAATACGCCGCGCGCTGGGGCGAGATCATTCCGCGCTGCGGCGGCGATCTGCTTGGCTATTTCACCCCGCATGAGGGCGCCGACGACATCGCCTACGGCGTGATCGGGTTCGAGAGCTTGGCGGCGTATGAAGCCTATCGCGCGCGGCTCAAGGCGGATGCGGCTGGCGCGGAGAACTTCGCCGAAGCGCAGCGCGCGCGGCTCATCCGCCGCGAGAGGCGGCTCTTCCTGCGCGCCGTGCCGCAGACGCTGCGGGGAGGGTGAGGATGTATGCTGTTCTCTTCGAAGCCACGCCGCACGCCGGCCAAGCGGATGCGTATTTTCAGCGCGCCGCCGATCTGCGCCCGCGTGTCGAGCGGATCGATGGCTTCGTCTCGATCGAGCGTTTTGCTTCGCTAACGGCCGAGGGGCGCATCCTCTCGCTCTCGATCTGGCGCGATGAGGCAGCGATCGCCCGCTGGCGCGCCGATGAAGCGCATCGTGCGGCGCAGGCGGCCGGGCGGGCGCGCATCTTTGCCGATTATCGTTTGCGCGTGGCGCAGATCGTGCGCGATTACTCGGCGCAGAGCGACGAGGCGTCCTGAAAACCGCTCACGAACGCGATGAGTTCGGCGGCGCTGAAGGAACTCGCAATCGTGCGCGAGGCGCCGGCCACGCGCAGGCGCGCATCGAAGGAGGGCGTGCGCATCCAGTTCGGGCCGACGATGGCGACGATCGACGCGTTCCGCCAGCGGCGGCGTGCGTGCGCGACTGCGCCGGCGCCATCGCGTGAGGCTTCAACGCCGACGAGCACGAGATCGGGGGCGGCGCGTTCGCCGCGATCGACGCTATAGCCAGCGTCGCGCAACACGAGCGCGATCGCATCGCCCAGCACGTCGTTTCTGTGCACCACGCTGATCAGCATGCGTCGCGAGTTCCCCAGAATTGCGCGCATTCGATACTGATTTGGCGGCGCCGAACACCGTACGGACTGGCTATTCCGTACCCACTACGGGTCAGGAATTTGCGAAGCGGTCGAGCAGGCGGCGAAGATATTCGCGCTCTGCTTCTGGGCGGTTGGGATCTTGCGCGCGGCGGCGGATGTCGTCGAGAATTTCGCGTGCGCGCACACGGTCGCTCTGCGTGGGAACCGAGGTGTCGCCGTCGCCAGCGCCCGCGCCAGTGGTGGTGCGGCCGAGCGGATCGCGCTCGCCTTCGGCGCCTTGCTCGCCGCCTTCGCCGCGGCGGCGCATTTCGGCCGCGAGTTCATTTGCGCCGCGACGCAGCGCGCGCATCGCTTCTTCTTGTGCTGCGCGCGCGTCTTCGTAATTGCCCTGACGCAAGGCTTCTTCGGAGCGGCGCATCGCGGCTTCGGCGTTGTCGAGCGCGCCAGATTGCGCGCCGTTTTCGGCCGCTTGCTGGCGCGCTTGCCCAAGGCCCTGGCGAATGTCGTTCTGGCGCTGCGCCAGCGATTGGCCGCCTTCGCCGCCCTGTTCGCCTTCTTCGCCTTGGCCTTGCTGGGGCTCGCCGCTTTCTTCCTGGCGCGTATCGTCATTCAGCGCGCGCTGTTCGCCCATCGCGTCGGACAATTGCTCCATGCTCTGCTGGAGGCCTTGATCGCCTTCCTGCTGGCCTTCGCCCTGTTCGCCTTGCTCGCCGCCTTGCGTCAGCCGCACGTCGAGGTTTTCGAGGAGGTTGGCGAGTTGCTGGAGGAGGGCTTGGGCTTCCTCGGTGCGGCCCTCTTGGCTGAGCCGCTCCACTTCGCGCATCAGTTCGTTGATGTCGCGCTGGCTGAGCGAAGTCTGCTCTTCGGTGTCTTCTTGGGTTTCGGGCGTTTGGCCCTCGCGCATCGCTTCTTGGATGAGCGCCTGCATGTAGTTTTCGGTGGCTTGCCGCAGCGCCTGCATCAGTTGGCGAACGCGCTCGGGGCTGGCGCCGTTGGCGAGCGCGTCTGCGAGCGCTTGCTGCGCCATTTCAAGCGCGCGGCGCGCATCGGCCGCGCCGCCATATTCAGCGCGCAGCGCTGTGCGCCACAGCGTATCGGCGGCTTTGTTGGTTTCACCGATGTCGCGCGCGGCGTTGAGTTCGCTGCGCGCCATGCGGAAACCGAGGAACACGGCTTGGTCGCGGAAATATCCGTCCTGCGGGTTCATCGTCACGGAGTCGAGGAAGCGGCCGGCGCGGCGGATCGCTTGCGGCGCGCGCTCGAGGCGCGGATCTTGGTCGTCGGTGCGCAGCACCATTTTGAGCGTGCCGAACAACGGCTCGAACGCTTCGAAGAATGCGGGGCCGCCGGGCGCGGCGCGGCGCGGCGCGTACGGGCGGCGCTCCCATAGGATCATGCGGCGGATTTCGATGGCAGCTTGCGCAAGCGGCTGCAGGAAGACTTTTTCCGGCAGCGTGATCCGCACCGGTTCGCTGACGCCCGCTTGCCCCAGCGCATCGAATGCAACGATGCGCGCTTCCACTTCCATGCCCGCATAAGGATGGCGTGAAAGATCGAGCGTCGCTTGCGCTTCGGCTTCGCGCGGATCGCCGGGCGGCGATTCAAATTCGGTATCGACCGGCGGGGCGTTCCGCAGGCCGGGAGGCGGTTCGACGGGCGTGACGCGCAGCGCCATCGAGCGGACGCCAAAGTCATCGCCAGCGCGCCAGCCGAAATTGACGGTGTCGTCTTCACCGATCGTGGGATCGCCGGCGAACGCGGCGGTGGGCGCCGCATCGGCAGCGGGCGCGATGCGCCACGTCGCGCGCGTCAGAAAGCGCACGACGCGCAAGCGCCCAGCGCCAGGGATTTGCAGGCGCGCTTCGTAGGCGCCGTCCGCCGCGCGCGAGAAGCGGATGACGCGTTTGCCGCCGCGGCCTTCAAAGATGAGGCGCGGCGGCTCAACAGGGCCGGTGACGCGCACCGTCGCTTCGACGGACGGCGGCGTCTCGATGCGCTGGCTCAAACGGTCGGAGAGGGAGATGGGCGCTGCGCGCGTGTAGGACGCGGGCGTCACCCACGCTTCAATCTCCAGCGGTCCATCGCCGACGAGCGGGCCGGGATCGGGCAGGAACGCCCGGAAGAAACGGTCGGGCGCTTCGGCGCCGCCGATCAGCGCGGCGATGACGAGCGCGATCGCCACGCCAAAGCGCAAGCGGAACGGATCGGCGCGGCGAAAATCGAACGACAGCGGCGCCGCGCGCACTTCGGCGGCCTGCTGAGCGGCGCGTTCTTGCTCGCGGCGCCACATCGCAACCGAAAGCGGATCGAGTTTGGCGGGCAGATCGTCGAGCGCTTCGAACGCGCCGGGCTCGAGCTTGCTATCTATCGCAAGGCGCGCGCGTGCTTCTTGCGCGCTCGGCATGCGCCAGCGGCGCGCGGCGCGGAACGCGAGGTAGCCGAGGCCAGCGAGCACCGCGATGACGGCGAGCGTGCGCGCAAGGCCGGGCGCTTGATCGGGCAGGCCCGTCATCCAGAGCGCGCCCCAGGCGCCGGCGATCAGCAGGATTGGCAGGACGAGCGCGAGGGCGCGTGCGATCGCCAGGCGCATGCGCGCCTTTTCGATCTCCGCCTGTAGAAGGGAGAGGGCGTCCCCGTAATTCATCCGGGCCGGACGCTAGCAGCCAATGTCCGGCCAAACCATGACCGGGGCGGGTCAAAGCGCCGCTGCCGCGCAGTTCCGCCTAGGTTTGCGGCGGGCTTCCTTAACGTACGGAAAGGTGGGCGAATTTTCGCTTACGCGCCCCAGTCGGGGATGCGCTCGAGCGCCATCTGCTCTTCGATAGGCACGGGGCGGCGGACGATCTCAAACCGATCGCCGCGGACGAGCACTTCCGGCACCAACGTGCGGGAATTGTAGAACGAGCTCATCACCGCGCCATATGCGCCGGCCGTCTTGAACGCGACGAGCGCGCCTTCAGCGAGCGGGGGCAGCGCGCGGTCTTTCGCGAACGTGTCGCCCGTTTCGCAGATCGGGCCGACGATGTCCTGCTTGCTCGTTGGCTGATCGACGGCGTGGACAGGGACGAGATCGTGATACGCGTCGTACATCGCGGGGCGGATGAGATCGTTCATCGCGGCGTCGAGCACGACGATGCGTCGGTCTGGCCGGATCTGGTGGCGGATGACGCGCGCGAGCAGCACGCCGGCGTTGCCTGCAATAAGCCGCCCAGGCTCGAAGCCGAACGACACATCGAGGCCGGCGAACACGTCGTTGACCATCGTGGCGTAAGCGGCTGGCGTGGGCGGTTCGGGTTCGTGGAAATACGGAACGCCAAGGCCGCCGCCGAGATCGAGATGCGTGATCGGCAGGCCTTCGGCGCGGAGCTTCTCCGTCATCTCGCGCATGACGAGGAACGCGGCTTTGAGCGGCGCGAGATCCTTGATCTGGCTGCCGATGTGGACGGCGAGGCCCTTGATATCGAGGTGCGCGCTTTTTGCGGCGCGGCCGTAAAGCTGCATCGCCTCCTCGGCGGAAACGCCGAACTTGTTCTCCTTGCCGCCCGTCATGATCTTGGCGTGACCGCCAGCGCCGACGTCGGGGTTAATGCGAATGGCTGTGGCGGGGCGCGCATGTTTGCGGCGCGCAATCGTCTCGAGCATGTCGAGTTCGGCGACGCTTTCGACGTTGATCTGCGAAACGCCTGTGTCGATCGCGAATTCGAGTTCGTCCGCCGTCTTGCCGACGCCGGAGAACACGATCTTCGCGGGCGCCATGCCGGCCGCGAGCGCGCGCTTGATCTCACCGGCGCTGACGGTGTCTGCGCCAGCGCCGCGCTTTGCGAGCGTGGCGAGGACGGCGAGATTCGAATTTGCCTTCACCGCAAACGCGATGAACACCTCGCGCGGCGCAAAGGCCTGGCGGAACACATCGACGTGGCGCTCAAGCGTGGCGCTGGAATAGACATAGACGGGCGTGCCGACGGCGTTGGCGATCGCTTCGAGCGATACGTCCTCGCAATGCAGCACGCCGCCGCGATCGGCGAAGTGATCCATTATTGGTTTTGGGGCGCGGGCGGCACGCCGGATGGCGAGGCGGGCGTCAGCTGATCGCGCGCCTGCTGCTGGCGGCGCGCTTCCTGGCGCGCAGCTTCGGCGGCGGCCGCGGCGGCCTGGTCACGCTCGTATTGTTCGCGCGCTTCGCCCCAGAGCGGCGGCGGGCGTTCGAGGCCGCCGCGCAGGCCGCAGCCGGAAAGGGCCGCGAGCAGCGCGGCGGCGATGAGGATGCGGTTCATGCCAATTGCTCCTTCCAGCGCGCGATTTGCGCGCGGACTTGTTGCGGGGCCGTGCCGCCATAGCTAGCACGCGCCGCGACCGATTGCTCAACCGTCAGCGCAGCGCGCGCCGCTTCCGTGATGCGCGGCTCGACGGCCTGGAATTCTGCCAGCGGTAGATTCGTCAGTTCGGCGACGCCCTTGTCTTCGGCGCGCTTCACCACCGCGCCGGTGATGTGGTGCGCTTCGCGGAACGGCAGGCCGAGTTCACGCACCAGCCAGTCGGCAAGGTCGGTGGCGGTGGAATAGCCGCGCGTGGCGGCGTCCCGCAGGCGCTCGCGGTTGAAGGTGATCGTCTCGATCATGCCCGTCATCGCGACCACCGAAAGCTCGAACGAGTCGAACGCTTCGAAGGTGAGGGCTTTGTCTTCCTGCATGTCCTTGAAATAGGTCAGCGGCAATTTCTGCATGATCGCGTTGAGCGCAGCGAAATTGGCGCCGATGCGCGCGGCCTTGGCGCGGATCAGTTCGGCGGCGTCCGCGTTGCGCTTTTGCGGCATGATCGAGGAGCCGGTGGACCAATCGTCCGACAGGCGCGCGAAGCCAAATTGCGGCGAGGTCCAGAGCACGAGCTCATCGGCGAGGCGCGAAAGGTGCGTGCTGCAGATCGAGAGCGCGGCGAGCGCTTCGAGCGCGAAATCACGGGACCCAACGGCGTCCATCGAGTTCGCGGCGGGAGGAAACATTTCGAGTTGATGCGCCGTCGCTTCCCGGTCGATCGGATAGGGCGTGCCGGCGAGCGCGGCGGCGCCAAGCGGGCAGCCTTCGAGCGCGCCCTCGGCGGCGCCTTGGAGGCGCACACGGTCGCGTGCGAGCATTTCGACGTAAGCCAGCAGGTGGTGGCCAAGCGTGACGGGCTGAGCGGTCTGCAGATGCGTGAAGCCGGGCATCACCCAGTCAGCGTGCTTCTCCGCTTGCGTGAGCAAGGCGCGCAGCAGCTTGTCGACGCCCCGGTCCGCGGCCCAGCCGGCGCGGCCGCACCAGAGTTTGAAATCGGTGGCAACCTGGTCGTTGCGGGAGCGGCCGGTGTGGAGGCGCTTGCCGGCCTCGCCGATCCGCTCGGTCAGGCGCGCTTCGATGTTGAGGTGGATGTCCTCAAGCTCTGCTGAGAACGGGAACTGGCCGGCCTCGATTTCTGCGGCGATCTGATCCAGACCGGCCTGTATCGCGGCGTTGTCGGCGGCCGTAATGATCCCTTGCTTGGCGAGCATGCCGGCGTGGGCCTTCGATCCCTCGATGTCCTCGCGCCACATGCGCCGGTCGATGTCGATCGAGGCATTGATGGCCTGCATCGCATCGGCGGGCTTGGCCGCGAACCGGCCGCCCCACATCTGGTTGCCGGCTTTAGGGTTTTTAGGCTCGGACATGACTTCTCAGGACGCTCCAACCGAACCGCCTACGCGCCCCCGGGCCTGGGCGATGCCCTGGGCGCTCGGCATGGCGGCGGTTGGCGCAGGGGCCCTCGTCTACGCGCTTTTCATGGCCTCTTCAAAGCCTCCGGCGGATGGCTACGCCCGCTACGCGCAAGGCGCGATGAGCAAGCTCGAAGTGGTGGCGGACGCGCCCGATCAGCCGGGGCAGGCGCTGCAGGACGCAAACGGGCAGACGACGTCGCTGGCGGCCTATCGCGGGCAGGTGGTGCTGGTGAACCTATGGGCGACGTGGTGCGCGCCCTGTGTGGAGGAGATGCCGACGCTGGGGGCGCTGCAGCGCCAGTTCGAGGGGCGCGGGTTCCAAGTCGTGCCCGTCAGCATCGATGAAGCCGCCAAGGCGGACGACGCCAAGGAGATGCTGGCGCGGCTCAGCGAAAACGCGCTGCCGTTTCTAATCGACCCTTCGCGCGGGATCGCCTTTGAGGCGCGGGCCGCGGGCGTGCCGATGTCGATCCTCTATGACCGTTCGGGCGCGGAAATCGCGCGGCTCGGCGGCAGCGCGGATTGGAACGCGCCCGAGGCGATTGCGCTGATCGAGGCGGCGCTCTCGGGCGAGTAGCGCAAGACGGGTCAAGACCGCGCCCGCTTGCTGCGGCATGGTGGGCGCATGGATGACGGCGCACGCCCCCGCATAATCGGCCCCGATGAACGCATCGCGGCGATGCGCGCGTTCATCGAAGCCAATCTGAGCGCGCCGCTAACCGTGACGATGATCGCCGAGCATGTGGGGCTTTCGCCGTTCTATGCAGCGCGCCTGTTCGGCGTGTTCCAGGGCGAGAGCTTGATCGCGTTCGCGCGCCGGCGGCGTTTGCAGAATGCAGCTGAGCTCCTTGCCGAGGGCGAGGACGTTAAGCTCATCGATCTTGCGTTCGATGCGGGCTTTGACTCGCAAGAAGCGTTCACGCGCGCGTTCAAGCGCGCGTTTGGCGTTGCGCCCGGGCAATTCCGGCGCGCGCATATCGCCATCCGGCAAACACCGAGAGAGGGGCCTTATCCGATGCCGTCTGCTTCCACATCCGTCGCGGTGACGATGCGCGGCGATCGCGTGCGTCGCCCGTCGTTCCGCATTGCGGGGCTGAAGGGCAATTTCAACGCGGAAAACCGGATGCAAATCCCGCAATTGTGGGAGCGCTTCGTGCAGCGCTTTCCCGTGGCGGGCGATACGGGCGAGGGCACGTTTGGCCTGTGCTGGGCGATTTCGCCGGAAGATGAGCTTGAGTATGTCGCGGGCGTTGCGCTGAGGGACGGTGCGCCCGCGCCGGAAGGGCTTGAGGTCTATACCGTGCCGGAGCGCAATTACGTGGTGTTCCGTTTTCCGACGCAGCCGGGCGACATCCATCTGCAAATGCAGGCGGCGATGCATGAAATCTGGGGCGTGCGCATTCCATCGATGAACGTGAAGACGGCCGGCGCCGATTTCGAATTCTACCCGCCGGACTTTTCGCCCGATGTTGCGTCGTGGATCGAATACTGGATTCCGGTCGTCTAAGTCAGGCTTTGTAGCGCGCGACAGCGTCCATGATGCGTGCATGCGCGACGTCGATATCGGCCCAGTCTCCGACATTGGACATTTTGCCGGGCTCCAGATCCTTGTAGTGCGTGAAGAAGTGCTTCACCTGCGCAACAAGAAGTGGCGG
This sequence comes from uncultured Caulobacteraceae bacterium, assembly GCA_964564595.1. GTDB lineage: Bacteria > Pseudomonadota > Alphaproteobacteria > Caulobacterales > Aquidulcibacteraceae > JBEVOS01. Next base: position 26,953 of record CAZMCA010000015.1, read on the forward strand.
CAGGTCGCGGTAGCTTTTCACGTTGGCGTAGAACGGGTTCAGCGGATCGACAGGCACTGCAAGCACTTTTTCGTCAACGCCCTTATCGTCTTCCATCAAGAGCACGCCCACGGGCCGCGCGCGGATCACGCAGCCGGCGACGACCGGCATCGGCGTGACGACAAGAATATCGATCGGATCGCCGTCCTCGCCGAGCGTGTTCGGGATGAACCCGTAGTTCGACGGATAGATCATCGAGGTGTGCAGGAAGCGATCGACGAAGAGGGCGCCCGACGCCTTGTCGATCTCGTATTTCACCGGCAGCGCGCCCTGTGGAATTTCCACGAAGGCGTTGACCTCGTGCGGCGGGTTCCGGCCTGGAGGGATTTTCGTGATGTCCATTTTGGGTTTTCGGGACTAGGGATTGGGGACTAGGGACGTGTCCTGGGTCACTAGGCCCATGAGAGGCAGCGCGCTAGGTCCCCGCGCCTCTAAGCCAAGCAGGAGCCACCGATGGCGCGCTACAATTCCATTCTCGATACCGTCGGCAAAACGCCGGTCGTCAAAATCAATCACCTTGCCCCTTCGCATGTGAACCTGTGGGCGAAGGTTGAAGCGTTCAATCCGCTTGGCTCGGTGAAGGATCGCCTGGCGCTTGGCATCATCGAGGCGGCGGAGAAGTCCGGTGAGTTGAAACCGGGCATGACGGTGATTGAAGCGACGAGCGGCAACACCGGCATTGGCCTTGCGATGGTGTGCGCGGCGAAGGGCTATCCGCTCGTGATCGTGATGGCGGATTCGTTCTCGATCGAACGGCGCCGGCTGATGCGGTTCTTGGGCGCCAAGGTTGTGCTGACGCCCGCGGCATTGCGCGCGGTCGGCATGATCAACAAGACCAAGGAGCTTGCCGAGAAGCACGGCTGGTTCATGGCGCGCCAGTTCGAGAACGACGCGAACGCCGCAATGCACGAGCGCACGACGGGGCCCGAGATCATCGCGGACTTCAAGGGCGAGAAGCTCGACTATTGGGTGACGGGCTACGGCACCGGCGGCACGCTGACGGGCGTCGCGCGCGTGCTGCGCCGTGAGAGCCCGGACACCAAGATCGTTGTGTGCGAACCGGCGGATGCGGCGCTGCTCACCAGCGGCCAGCCGCAGGAGCGCCACGCGGACGGCTCGCCAAAGGTTGGCCACCCCGCGTGGAAGCCGCACCCGATGCAAGGCTGGACGCCCGACTTCATCCCGAAAATCACCGGAGATGCAGTCGCGGAAAATCAGTTCGCGAAGCTGCTGACGATTCCTGGTCCGGAAGCCATCAAAGCCAGCCAAGATCTGGCGGCCAAGGAAGGCCTGTTTGTCGGCATCACCTCGGGCGCGACGTTCGCGGGCGCGCTCAAAGTGGCGGCCGAGGCGCCCAAGGGCGCGAACATCCTGTGCATGCTGCCCGACACGGGCGAGCGCTATCTCTCGACGCCGCTGTTCGCCGATTTCGTGGCGGACATGAACGAGGAAGAACTCGCGATCCTGCGCTCGACGCCGACAGGCAACGCTTAGTTCGCGCCCGCCGCTGCTGGCGCAGTGCTGGCGGTGGCTTGGCGCGCGGCGCGCACCGCGTCTGCGCCGCTTGCGTAGCGCGGGCCGGCTGGCGGCGTGAGCGCGCCGCAAACCAGATCGAGCCATTGGCGGCGTACTGAGCCTTCGGCCGCGGCTTGCGCCGGCGTCGTCGGGCTCATTTGCTGGGCGAGCACGCGCGTCAGATCAGGGCCGATCATCGCGATGCCGGCGGCGCGAAACATGCGCGTCGCGCAATTGGCCTCGACCAATTGCCACATCGAAGAGACGCCTTGGCCGCTGATCGTGCGATCCTGCGTGAACGCAACGAAGATCCAGCCCGAGCTGCGGTTGCCGACGGGGCGGCGCGAGGCTTCCTCGAAGAAATAATTCACCTCCGCGCCATCGACGACGTCGCTGCCGAACGCGGCAAGGCGCGTCGTCGCTGGCGGGCTGATGGGCGGGACGGTCGTTGCGGCGCTTTGCGTGCGCGCTTGCGTGACCGCGGCGGCGAGCGAGGTTGCGCGCGGGCCCGGATGTGCTGGGCGCAAGCCGCAGATGAGATCGAGCGTATCGCCCAAAGGCACGGCGATCGCCGCTGCAGGCCGGTCCGGGACTTGCGTTTCCGACACGGTGAGATCGGGGGCGACGAACGCCATGCGCACTGGCAGCGACGTGCGCGCGTCGCAATCGAACGAATAGTGCGTGAGCCCCCCGCGCATCACGCCGCCGCTCGGAAGCGTGCGATCCTCGGCGGCGACGGTGAGCACCCAGGCGCGCGCGGTGGCGTCGTCACGTTCGATGGTCCGCTCATCGACGAACGTGACGCCCTGGGCGATGCGCAGGACCTCGCGGTAGGCGTTGCTATTGGCCGGAACGGGCGCCTGAGCCGATGCGCTAGCCGAAACGAACAACAGGCTAAGCGCTATAAGCGTTCGCTTCATGCGGCGATCCTCCCGGCGCGTTCAGCGCTCGGCGCGACCATCGCGTGATTCGGAGCGTGGTTGTGGTCTCCTGACGCTCCGCGCGGCGCGCTAGAGACCTGCGCGCAGCGGGGCGAGATCGGGGAAGTTCGGCTCGCGCTTTTCCTGGCGCGCGGCGAACGCTTCGCCCATGTGCGGCGGCGCGAACATGCCCGTCTGCCAGGTTGCGATGTAATCGAGCCCGTCGGCGATCGTATGATCGCGCGCGTAGTTGATCATCACCTTCGAGCCGCTAACCGCGATCGGGTTCTTCGACGCGATCTCGCGCGCGGTTTCCAGAACGCTGGCGAGCATCGTGGCCTGATCGGCGTAGGTCTCGTTGACAAGGCCGATCGCTTTGGCTTTCGCCGCCGGCAAACGACGGCCCGTATAAGCGAGTTCGCGCACCCAGCCTTCGGGCATGAGTTTGCACAGGCGCGGGAAGGTGCCGACGTCGGCCGTCATCGCGATGTTGATTTCCTGGATGCAGAAGAACGCATCGTCGGTGCAGTAGCGGATGTCGCACGCGCTCGTCATATCGACGGCGCCGCCGATACAGCCGCCTTGGATCGCGGCGATCACCGGAATGCGCGCCTGATCGAGTGCGGTGAACGAATCCTGGAGCGACTTTGCAGTGTGCCGCAGGCGCTCGGCTTGGATGTAGCGGTCATGCTCGCTACCGCCGCCGCCCGCGCCACCGGTGAACACGGCCAGATCCATGCCGGCGCAAAAGTGCTTGCCGGTGGAGGAAATCACGATCGCGCGCGCTTTGGCGTTCATGTCGATGTCGCGCACGATGGCGGGGAGTTCCGTCCAGAACGCGGGGATCATCGAGTTCATCGCGCCGGGGCGGTTGAGCACCAGATGGGCGACCTTGTTCTCGATCGAGACGTCAAAGCAGGTGTGCGGCGCGGTCATCGTGCTCTCCCCATGCCATTGTCAGGCAGATCGTTTCGGCTAGCACGCGGCCTGGGCGCTTGTAGAGTGCGGGCGGGAGAGAATCGTCATGCGCCGCCGCGCCGTCATCCTTGCCGGGCTGAGCCTTGCCGCCGCGCCCGCCTTCGCCCAGCAACAGGCGCTGCTCGAAAGCCTGACGCAAGGGGATGCAAGCCGCGGCATCAAGGAGGCGCTCTCGCTAGCCGCCACGCGGTCGACAGATCGCCTGGGGCGCGTCGATGGGTTCTTCGCCGATCCGCGCGTCCATATTCCGCTGCCCGCACGCTTCGCGCAGGTGCAGCGCACGCTGCGCGGCTTGGGCCTCGGCGCGCCGCTGGACGATCTCGAATTGCGGATGAACCGCGCGGCTGAAGCGGCGATGCCGGAGGCGCGGCGCATGTTCGTCGATGTCGTGCGCTCCATCACGATCGCGGACGCAATCCAGATCGTGCGCGGCGGCGATACGGCGGCGACGGCGTTCTTGCGCGGGCGCACCGAACCGCGGCTGAACACGCTGCTGACGCCGCCGATGACGCGCACGTTGCGGGAAGCTGGCGCGTTCACCGCGCTTGATTTTGCGGCCCGCGAAGTCGGCATGGGCGGGATGAGCACGTCGCTCCGGAACGACGTGACCCGCTTTGCGGTGACGAAAGCGCTCGATGGCGCGTTTCTTTATGTGGCCGAGGAAGAGCGCGCGATCCGGCGCGATCCCGTGCGCCGCACCAGCGACATTCTGCGGCGCGTGTTCGGATGAGCGATCAGCGCTTCCGGCGCGTTTCCTACGCGCTGCATGACGGCGAGATGTGCGGCATCGCGTTCGGCGATCCGGCGCGCGCGGTCGATATCGTGTTTATCCACGCGACGGGGTTGAATGCGCGGACCTATGCGCGCTTGCTGCAGCCGCTCGGCGAGCGGTTTCACATTGTCGCGCTTGATGTGCGCGGACACGGCACGTCGCGCTTGCCGCCCAAGCTGCTGACCTACCAATCCTGGAACCGCCATCGCGACGATATTATCGAGTTGATGGATGCGCATATCAAAGGGCCTGCGTTGTTCGCGGGCCATTCGATGGGCGGCACGACGAGCGTGCTGGTCGCGGGCAAGCGGCCTGATCTCGTGCGCGGGCTGGCGTTGATCGATCCGGTGATCTTGCCCGAAGCGCGCTATCGCATGCTGGAAATGCCGCTCGGTAAGGAAATGATCATGTCGCGCATGCCGATCGCGCGCGGCGCGCGGCGGCGGCGCTCGCATTTCGCGAGCCGCGAGGAAGCGACGGCTGCGCTCACTGGGCGCGGGTTCTTCAAGACATGGCCGGCCGATGTGCTTGCGGATTATGTGGCCGATGGCTTCGTGGAAGAGGGCGAGGGCGAGGGCGTGCGGCTCGCGTGCACGCCTGCGTACGAGGCCGCGACGTTCTCATCACAACGGCACGATCCCTGGCGGGCGCTTGAGAACTACGCCGGCCCGCTTGTGATGCTGCGTGCTGAAATCGGCTCAACGACGCCGCCATCCGTGGCTGAAGCGATCCGCGCGCAGCGGCCAAGCGCGCGCGTCGCCGTCGTCAACGGCGCAACCCACGCGCTGCCGATGGAGCGCCCCGATCGCGCCCGCGCAGCAATTGAAACCGCGCTGATGATGGCGGGGATGAACGGGCGCGAGGCGGTGGAGTAGGTTGAGCCTCTAATCCCTCAGTTCCGGAAGCGCGCGCTTCGCTAGATCGTCGCGTAGCGCGTCAGGCGCGAAGAACGCTTTGCGCGAGATGAGATCGAGCGAGAGCGCCATGGCTTCGACGCTTGCCCAGCCTTCGCCGCTCACGGGATCGAGCAGCCAGTGCATGATGCGGTTGGCTTTGGGGAGCACTTCGACAATCGCGCTGCGCGCCTCGATGTGATCGCCCGCGCGCGGCAATTTGCGGATGTTGATGCGAAACTCGACGGCGGCGCCGCCGGGTTGACGCTCGACGCCGTCGATCGCTTTCGCGGCGGCGGCCGCCTTCACGCGCCAATCTGTCAAGAGCCACGGCACCGCGTCGCTAACGCGCGCGATGAACATTTCGCCGCGCAGCCGCCCGAACGCATCGCACTCGGCGGGCTGCACCATCGAGCGGCTCGTGCGCATCGCGCCCAAAGCATCGGCGCGTTGCAGCGACATCGTGGGGGCAGGGCGGACAAGATCGATCGAGCGTGGCGCGCCGTGCTCGGGCACGGCGCAACGCAGCGCTTCAAGACCAGCGCGCGCGGTGCGCGTCCACGCAAAGGGCGCAAGACTTCTCGGCTCGGTATGCGACACGCGCATCCGGCAGGTCGATGAGGGCGATCCATCGAAGTGGCGAAGCTCGGTGTAGAGCACAGCGTCGCTCTCGCCGATCTCGACGACGCCGCCGCGCATCACGAGCGGCGCGCCAGGGCGCGCTTCCTTCAGAAACCGGATGTGCAGATCGGTCGCGGTGATCGTTGAGCCGGCCTCGGCCGTGAACGCGCGCGCCATGCCCGCCTGCTGTGCGAGCGCGGCGAGTCCGAGAAACGCGCGCTCCACATGGAAGCGCACGTTGAGGTGGCCCATCTCGTCGCATTCCCAGGCGTTGGCGCAGCCTTGGTAGAGCGCGGCCGGCAGCGCCTCGCTCATGCCGCCTCGCGGCATTGCGCGCACAGGCCGCTCGCTTCGATCATCGTGCGCGTGATCTGGAAACCGTCCTTGGCGGCCGCTTCCCCGAGATCGACGAGCGCGTGGCCAGCGTCGAACTCTTCAGCGTCGCCGCACTTGTCGCAGATGAGGAAGATCGTCGAGCGCGCGCAGGCCCCGACTTCGCACGCGACGAACGCGTTGAGGCTTTGAATTTTGTGCGCAAGGCCAAGCCGCACGAGAAAATCGAGCGCGCGATAAACCGTGGGCGGCTTTGCCGGGTTTGTTGCGGTGCCGAGTTGACCGAGTAGGTCATACGCTTTGGCAGGCGCAGCTTGATCGATCAGCAGCTCCAGCACCTTGCGCCGCAGCGGCGTGAGGCTTTCACCGGCGGCGCGACAGATCGCGTCGGCCTGCGCCAAATGCGCGTCGCGATCATGAATGGCGTGAGCGTGCATGCGCGCACCCTGACAGGCTTCCCGTGCGCCGCAAAGGCGGCGCGCTCTTCTCCACATATGTGCGCGCCGCTACGCGCGCGAAAGGCGCGCATGCGCATCGTTTCGGAACTTTACAAGAACATCTGACTCGCGTAGAACAGAACATACGACGAACGAAGACCGTGATCGAAGAGGGGCTGTGCGATGAAGACTGTGGATTTCCGTGGCGTTTCGGGCCGGACTCATCGCTTCACAGCCCACCGTCCGGACGCAGATTTCCCCGCTGAAGCTGCGGTCTATTGCTTTGCCCGCCCCACGCCCGATGGCCGCGGCTTTGCCCCGCTTTTCATTTCGCGCACCGGCAATCTGAAGGCGCGCTTCGTGAGCCACGAAATGTGGAACGAGGCGCTGCTGCTGGGCGCAACGCACGTGCTCGTCCACCAGCGCGAAGAGCGCGATGCGCGCGAGTTCGTGGAGGATGATCTCTTCCGCGCGCTGCGGCCCGTGATGAACGGCCCGCTCCTCGATGCCGACGTGGTGGAGGAGCGCGCAGAGCCGGCGCGCGCCATCCCGCGGCTTGTTTGGGCGGCGTAACGACTTTCCGATCGGCCCCGCGTTCTGAATTTTGGGTTGGGCCAGTCTTGTGTGTGTGACTTGATCCCGTCCGCTTGCGGACGGGATTTTTTTGCGTGCTCGCGCGGCCGTGATCGCGAGCGGCGACGAAGCGACATGCGCGCGCGATGAGCGGCTGCGCTCTGCCTGCATCTGAACACAGATCGAGGCGCATCATGGAGACAAGAACGGCGCGCAAGAAGCCGAGCTGGATATGAAGACCGCCGAAATTTCAGGCCGCCGCGCGCGGCCGAATATCTGGGAGGTCTCCTCATGAAGTTTGCTGCTGCTTTCGCCGCCGCCGCGCTCACCCTCGTCGCCGCTGCGCCTGCAAGTGCGGGCGATGTGCGCCAAGTGCGCGTCGATTACGCCGATCTCGATCTCGGCACGCAAGACGGGCAGGACGCGTTCTCGCATCGCGTCGATCGCGCCATTGCGCGGGTGTGCGATCCCAACGGCCTGCGCCCGGTCGCGGAAACCGCGCGTTGCCGTGACGAAGCGCGCGCCAACGTGATGAGCAATGCGAACGGCCCGGCGCGCGCTGCGCTCGCCGCGTCCTGGAACATGGACGCGACCGCGCAATACGCCGCGCGCCCGACAAGCCGCAACTAAGTCGCGCGCGCCGCCCGCCAACACCCTGGCGCGCAAAGCGACACGGGCTCCGGCTTGCGCCGGAGCCCGTGCTGTTTGCGGCATGCGCCGATCGTTAGCGCGGACGCGGCGCCGGCCGCGGCATGGGCGCGG
>CAZMCA010000016.1:0-13624 GCA_964564595.1 uncultured Caulobacteraceae bacterium
GCACTTTCTCGACAAGGCGCATGGCGGGCGCGGCGTGCTGATGGGCGGCGTGCCGGGCGTGCGGCCGGCGGATGTGGTGATCCTCGGCGCGGGCGTCGCGGGCTACAACGCCGCGCAGATCGCCGTTGGGATGCGGGCGCGCGTGACGGTGTTCGATAAGAACCCCGCGCGGCTCGAAGAGCTTGACCGGGAGTTCAATGGGCGGCTCGAGACGGTCTATTCCACGCGCGCGGCGGTGGAGGAGGCGGTGTTCGAGGCGGACGTCGTGATCGGCGCGGTGCTGACGGCGGGGGCGGCGGCGCCGAAGCTCATCACGCGCGAAATGCTGCCGAAGATGCGGCCGGGCTGCGTGCTCGTCGATATCTCGATCGACCAGGGCGGGTGTTTCGAGACTTCGCATCCGACGACGCATGAAGACCCGGTCTTCGTCGTCGATGGGATCATCCATTATTGCGTGGCGAACATGCCGGGCGCCGTGGCTCGCACCAGCGCGTTCGCGCTCAACAACGCTACGTTGCCGTTCACGCTTGCACTCGCCAACAAGGGCGTGCGCGCCGCGCTGGCGGAAGACCCGCACCTCGCGAACGGGCTCAATGTGTGCGCGGGCGCGATCGCGCATGAAGCGGTGGCGCGTGATCTGGGGCTGCCGTTCAAGCGCCCCGAATGGCTGGGCTAGCCCGTAACAATCATCACGAAATCTGCGCGCCGCGCGTGTAGCAGCCGCGCGTTCGCGCCGTTTCGTTACGGTGCTGCATAAACTGCGTGTGCACGATGCATCACACGCGCTCATTCTTTTGGCAGATTAGGCTTATTCCCTCTGGGGCGATTGTGCGCCGATGCGAACCGCGAGACCGTTTCGGCGTTGTCGGGGTGGAGAGATCGTCATGTTAGCCAAGAAGATTGGCGAGCCGTGCCCGAAATGCGCGACTCGTTTGATGCGCCGCCGTTCCAAATTCGCCCGCATCGAGGGTGATGTCGCGTATTGCGCGCGCTGCGATGCGTCGTTCGAACTGGCTGCCGATGAGATCGTGCTCATTCCGGCGCTTCTCACGCAGCCAGCCTAGCCAGGCGAAAAGCGGCGGGGCCTCGGTCAACACGGAACCGCACCGGGGGCGGTTCGTTCGCTTCTGTCAGTACAGGAGCGCCCCGCCATGCAAGTCAAAGACGCCATGACCGCCAACGTGCGGCTCATTGATCCCGATCACACGCTCGCAGAGGCCGCTCGCGCCATGAGCGAGATCGATGCGGGCATTTTGCCGGTACGCGAGGAGGATCGCCTCGTCGGCATCATCACGGACAGAGATATTGCGGTGCGCGGCATTGGCGCCGGGATGGGGCCGGACGCGAAGGTTCGTGAGGTGATGAGCCACGACGTGAAGTTCTGCTACGAGGACGACGACGTTGAAGATGTCTCGCGCAACATGGCGAACATTCAGCTGCGCCGCTTGCCGGTGTTGACGCGCGACCGCCGCCTCGTCGGCATCCTCTCGATCGGCGATATCGCGACCCACGCGAAGAACGAATGCGCCGGCGATGCGCTCGAAGGCGTGGCGCGCAAGTCGAGCCAGCACAATCAGAGCCTCGCGGCCGATTGGGAGCACCGCGGCGGCGCGTACGACGCGGTCTAGACCTTCGTGAGCGCGAGTTGAATGGCGGGCAGGCCTTCTTCGTTCTCCGGCCCTTCCTCGCGCCCGATCTCGACCGCGCCAAAGCGCCGGTAGAACGCAAGGCCCCGCGCGTTGTGGGCAAAGCACCAGAGCTTGAGCGCGCTCTCGCGTCGCATGGCCGTAAGCAGCGCTTCGCCCACGCCTTGGCGGAAGTGCGCGGGCGCGACGTAGAGCTGGGCCAGCACGTCGCCATCGCGCGCGGCGTACGCGATCGGATCGTCCGCCTTGTCCGCCGCGACACGCACATCGACCGCGGCGATCAAGCGGGCGTGATAAGCAATCACTTCGTCGAATGTGTGCAGCGCGTTGGTCAGCGGAATAGCGTCGCGCGCATCGACGTGGATACGCGCCAACGCGGCGGCTTCGCTCGGGCGGGCGCGGCGGAGGTGAAAGGCGGGCATGGCTGGCTGGATGGGCGCGCGATCACAGCGGCGTCAAGGCGGTTCCGCCTCATGAAACTGCCCCGTATGGACGCGCGTTCACGGTTCAGCGCTCGCCGGGTTCCCGTTGCGGGTGTATGATGGAACCGGACAAGAGGGCCGCGCCATGAGCTGGAAAGACGTTCTCGCAATCGTGGCGGAGGCCGAGATCGATGAGCCGGCGGTAGCGCTCGCCGCGGCAGTCGCCACCAAATTCGACGCGCAGCTGACCGCAACGTTCCTCACGCCGCTGCCGGACGAGCCGCTGGCGTACGAACCTACGGTCGTCGCGGGCGTCTGGGCTGAGCTGCTGGGCCGCGCGCGCATGCAGGCGGAGGCGGAGCGCAAGAAGTTCGAGGCGCGGCTGCAGAAGCTCGGGCGCGATTGCGATTTGCGCACAGCCGAGGCGCTGTCGCGCGATCTGGGGCGCGTGGCGGCTGTGCATGCGCGCTACGCCGACATTTCGGTCCTGACGCGCCCCATGGAGGGCGCCGTCGGCGATGTGCGCGAGGAGCTGATCGAAGGCATCCTGTTTCACGCGGGGCGCGCGATCCTGGTCGCGCCGCCGGGATGGAGCGGGACGGAGATCGGCAAGAAGATCGTCGTCGCCTGGGATGCGAGCCGGGAGGCGACGCGCGCGCTTTCCGAAGCGCAGCCGCTGCTCGATGTGGCCAAGCAGGTCACGGTGGTCACGGTCGACGCAAAGCCCAAGGCGTTCGGCCACGGCGATATTCCGGGCGCGAACATCGCCGCGCATCTTGGGCGGCGGGGCCTGCCTGTCGAGGTGCGCAACGCGGACTCTGGCGGGCGCAGCGCGGCCGACACGATCATGGCGGAAGCCGACGCGACGGGCGCGGACCTCGTGGTGATGGGCGGCTATGCGCATTCGCGGCTGCGCGAACTCGTGTTCGGCGGCGCCACGCGCGACCTGCTGCGCAACGCCAAGCTCCCGCTGCTTATGGCGCACTGACCGGGCGGGCCGCTTGCCATCACCTCGTATCGGCGTAGCGTAGCTCCAACTACGATAGCTGGAGGCTGCGCATGGCGAAGGGCGGATTTTCGGGCGGGCGGTTGGAGAACCTCGATGAGGTGATGACCAAGCGCTACGTCGAGAGCGGCATGCTGCCGTTCGTGCACACGCAGATCTACCGCAAGGGCCACCTCGTCCATAACGGCTTTGCCGGCAAGATGGACATCGAGCGCAACAAGCCGATGCGCGATGACGCGCTGGTGCGCATCTATTCGATGACCAAGCCCATCACGGGCGTTGCGCTGATGATGCTCGTGGAAGAGGGCGCGCTTGGGCTCGACGATGACGTCGCCACGCACATCCCACAGTTCAAGCGCTTGGGGGTCTATGCGAGCGGGATGCCGACTTTGCTCGCCGATCAGCCGCCGCAATTCATCACGACGCCGGTGAAGCGGCAGATGAAGGTGGTCGATCTCGTCACGCACACGGCGGGGCTGACCTACGGCTTCATGATGCGCACGTCCGTTGATGCTGCGTATCGCAAGATGAAGATCAACGACTTCAACACGCCGGGCGGGCTCGAGCAGTTCATCGACGATCTCTCGAAAATTCCGCTCGAGTTCTCGCCGGGCGAGCAGTGGAACTATTCCGTCGCGATGGATGTGATGGGATATCTGATCCAGAAGCTTTCCGGGATGACGTTCGGGGAGTTTCTGCGCCAACGCCTGTTCGAGCCGCTCGGCATGAAGGACACGGCGTTCTATGTGCCGGAAAAGAAGCTCGACCGGTTGGCGGCGTGCTATCAGCCCAAGCCGGGCGGCGGCCTCAAAGTTCAGGACGATCCGGGCAAGAGCACGTATGCAGCGCCGCCAAATCTCGAAAGCGGCGGCGGCGGACTGATCTCAACGGCGCATGACTATATGCGCTTTTGCCAGATGCTGCTTGGCGGAGGCACGCTAGATGGCGTGCAGATTCTGTCGCCGAAAACAGTGCAGCTGTTCAGCCTCAACCATCTGCCGGATGGGCGTGAGATGGTCGATATGGCGCCAGCGTCCACGCAGTTCAGCGAGACCGGCTACAACGGCATGGGCTTTTCGATCTGCGGCAGCGTCAAAGTCGATGTCGCAAAGACGCGGGTGCCGGGCACGCTCGGCGAATATTCGTGGGGCGGGGCGGCGTCGACTGCGTTCTGGGTCGATCCGAAGGAAGATCTCGCCGTCGTGTTCATGACGCAGGTGATGGGCACCGAAGCGCGCCTCACGCTGCGCCGCGATCTGCGCACGCTCGTGTATAGCGCGATGACGGAGAGCTATCAGTAATTCCTCCCCCGCTCGCGGGGGAGGTGTCCGCGAAGCGGACGGAGGAGGCATGCGCGGACGTTTGCCCCCTCAGTCACGCTCACGCGTGACAGCTCCCCCGTAAACGGGGGAGCAATTGGTCGAGCTACGTCCCAACGATCCCGCCATCGTCCTTGGTGACGACGACGACGGAGGCGCGCGGCCAGCTTTGGCCGCCGTCGGGCCAGTTGGAGACCGGCGTGCGTTGGCCGCGGCCCCAGCGCAGTTCGGCGAACGGCACGCCGTTCGCGTCGTTCTCGCCGGGATGCTGGATCGCGCACAGGAACGCGCGTTCGTCGGGCGCGAGCGTTGGCCCGCAGATTTCGGCGCCGACCGGGCCCACGAGGAAACGGCGCACGTCCTTCACGCCTTCGCTGCGCGCGGTGGTGACGAGCACGCTGTCATTGCAATCGCCGAACACGGCGTCCGAACCGTCCGTGGCGATCCAGACATTGTAAGCGCTGTCGATCGCGAGATTGTCGGGGCAGGCGAAGCGATCGCCTTCGAACGTGTTGGCGCCGTTCTGCTTGGTGGAAACGAAAGCGGGCGTGCCGGCGGGCGTGCGCGCGATCGGTTCGAGCGCGCCGGGATCGCCGGCGAGCGCGAACACGTCCCAGCGGAACGCGCGCGCGCCGCAATCGCCGCCCACTTCATCGAGCCGCAGGATGTGGCCGGCGAGATTGGCTTGCGCGCGGCTTGAGCCTTCGCGCGCGGGTGCGCCCGGGCGCTCGACGCGCTGCTCGCGATTGTTCGTGCAAACAACGAGCACGGGGCCGAGGCCGACCCAGTTTGGATCGAGCAGCGCTTCAACGTCTTCGGGGCGATCGAGCGGCGTTGCGCCGAGGAGGCGCGCGGCCTCGCGTGTGCGCATCATCAGATCGCCTTCGTCGGCAAACGGATTGGGATAGTCGGCGTCGCGCGCTGCGCGGTTGGCGGCGCTCACGGTAAGTTCGATCCAGCGGCCCGTGCCGTCTTCGTGCATTTGCGCGACGTAGAGCTTGCCCTCGTCGAGCAGCGTCATGTTGGCGGCGCGATCGCGCGGGTTGAAGCGGCGGCGCGAGATGAACTTGTAGAGATATTCGTTGATCTGATCGTCGCCCATATAGACGGCGACGCGGCCGCTCTTGGTGAGCGCGGTGGTGGCGCATTCGCCTTTCTTGCGGCCGAGCGCGGTGAGTTTCTTCGGCGCGGCTTGTCCGTTGTAGGGATCGATCTCGACGACCCATCCGTAGAGTGCGGGGCCTGTCGGGTTTTCGCTCAGCTGGAATTGCGCGGGCATCAGCGGGTTCGGCGCGCGGCGGATGCCGGGATAGCCGAAATTTTCCGCGTCGAGCACGTAGGGGCCGTTGTCGCGGTACGCGGCGAGCGCGGGCGCATCGGGGTCGCCGTTCGCGTAGATCATGTTGAAGTTTTCTTCGGACGAAAGATACGTGCCCCACGGCGTTTGCCCGCCGGCGCAATTGGCTTGCGTGCCGCACCGGACGGCGCCGGGCGGGTTCGGTTCATGTGGGCGACCGTGCTCGCGTGCATTCACAAACGCAGCGGCGGCAGTGATCCACGGATGGTTCGCCGCGGGGCCGGTGAACGTGACCGGCGTGAACGGCGTGATGCGGCGATTGACGCCTGCGCCGGGCGCGCTTTCGGTGACGACGCGCCACTCGCGGCCGGTACGCGCGATCTTCGTGACGGTGACGCCGATCGAGGAGAGCGTGGTTTCGATCTGCGCGGGCGTGAGATCGTGCATGCGCGCGACGGATGGAAACATCATCGCCGGGTCGGCGTATTCGTTGTTGGCGCATAGGATGAAGGCGTCGCCGCCGCGCGGTGGCGGGAAGGCGTGCTGCGCCGGGAAGAGCGCGAGCATGTCGTTGTTCTGACCCCAGCGCTGTTCTTGATCGGCGCGCGTCAGCGTGTCGGGGTTGAAGGCCGGCATGTTGTCGAACAGCGCATCGCCCCACCGCACCAGCGTTTGCGGGCGATAGCCGGTTGGGACCGTGACGTTGTCGGCGGTGTTGGCCGGCACGCGCGCAAAGCTCGGGTTGCGTGCCGGCGTTTGTGCGAGCGCGTCGGTGAAGGAGAGGAGCGGGAGCGCGGCGGCGCCGGCGAGGAAGTCGCGGCGGCGGATGGCGAGGAGGTCTTGGATGTGCGGCTGGCTCATGCGCCGCGAGATACGCTGGCTCTGCGAAGGTTATGCGACAGCAATGTTGAGGGCGCGCTTGAGGGCCCGGATATCGGCGATCTTGGTGTTGAAGGCGCTCCAATCGTCGGCTTCCGCGATCGGCGCCCAGAGCGCTTCGAGTTCTTCGATCACGAGCGAGACGGGCGCGAGGCGCTGCAGGATCGGGTGCGATAGGCGCCCAGGATCGATCGCGGCGCGGGCGCGAAAGCCATCGCGGATCGGCGCGAATTTTTCATCCGCGTAGAATGGAGCGGCTGGGCTTTGTACGGCTCGGGCCTCGTCGGCGCAGAACCAGTCGTGGAAAAATTGCGCCCACGGGATCTCGCTCTCGCTCATCCAGGCGAAGAGCGCCGAGAGAAATTGGAGATCGCCCACGCGGTCATCCGTTTCCGCGAGCCCAAGGCGCGCGAACATTTTGCTACGCAGTGCGCGCTGGTAGGCTGGGCCAAAGCCTTGGAGCGCGGTCTGCAGCGGCTCGGCGTCGGTGACGAGCGTGAGGCAGCCGGCGAGCTGCGCGAGGTTCCAGCCCACGGCGTCTGGCTGGCGGCCGAACGCATAAAGGCCCTGCTGATCGAAATAGGCGGCGGTAAAGCCGGGAACGCTCGCGGGCAGGAAGCGCCAGGGGCCGTAGTCGAAGCTCTCGCCCGTGAGCACGAGATTGTCGGTGTTCAGAACGCCGTGAACGAAGCCCGCGGCCATCCAGCTAGCGGCAAGTTCTGCGCTCGTCTCAACCACCGCGGTGAGCAGCGCTGCGGCGCGTGCGGCGGATTCGTTGTGCGTGAGAATGTCCGGGAAGTAGCAGGCGCCGGCGTGGTCGATAAGCTGCGCGATCAGATCGGCGCGCTCGAAGAACGCGGCGCGCTGGAAGGTGCCGAAGCGGATGTGGGAATGTTGCAGCCGGACGAGCACGGCGCCGCGCGTCGGCGAAGGTTCGTCGTTGCGCTCCAGCGCTTCGCCGGTCTCGAACAGGGAGAACGCTTTCGAGGTTTTGACGCCCGTCGCTGCGAGCATCTCGGCGGCAAGGACCTCCCGGACGCCGCCCTTGAGCGTGAGGCGCCCGTCGCCGAAGCGGGAATAGGGTGTTTGGCCCGAGCCCTTCGTGCCGAGATCCATGAGGCGCCCGCGCACGTCGCGCATCTGCGCAAAGAGGAAGCCGCGCCCATCGCCGATGTCGGGATTGTAGGTGCGGAACTGGTGGCCGTGATAGCGCATCGCGCGCGGGTGCTGCATCGCCCCCGGCAGCGGCTCGAAGCGCGCGAAATGCGCCTCCCATTCCGCGCCGGTCAACGTGTCGAGGCCCACGGTGGCTGCGGCCTCGTCGTTGCGCCAGCGCAGGATGCGCTGCGGGAACGCGGCGGGCGCGACGGGATCGGCGAACTCGGCGCCGAGCGCTTCAAAGGGGGAGTCCGGACGGAAGGCAGGGCTTGGCGGCATTGTCTTTCTCTTGCCCCGAACACGCCGCAGGCTCCAACTGTTCGAAGGCGTGTGCGATTGAACGGCCGGGCCGCCTGTCCGATCATGACGGCAGGGGCGCTCTGTGGCACACGGGGCCCCTGGTTGGGGTCCGGGGCGGAAGAGAAGGAAGAAGAATGACGGCCCGTCACCTGGTGCTCCTCGGCGTCGCTCTGGCGGTGTTGGCGGCGTGCGGCCCCAAAGCGGAAGACACCGCGGCCGAGGCCAAAAACGGGCAAGCCGGCCTCACCGAATGCGGCGGCGGTGCGAGCGGCGGCGCGTTTTCGCAAGCGCTTTGCGGCAATCAGCAATTGGCCGCGCTCGACGGGCAAATTCGTGAGGCGTTGGTCGCGGAGGCGGCGTCGGTTTCCGATGCGGGCGCGCAGATGCTCGCGCAGGGCCAGCAGCGCTGGCTCGAAGCGCAGCGCGTGGCGTGCGGCGTGCTTGATGCCGAAACGCCGCTGACGCCAGACCAGAACACCTGCCTTGCCTCGGCGCTGCGTGAGCGTGCGGTGCAGGCGCAGACGGTCGTGCAGCAGATCGGCGGCTATACGTTCCAGGCGGTGGAGATCGTCAACGCGCAGTCGATTTCCGCCGAGGCGGCGTCGGCCGCGGGCATGGGCGATGGGCCGAGCGCGCTGATGCGCGACATCCGTTTTCCGCGCATCGATGGTGCCGCGAGCCCGCAGGCGCAGCGCTTCAACCAGCTCGTGGCGCAGCAGCCGCAATATGGGCTCGAGGATCAGACCGAAGAACAGGTCGATTACGAGATCGTCTATGCCGGGCCTGAGCTGATCTCTGTGAAGTTCGAGCTCTATGAAAATACGCTCGGCGCGGCGCACCCGAACAACAGCCAGCGCGCAGTTACGGTGCTTATGACGGGCGAAGGGCGCGCGCTCACGGCGGCGGATGTGTTCACCGCAGGCAGCGGGTGGGAGAACTTCATCACCGACCGCTCGGTGCGCGACATCACCCGCCAATTCCGCAACAACGATTATGACTTCACGCCCCCCGCGCGGGACGTGCGCGAGAGCGCGACCAAGCCGCATCTGTGGCTGATCACGGAGCGGGGGCTGACAATTCTCTTCCCGCCTTATTCCTTTGGCGGGCCGCACGCCCTGGGTGGCGCCGAGGTTTCCATTCCCTGGACCGATCTGCGGCGCTATCTCAACCCGCAAGCGCCGCAGCCGATCCGCGCGAGCGCATAGCCAACGCGGGGGCGGGATGCGGGGATTGCTGATCGGGTTGGCGCTGCTGCTCGGCGCGTGCGCGGGCGCGCTCCCTGAGGCCGATCCGCAGGCGCGGTTTGCGCCGATCGCGGGCGGCGCGACGACCATGCAAATGTTCGACGACCTGAAATCGGAAGACGAGGCCGTCGCGACGCGCGCCGTCGCGACGGTGGAGGCTGATCCTGGCGCGTATCTGCCGGTGATCTTTGGCGGCGTCGCGCGCGAGATGCTGGAGCGCGGGCGTGTCGGCGATGCGGCGCGCTGGAGCCGGTTTGGATTTCTGCGCATGCTGGAGGATATCGAATACGCTGGTGCGATCAGCGATCGGGCCAACCACATGGCGCTCTTGCTGTTCAACTCATACGCAACCGATGAAGGCGCGGCGCTGAGTTCGATCATGGGCGCGGCGAGCGTTGAGCGGCGCGCCGCAACGCTCAACGATGCGCTGGCGATGAACGCGGCCCATCCGCGCCGTTACAGCGAAACATGGGTGCTGCACGGGCGCGATCCGTACGAAGTGAACTACGCCACAGCGCCCGCGCCGTGGAGCGCAGAGGCGCAAGCAGCGCTCGATGCACAACAAGCCGAGCTTGTGCGGCAAGTGCGCGAGATGGACGAAGCGGCGGCGGCCGCGCTGTCGCAAGCGGTGGGGCGTTAGCGGCCCAGTTTGGGGCGGCGGCCGCTTCTGCGAACCATTCGCCACACGAAGTGCAGTGAAATTCAGAAGTCGGAAACCATGCGGGCGAGATTTTGCCCGTGCGCGCGGCGTCTTGCGCGCTGAGGACCGGCGACGATGTCTAACGATCATAACCTTCAAGAACGCCTCGCTTTCATGCAACTCGATGGGCGCGATCGCGCCGCGTTGCGCAAACTGAAGCCGCTGATCGAGGCTTCCATCGGCCCGGCGCTGGACCGCTTCTACGCGCAGGTGCGCGCCAATCCGGAAACGCGAAAATTCTTCTCCAACGATGGCCACATGAGCGCCGCCAAGGGCCGCCAGGCGCAACATTGGGGCGTGATCGCGGACGCTGAGTACAGCGATGCCTACGTGCGCAACGTCCGCGCCATCGGGCAAACGCATGCGCGCCTCGGCCTGGAGCCGCGCTGGTACATCGGCGGCTATGCGCTCGTGGCCGAGGCCGTCGTTCGGGACATCGCGACGAAGAGCTGGCCGAGCGGCCCATTCGCGAACAAGAAACCGGAAGAAGCTTCCGATGCGCTGGCCGCCTTCGTGAAGGCGGTTCTGCTCGATATGGACTTTGCAATCTCGATCTACATCGAGACGCTGGAAGCCGAGCGCCAGAAGCACGAAGCGGCGCAAGCGCGCGCCAAGGAAGAACAGCAACAGGTCGTCGACGTCCTCGCCCGCGCGCTCGATGCGCTGGCGAACGGCGATCTCCGTTGGCGGATCACGGAGCAGGTCAGCGGCGACTACGCTAAGATCGTGGAGGATCTGAACGGCGCGCTGCAAAAGCTCGATTCGTCGATGTCCGTGATCGGCGGCGGCGCCGAAGAGATCGAACATGGCGCGAGCGAGATCGGCAGCGCCGCGGATGACTTGTCCCGCCGCACGGAAACGCAGGCCGCGAGCCTTGAAGAAACCGCAGCCGCGCTCGATGAAGTCTCCGCCACGGTGCAGAAGTCCGCGAGCGCTGCGCGCCACGCCAGCGAAGTGGTGCGCATCTCGCGCGAGAAGGCCGAAACCGGCGGCGCGGTCGTCGATCGCGCGATCTCGGCGATGGCGCAGATCGAAGGCAGCGCCAAGAAGATCAGCCAGATCATCGGCGTGATCGATGAGATCGCGTTCCAGACCAATCTACTTGCGCTCAACGCGGGTGTTGAAGCCGCGCGCGCGGGCGAGGCGGGCCGGGGCTTTGCGGTGGTCGCGCAGGAAGTGCGGGCTTTGGCGCAGCGCTCGGCCGATGCGGCCAAAGAGATCAAGGCGCTGATCGGCGAAAGCGCGCAGCAAGTCGCCTCCGGCGTCGATCTCGTCGGGCAATCGGGCGCGGCGTTGAAGGAGATCGTCGCCAAAGTCATGGAGATCGATAACGTCGTCGGTGAGATCGCGACGTCGGCGCAGGAGCAAGCCTCCGCGCTGAGCCAGGTGAACAGCGCCGTCAACCAGATGGATCAGCTGACGCAGCAGAACGCCGCGATGGTCGAGCAATCGACGGCGGCGGCGCACTCGCTGCACAGCGAGGCAGGCGAACTGAGTAAGCTCGTCGGCGGGTTCAAGGTCACCAAGGCGCAAGCCCCGCACGCGTCGCCCGCGCCAATGCAAATGACGCAGCGGCGCGCGCCTAGCGCAAAAGCGCGGCCGCGCACGGCTGGCGCGACCGCGCTCGCCACCCAGGAGTGGGAGGACTTCTAAAGGCGCGCGTTACGCGCCCAGCTGGTTCGCCTTCAGCACGTCGTCCGCGCGCCGCCCGCTGATCTCGATCAGATGAGACGGCTCTGCTTCGAACACGCCCATGCCCTGGGTGTGCGCTTTGAGCTCATGCAGGAAATCTGGCAGCTCGGCGTGCGGAAGATAGACCTCGATCTTGTCCCAATCGGTCCAGCCGTTGCGGCCTTCGAAGCCGAGAATCTGGCCGTTGCGACTCGTCACCGCGCCGTTAATGCGCGCGGTGGCGTTCGAGGGCGCGTAGATCGTGAGCTTGTCGATCGGTTCGAGCAGAAACGGCTCTGCCGTTTTGAGCGCTTCGTTCATCGCTAGCCGGCCCGCCATGCGGAAGGCCTGCTCGCTGGAATCGACGCTGTGATAGGAGCCATCCATCAGCGTGACGCCGACATCGACGACGCGGAAGCCGAGCGGGCCGCGTTCTAGCGCATCGCGCACGCCTTGCTCGACCGCTGGGATCCATTGCTTCGGCACGACGCCGCCGCTGATCTTATCGTCGAACACAAAGCCTTCCCCGCGCGCAAGCGGGCGCACCTCGATCACGACATCGCCGAATTGGCCGTGGCCGCCGGACTGCTTCTTGTGACGGCCGCGCGACGCGAGCTTCTTGCGGATCGACTCTTTGTAAGGCGTCGTTGGCCGCGCGATCTCGATGTCGATGTTGAAGCGCTTCTTCAGACCTTCGACGCGCGTGCGCAGGTGCGCTTCGCCCTGGCCTTTGAGGCGCGTTTCGTGGGTCTCCTGATCGTGCTCGATCGTGATGCCCTGGTCTTCCTCCGTGAGCTTCTGGAGCGCGGCGCCAAGGCGCACGTCGTCCTTCCGGTCCTTCGCTTTGATCGCGAGTTGAAAGATCGGCGTGCGTGGCGGCGCGCGCGTGAGCGCGACGGGCGCGCCGATCGCGGCGAGATCGCCTGCGTGCAACTCGTCGATCTTGCCGAGCGCGACGATCTCGCCTTCAGCGCAGGCGTTCACTTTCTTGAGGCCTGAACCATTGTTGAAGCCTTGCAGACCGGCGGCGCGGCGTGTCGCGCCATCGGCCAGCGTGACTTCAACGCCTTCCGACAAAGGCGCGCCGAACATGCGTGCAAAGCAAAGCTTTCCGGCCTGGCCTGCGTAGCTGATTTTCATCACGTAGGCGGCGGGGCGATCGACGCCGAGCCGTTGCGCGGCGCGCTCGGGGGCGGGCGCTTCGTGGCGGAGCGCTTTGAGCAAGCGCCGCACGCCGAAGCCTTGGCTCGCTGCGCCGAAAAATACCGGCACGATCAAGCCTTCCTGCATCTCGCGCGATAGATCGGCGAACACCGCATCTTGCTCTGGCGGCGTGTCGGAGAGGAGCTGTTCGAGCAGCGCGTCGTCATAGTCCGCGATCTGTTCGAGCATGTGGAAGCGCGCTTCGTGCTCGTCGTCCGTCATCTCGTCCGGGATATCGACGCGCTTGGAGGGCTTGCCTGGCTCGTAGAGATAGGCGCGCTCAAGCGCGAGATCGACGAAGCCGACGGCTTTCTCATCGCGCCAGATCGGGATTTGACGCGCAACGAGCGTGGCGCTGCTCATCGGCTGCAACGCTTCGATCAGCTCTTTGATGTTGCCGCGCGCCGTGTCGATCTTGTTCACGAAAATCGCGTGCGGCACGCCGAGCGCTTCGATCTGGCGAAGATAGGGCTGCGCGAGCGCGGCTTTCTCCGGATCGGGATCGACGACGACGAGCGCGAGATCCATCGCGGGCAGCGCCGCGTCCATCTCCGCCGCAAAGTCGAGTGCGCCGGGCGGATCGACGATGATGTAGCGGTCACCTAAAAATTCGGCCGCGGCGAAGCCAAGCTCCGGCGCGGCCTCTGGTTTTATCTCGCCGCTGGCGCCGACCGCGCCAAGCGCTTGGCGCAAGCTCGTCTTGCCTGCGCCGCTCGGGCCGATGAGCCCGATCGCGCGCACCCTGCCTGTAGCACCCATGTTGGCCTCCCGTTGCGCTG
>CAZMCA010000016.1:13724-34161 GCA_964564595.1 uncultured Caulobacteraceae bacterium
CGCACGATCAGGCCGTCGAGTTCTTCGGTGATCTTGATTTGGCAGGAGAGGCGCGAGGTTTCTTCGACGTCGTTGGCGAAGTCGAGCATGGACTGCTCCATGCCGGAGCTTTCGCCGGTTTTGCCGGCCCAGGCCTCATCGACATAGACGTGGCACGTCGCGCACGCGCAGGCGCCGCCGCAATCGGCGTCGATGCCGGGGATCGCGTTCTTCACGGCGGCTTCCATCACGGTCTGCCCCACGGGCGCGTCGACCACGTGTTCCTTACCGTCGTGTTCGATGTAGGTGACTTTCGGCATCGGGGCTCCAAACGTCGCGCGCTTTAGGCGGCGGCGACGATCTCCTTCATGGGTTTCGATAGATCAGCGAGGATTTCGGGCGCAACACTCTTGCCCCGCTGGATGAGTTGTTTGGCGCCGAGGTACTCCGCGGGGCGATTGACGGCGTCGACGGCAATGAGGCGCCCGGCCTGGAAATAGAACGCGGCGAAAGCGCGCTCCTTCGGATTTCCCCGGAGGACGAGCTTGTCGTAACCCTGGAATTGCCCGGCGATCTGGAGCTTCAGATCGTACTGGTCGGACCAGAACCACGGCGCTTCTTCGGGCGGCGGCTCTTTGCCCAGGATGACGGCGGCGGCGATCTTCGCGCCCTCGATGGCGTTATGGACGCTTTCGAGCGGGCCGAGCCGATCGTTGAAATGGACGAGCGGGCGCCGCACGCAATCGCCGATCGCGAAAATCGCGGGATCGGATGTGCGCATCTGCCGGTCGACGACAATGCCGCCTTCGACCGCGAGGCCGCACTGCGTCGCGAGTGCGGTTTCCGAGATGATGCCGATGCCGGCGATCACGATGTCGGCCGGAATCTCCGTCCCGTCGGCCATGCCGACGGCGCGCACGCGCTCCGTTCCCTTGATGACGGCGACCTGTGCGTTGAGCGCAAACCGCACGCCCTTGGCGGTGTGCTCATCAAGATAGAAGCCCGCGACCTCGGGGCTCGTCACGCGCGCGAGCGGACGAACGGCGGCTTCAATGACGGTTACGTCGAGCCCGAGCTGGCGGGCGACGGCGGCGACTTCAAGGCCAATGTACCCAGCGCCCACGACCACGAGCTTTGCGCCCGCCACGAAACGCGGGCGGATCGCGTCAACGTCGGCCGCTGTACGCAAGAGGTGGACGCCCGCAAGGTCGGCGCCTGCGAGCGGTAGCTTCCGCGGGCGCGAGCCGGTGGCGAGGATCAGTGCGTCGTACGGAAGCTCTTGGCCGCCATCGAGCCGCACGCGCTTGCCGGCGCGATCGATCCAGACGGCGCGGCGCCCGGTCAGCAGCGCGATGCGCTCTTGCTCATAGACTTCGGGCGGGCGCAGCAGGAGGCGCGAGGCGTCGAGCTCGCCAGCCAGGAATTTCTTGGAGAGCGGCGGGCGCTGATAGGGCGCTAGCGGCTCTTCGCCGATAAGGGTGATCTCAAGGTCATGGTCGAGCGCGCGCAGGCGCTGCACGGCTTCGCCGCCCGCCTGGCCGGCGCCGACAACCACAACGCGCCCGATTCGCGCTTCGCCCAAGGGGTGCTCCCTCCCGCTCTTTCAGCCTGTTTGAAACGCCGGAACCCGTTGCGCAAGATGACGCCCGCGCCACGGATGGGCGGCCTTGAACCCCAGGGCGGGCGGCGGCAGCATCGCGGGCCGTGAGCGCCCCCAGTGATTCTCGATTTTTGGCCGATTCCGCTGCGACCGAGGCCGCCGGCGCGCGGCTCGGCGCGCAGCTTAGGGCGGGCGATTGCGTGGCGCTGTGGGGTGATCTCGGCGCCGGAAAGACCACGTTCGCGCGGGGCGCGATCTCGGCCTGGATGGGCGTGGAAACCGAGGCGCCAAGCCCCACTTTCACGCTGGTGCAGACCTATGACGGCCCGCGCGGCGAGCTTTGGCACCTCGATCTCTACCGGCTCAAAGGGCCGGAGCAGGCGTTCGAACTGGGGTTGGAGGATGCGCTGGTGAGCGCGGCCTGCCTGATCGAGTGGCCCGAGCGCCTCGAAGGGTTGTTGCCGGCGGACCGGCTGGACGTGCGCCTCACGCCGGAAGCAGGCGGGCGGCGGATCGAATTTGCGCCGCACGGGCGGATGCGGGAGCGCGCCAATGACCACTGAACGCGCTGCTGCGCTCGACAGATTGCTGCGGGAGACGGGTTTCGCCGCCGCCGAGCGCGTGCCGCTCGCGGGCGATGCGTCGACGCGCCGGTACGAACGCCTGATCCTGCCCGGGCGGCGCGCGATCCTGATGGACGCAGCGCCAAGTTCGGAAGCCGGCCCATGCCCGCCGGGCGCATCGCCCGCGCAGCGTCGCGAGATGGGCTGGAACGCGACGGCGCGGCTTGCCGCATCGCGCGTTGAAGCGTTCGCGGCGGTCGATGGGCATTTGCGCGATCTCGGGCTCACGGCGCCGGAGATTTACGGGCTCGACGTGCCGAGCGGCTACGCCGTGCTCGAAGACCTCGGCGAAGATCTCTACGCGCATGTGATCCCGGCGCAGGCCGACGAAGAAGAATTGTATGCGGCGGCCGCCGAAGTGCTGGCGCATGTGCACGCGGCGGATGCGCCGAAAATGTTGCGCGGCTACGGCGCGGAATGGCCGTTCCTTGAGTACGACGCGCTCGCGCTCGAAGTGAATGCTGATCTGTTCGTCGAGTGGCTGCCCAAGCAAAACCCGGACATCGTGATCGAAGATCGCGCACGCTGGGAGCGCATCCGCGACTCCCTGATCGTGAAGGCGCTGGGTTTCCCGCGCGCGTTCACGATCCGTGATTATCACGCGGAAAATTTGCTGTGGCTGCCGGAGCGCGGCGGCTTGGCGCGCGTTGGGCTGCTGGATTTCCAGGACGCAGTGCGTGGCTGGCGCGCTTGGGATTTCGCGATGCTGCTGCAGGATGCGCGGCGCGATGTGAGCCCGCGTGCGGCGGCGGCGGCGATCCGGCGCTATCTCGATGTGACGGGCGATGACGAAGCCGCGTTCATGCGCGAGCTCGCGGTGCTCGGCGCGATCAACGCGATGCGCATCCTGGGCATTTTCGCGCGCCTCGATGTGCGCGATGGCAAGCCGCGATACCGGGCGTTCATGCCGCGCGTGTGGGCGCATCTCGACAACAATCTGATGCACCCCGCGCTCGCCGAAGCGCGTGCGTTCGTGGAGGAAGTCGCGGGCCCGTATCTGCGCGGGGAGAAGACGTTGAGTGCAGCGCCGGCTGTTGGCGTGAAGCCGAAAACGGCGATGGTGCTGGCGGCGGGCCTCGGCACGCGCATGAAGCCGCTGACAAACGATCGCCCTAAGCCGCTCGTCGTGCTCGCGGGCCGCACGCTGCTCGATCACATGCTCGATCGCCTCGTTGAAGGCGGTGTGAAGCGCGCGGTGGTGAACGTGCACGCCTTCGCCGACATGGTGGAAGCGCAGCTCGCCAAGCGGCGCGACATCGAGATCGTCGTTTCCGATGAGCGCGCGCAGCTGATGGAGACGGGTGGGGCGGTGCGCCAAGCACGCCCGCTGCTGGGCGACGAGCCGATCTTCCACGTGAACACCGATAGCGTGTGGATCGGCGAAAAGGCGCTCGACAAGCTGGCGGCGCAATTTGATCCGGCGAAGATGGATGCGCTGTTGCTGCTCGTGCCGATGGACCGGTGCTTGGGCCTCGACTCAACTGGCGATTTCAAGCTCGCGGCGGACGGGCGCATCACGCATCGCTTCGATGATCCGAGCGCCGATCTCGCCTGGATGGGCGTGCAAATCGTCAACCCGAAGATCATCGACGCCGAGCCCCTTGAGCCGTTCTCGTTCCGCCAAGTGTGGAAGCGCTCGTGGGAAGCGGGCAGGCTTTACGGCGCCGTGTTCGATGGCTTCTGGCTGCACGTCGGCGACCCCAAAGCGCGTGACGACGCCGAGGCGCGGCTTGCGGCTGAAGCGCCGCAGGCAGCTCGTGCGTGAGCACGCTGTTTGAAGGACCGGCGCCGCGCGTGCGCGCGATCGCTGCGTCCCTGCCGTTCCTGGATACGTTCGTCGATGCGTTGACGCAGGCGCTGTGGCGCGCCGATGCGCCATTCGCGCTTGCCGATGCGCTGATCCTGTTGCCGAACCGGCGCGCGGCCGATGGCCTGATGGACGCATTCGCCAAGCGCCTCGGCGGTGCGGCGCTGCTGCCGTCGATCCGCCCGCTCGGCGATCTCGATGACGATGTCGACGTGTGGGGCGCCGATCCGATCGCGCTCGATCTGCCGCCTGGCATCGCATCGACGAAGCGGCGGCTGACGCTTGCAACGTTGGTGCGCTCCTATTTGACGGCGCAAGGGCTGAGCGACGATCCCGCGCGCGCGCTGGCGATGGCCGATGAGCTGTGCCGTCTGCTCGACTCTGCTTCCGCGGCCGAGCGCGTGAACTGGTCGCTCCTGCCTACGCTTGTGGAGGAGCGCGATCTTGCCGCGCACTGGAAACAGTCAGCGACGTTCCTTGAGATCGTAACGCGCGTTTGGCCGGACATTTTGGCGGCGGAAGGCGCGCTAGATCCTTCGGCGCGCCGCTCGCTGCTGCTCGATGCGCTCGCGGCGCAGTGGGAAGCGGCGCCGCCTTCGCGGCCGATCGTGATTGCGGGCTCGACCGGTTCTGTCGCGGCGACGCGGCGCCTGATGCGCGTTGTGGCGGCGCTGCCGCGCGGCGTCGTCGTGCTGCCGGGGCTCGACGCGGATTTGGACGACGCGGCGTGGCGCGCGATCGATCCGCAACATCCGCAGTTCGCGTTGCGCGAGACGCTTGGCGCGCTTGGGCTAGAACGCGCGGACGTGCGCGCGCTTGGCGCGGAAGAGGCGCGCGGCGCGGCGCGGCGCGTGCTGGTGCGCGAGGCGCTCGTGCCGGCGGATGCAACAGCCGATTGGCTTGGGCGCATCACGCAGGCCGGTGGGCCAAAGCGCGTCGCCGACGGGCTCGGCGGGCTGGAGCTGATCGAAGCGGCCAATGGCGAGGAAGAAGCGGCGGTCGTTGCGCTGCTGATGCGCGAGGCATTGGAGGATCCCGCCGCGAGTGTTGCACTGGTAACGCCGGATGCGGCGCTCTCGCGGCGCGTCGCGGAAAAGCTGGCGCGCTGGAACATCTCGCCGGCGATGTCGCATGGTCGCGCGCTGCGCGAGACGGCGGCGGGTTCGCTGCTCGCGCTCCTGTGTGAGTTGGCGCGCGACTCTGGATCACCGGTCGCGCTCGCGGGTTTGCTGAAGCATGCGCTCGCGGGCTTTGGCATGGCGCCGGCGTCGCTTGCAGCTGCGCGTGTGGAGCTAGAGCACGCCGCGCTGCGCGGCGCACGCCGGCACGACGGGGCAGAGACTCTCGCCGCGCGCGCCAAAGGCGCCGCTGGCGCCGCACTCGCCGAAAACATTGCGCGCGCGCTCGCGCCGCTTTCGTGCGAAGGCGATCTTGGTGCGTTCGCCGATGCGCTGTGCGCGAGCGCCGAATTGGTCGCGGCGACGCCCGGCGGCGATGGCGCGCGCGTATGGGCTGGGCAGGATGGCGCGGCCGCGCGCAAGCTCGCGGCAGAAGCGCGCGAGCATGGCGCAGCGCTCGGCGTGGTGACGAATGCGCAGGCGGCGCGCGCGTTCATTGCATTGCTCGATGGCGCCGAGGCGTTGCCGGAACGCGGCGGCGATCCGCGCTGCGCGATCTGGGGGCCGCTCGAAGCGCGCTTGCAGCGGCGCGACGTGATGATCCTCGGCGGGCTGAACGAAGGCGCCTGGCCTGCGCCGCCGCCGGAAGATCCGTTTCTGACGCGCACGATGCGCGCCGATCTTGGCCTGCCATCGCCCGATGCGCGCATCGGGCTCGCCGCGCATGACTTTGCGCAGCTTGCGTGCGCGCCGCGCGTTGTGATGACGCGCGCGCTGAAGCGCGGCGGCGCGCCCTCGGTCGCGTCGCGCTGGATTTGGCGGCTTGAAACATTGGTGCGCGGCGCCGGCGCTGCGCTGAAACGGGAGGCGCCGGCGATCGCGTGGGCGCACGCGCTCGATGCCGCGACGGCCAAGCCGGAGTTGCGCGCGCCGCAACCGAAGCCGCCGGCGGATCAGCGCTTGAAACGGCTCTCGATCACCGACGTCGAAACGCTGATCCGCGATCCCTACGCAATTTTCGCAAAGCGCGTGCTGGGGCTCGATGTGCTGAGGCCCGTCGGCTACGAGCCGGGCGCTGCCGAACGCGGCACCGCGATTCACGGCGCGATCGAGATTATCGGCGCGGAAGAAACCGAAGCTGCGCTGATCGCCGCGCTCGATCGCGCGCTGGCGGAGGCGGGATTCGGCGCGGCGCGCCGCACGGCGGAGCGTGCGCGGCTTGCCGCATCCGCGCGCGCGTATCTTGCTTGGGCGCGCACACGCGACGGCGAAATCTATCGCGAGAAGAAAGGCGAGTTGGCGTTGGCGGATGGCCGGGTGCTTTCGGGCATCGCGGACCGGATCGAGGTTGCGCACGGGCATGGCGTGATCGTCGATGTGAAATCGGGATCGCCGCCGACGGATAAGCAAGTGAAGAGCGGCCTGTCGCCCCAGCTCTCGCTCGAGGGCGCGATGTTGCGGCGCGGCGCGTTTGCCGGCGTGCCGGCCGCGCGCGCGCGTGAATTGATCTACTGGAAGTTCGGCGGCGCGCAGCCTGCGCCGCGTGTGGTCGATGTCGATGCGGATGCTGCGGGCGAAGAAGCGCTGGCGGCGCTCGAAAAGCTGCTCGCGCGCTATGCGCAGCCCGGGCAGCCGTTTCTTTCCTCGCCGCGCGTGCAGTTCATGCGCAAGTGGACGGATTACGATCAGCTCGCGCGCCGCAAGGAATGGGCTGACGCCGAGGCCGACGAGACATGAGCGCCTACGCGGAAGCGCAAAAGCAACAGCGCGCGGCCGCAGAGCCGGAGACGAACGTGTTCGTCACCGCGAATGCGGGCTCGGGCAAAACCAAAGTGCTGGTCGATCGGATCGCGCGGCTGTTGCTGGCCGGCGCAAAGCCTTCGGCGTTCTTGTGCATCACGTACACGAAGGCGGCGGCGGCCGAGATGCAGCGGCGCTTGTTCGAGCGGCTCGGCGATTGGTGCGTCGCGGACGACAAAACGTTGCGCAAGGCGCTGGCGGAGCTTGAGGGCGTCGAGCCCGAATGGGTGAAGGACGCCGATCTGCCCAAAGCGCGCGCGCTGTTCGCCCGCGCGCTCGAAACGCCGGGCGGGCTGAAAATCCAGACGATCCACGCCTTCTGCGAGCGTCTGCTCGCGCGCTTTCCGCTCGAGGCCGGCGCGCCGCCGGGGTTCGATATCGCGGATGAAGCGCGCGCGGCCGATCTGATGGACGAAGCGCGCGGCGCCATTTGCGCGAGCGAGGAAGAAGAGGTTCTTGCAGCGTTTGCGCGGTTCGCGTCGCGGCTTAATTCAGATCGGCTCGATCTGTTGCTCGCGAATCTCGCGGGCAAGTCGGAGCAATTGTCGCCAGGCGATCTGCGGAAGCGTCACAATGTGAACGACTCGCCGGAGGAGGCGCTTGCGAAGGCCGTTGGCGCGATTCCGTGGCGCGATCTCAATGCCGCGGCCGATGCGCTGAGCGCGAGCACGAGCAAGGATCAAGACGTCGCGCAAAGCATACGGGAAGCGGCGGCCTGCGCCGATCCGCGCGATCAGTGGAACGCGTATCTTTGCGTGTTCTACACCGAGAAGGGCCTCGGCGACCCGCGCGCGCGGATCGTGACAAAGGGCTTTGCCGACAAGCAGCCGCATCATGCGCAGGTGTTCGTGCAGGAAACCGCGCGCGTCGAGGCCGCACGCGCAAACTTGCGCCGCGCCGATCGCGCCGCAGACGCGCATGCGGCGCACGTGATCGCAGCGGCGCTCGCGCGCGCGTATGACGCCGCCAAGGATCGCGCCGGCGTTCTCGATTTTGCCGATCTCATCGCGCAGGCGCGCAAGCTTCTGAGCCAATCGGCGGCGGCGCCGTGGGTGCTCTTCAAGCTCGATGGCGGCGTCGATCACATTCTGATCGACGAGGGGCAGGATACGAGCCCCGATCAGTGGAAGTTGATCGCGCCGCTGCAGGACGAGTTCTTTTCCGGTATTGGCGCGCAGGAGAAGAAACGCACCGTGTTCGCCGTCGGCGACCCGAAGCAATCGATCTATTCGTTCCAGGGCGCCGATCCGGACGGGTTTCTGAACGAGAGCCATCATCTCCAAACGCGCGCGGAAGCGGCGGGCGCGCCGTTCGTGGCGCCGACGCTAGAGATGTCGTTCCGCTCGGCGCCGGA
Source organism: uncultured Caulobacteraceae bacterium (assembly GCA_964564595.1). Classification (GTDB taxonomy): domain Bacteria; phylum Pseudomonadota; class Alphaproteobacteria; order Caulobacterales; family Aquidulcibacteraceae; genus JBEVOS01. The sequence continues at coordinate 22,006 of CAZMCA010000016.1, forward strand.
GATTCTCGCGGCGGTGGATGCGACGTTCGCGGAAACGCCGCTCGCTGCCGGGGAGCCCGAAGCATCGAACGTCGTGCGCCACATCGCGCGGCGTGCGGATGCGCGTGGTCTCGTCGAATGGTGGCCGCCAGCCCCGAAGCCTGCACCGGCGAGCGGCGATCCGTGGGATGCGCCGCTCGATATGGAAACCGGCGCCGATGCGCCAACCGCGCTGGCGCGCGATTTGGCGCGCAAGGTGAAGGAATGGATCGCTGCGGGTGAGGCGGTGTCCGACAAGGACGGATCGTTGCGGCCGATGCAGCCTGGCGACGTGATCGCGCTGGTGCGTGTACGCGGGCAGATTTTCCACGCCCTCATCAAGGCGTTCAAGCGCGCGGGCCTGCCGGTGGCGGGCGCCGATCGCATGGTGCTGAAGAACGAACTCGCGGTCGAAGATTGCCTTGCCTTGATGCGCGTGGCGCTCGATCCGGCGGACGATCTCTCGCTTGCCTGCGTGCTCAAAGGGCCGTGGCTTAATTTGACGGACGATGATCGCGATCTCCTGCCGCTCGCGCATGGCCGCGGCAAGGGCGAGACGTTGCATGCGCGCCTGATGGCGAACGCCGATGACCATTGGAGCGAGGCGCGGCGCTTTGTGGGGGCGCTCGGCGCGCGCGCGGGGCTCGACGCGTTCGCGTTTCTCTCGTGGGCGCTGGAGGGCATGGACAGAGACGGGCGCACCGGTTGGGCGCGCGTGCTGAGCAGGCTGGGCGCGGAAGCGCGCGATCCGCTCGAAGAATTGCTCGAGCGCGCACTCGCGCCCAATCCTCGCGCGGCGCCGACGCTGCAACGCTTTCTCGCCGACATGGAAACCGACAACGCCGAGGTGAAGCGCGAGCTCGAGGCGGCGGGCGGCGCCATCCGCGTGATGACGGTGCATGGCGCAAAGGGGCTCGAAGCGCCGGTCGTGTTGCTGCCGGACACGACGGGCGGCGTGAAGGATGCGGCCGAAGACGGCGTGCTGATGGAGGGCGACGCGCTCTTCTGGTCTCCGCGGCAGGGCGAAGACGATGAGGCCACGCGCAGCGCACGCGACGCACACAAGGCGCGCGCCGAGCGCGAGCACTGGCGGCTCCTTTATGTCGCGATGACGCGCGCGCGCGATCGGTTGATCGTGTGCGGCTACGCGCAGGGCAATTCGGGCGAGCCGCACGCGAAGTCCTGGCACAAGCTGGTGGGCGATTCGATCAACGCGCTGGCGCAGCCGTGCGACACGCCGTTCGGCGAAGGTCTGCGCATCGGCGCGCCGCTGCGCGCGCCGCCGCAGACCAAGGGCGCCGCGCAGATCGTGACGTTGCCGGAGTGGGCGCGCCGCCCTCTGCACGCGGCGGGCGATGCGCGCGCGCTGGCGCCATCGAAACTCAAAGCGCCGGCCGCGCTTTCGCCGCGGCGCGATGGCGAGACGCGTTTCAAGCGCGGCGTGCTGATCCACGGCCTGTTGCAACGCCTGCCGGATTTGGCGCCGGACGCGCGCGCGCAGGCGGCGGAAGCATGGCTTGCGCGTCAGGGTGTTGAGGCGGAGGCGCGCGGGCCCTTGGCCAACGAAGCCCTCGCAGTGATCGCGCATCCGAAATTCGCGCGTGCGTTCGGGCCGGAGAGCCGGGCTGAAGCGCCCCTGGTCGGGGCGGTCGCGGGCCGGCCGGTGCGCGGGATCGTGGATCGCCTAATTGTGACCGCCGATGAGGTCCTGGTGCTGGACTACAAATCGGACCGGCCAGCGCCGCTCGCGCCAGAGGACGCGCCGGCGGCTTATGTGCTTCAGATGGCGCTTTATCGGTCGGTTTTGATGCAAATCTTCCCGGATCGCGTGGTGCGGTGTGCGCTGATCTGGACGGAGCGGCCCGCGTTAACGGAGCTTTCAGCGGCGCAACTCACGGCTGCGCTGAGCGAGTTCTCGGCGGCCGAGCGGCGTTGAACCGGGCGGCCTGGGCGCCTACATTTTTCGCGTAAAGGGCGCCTCGAAGGGGCGGCAGGGAGAAGGTTTCATGACCACGGTGAAGATCACGGACGACAGCTTCGAAAATGACGTGCTGAAAGCGTCCGGCCCTGTGCTTGTCGACTTTTGGGCCGAGTGGTGCGGCCCGTGCAAACAAATCGCCCCAGCGCTCGAAGAGATCGCCGCCGAGCACGGCGGGCGCGTGACGATCGCCAAGCTGAACATCGACGACAATCCCTCGACGCCCGGCCGCTACGGCGTGCGCGGCATCCCGACGATGATGGTGTTCAAGGATGGCAAGGTCGCCGCGACGAAGGTCGGCGCCATCCCGAAGTCCAAGATCGTCGAATGGCTGAACGAGACGATCTGAGCGCGAAGTCCGAGAGGCTTTGGGCTGAGATAGCCTGACGATCTTACGTGAGCGGGCCGGCGCTTTCGAGCGCACGGCCCGCAAGCGCAAGCGATCCGCAGATGAGAATACGCCGCCCGCGTGCTTCCAGCGCGCGGGCGATTGCGTTTTCAAAACTTGGCGCGGTCTCGGCAGCGACGTTCTGCTCGCGCGCCGTCGCCGCGAGTTCGGCGGGGTCGCAGCTAACGTCATGTTCGAGCGCGAGCGTGATCACGTTTGCGAGCGCGGGCGCGAGCGCTGCGATGAACGCCGCGCCGTCTTTGCGGGCCCGGAGCGCGACGATGGCGGTGACGGGCTTGGGCGCGCGGGCGTCGAGGTGTTTGAGCGCGGCGGCGAGCGCGCGCGCGGCGTGCGGATTGTGGCCGCCATCGACCCAGACTTCGCAATCTGCGGCGCGTGCGCGGTCCGCGAGCGGGCCGTGCGTAAACGGCGCGAGGCGGCCGGGCCATTTTACATGCGCGACGCCGCGCGCGATCGCGGCTTCGTCGATGCGCGGATCGTTGAGCGCGAGCGCGGCCATTGCGGAAAGGCCCGCATTGTCGATCTGATGCGGGCCGAAGAGGGCGGGCGGATCGAGGTCGAGCAAGCGATCTTCGGTTTGCACGATGAGGCGGCCGGCGCGGGCGAACGCGTCCCAATCGCGGCCGCAGAGGAGAAGCGGCGCGCCAGCGCGTTCGGCGGCGTTTTCGATGATGGCTTGCGCGACTTGTTGTTGGCGAGCGCTGATGACGATTGAGCCGCGCTTGATGATTCCGGCTTTGTGCGCGGCGATCAGCGCGATCGTGTCGCCGAGGATGGCTTGGTGATCGAGGTCGATCGGCGCCAGCAGCGTGACGCGCGGCGGCGGGATCACGTTGCTCGCGTCGTCACGGCCGCCGAAGCCGGTTTCGAGCAGCGTGAGATCCGCAGGCGTTTGGGTGAACAGCAAGAACGCTGCGGCGGTTTGCGCTTCGTACTGGCTGATGTCCGCGCCCGTCGCTTTCACGCGTTCGGCGGCGGCGATCAGCGCGTCATCGCTTGCGAGCGCGCCGGCGACGCGGAAGCGTTCGCGCAGATGCAACATGTGCGGCTTGGTGTAGGCATGGACTTTGAGGCCCGCAGCTTCCGCGATGGCGCGCAGGAACGCGAGCGTCGAGCCTTTGCCGTTGGTGCCCGCGATGTGGACGACCGGCGGGAGCTTGGTTTGCGGAGCGCCAAGCGCGGCGAGCGCGGCGTGCAGCGGCGCAAGATCGAAGGCGCGGCCGTGGCCGAATTCCGGGCCGAACAATTTCTCAAACGTGGCGAGCGCCGGATCGCTCACTCCGCGGCTTTCGCCTTTGGCTTGGCGGGCTTCTTGGCCGCGCGGGGCGCTGTGTCTTCGTTGGCGGGTTCGAGCGCGTCTTCGAGTTCGAGCACTTCGGTAGACGCGGCGGCCTTTGGCATCAGCACGGAGAGCAAGGTGCCCAAACGCTGCGTGAGTTCGCGGCGATCGACGACCATGTCGACCATGCCTTTGTCCAACAGATACTCGGCTTTCTGAAAATCGTCCGGCAATTTCTGGCGGATGGTTTGCTCGATGACGCGCCGGCCGCTGAAGCCGATGAGCGCGCCCGGCTCGGCGATGTGCACGTCGCCGAGCATCGCGTAGGACGCGGTGACGCCGCCATAGGTCGGGTCGGTCAGCACGACGATGTACGGCAAGCCCGCTTCACGCAGTTCCTGAATGGCGATCGTGGTGCGCGGCATTTGCATGAGGGACATGATGCCCTCCTGCATGCGCGCGCCGCCCGATGCGGTGAAGATCACCAGCGCCGCTTTGCGGCGGATCGCAGCATGCGCGGCGGTGATGAAGGCTTCGCCCGCGGCCATGCCGAGCGAGCCGCCCATAAAGTCGAAGTCCTGAACCATCGCGACGACGGGCGCGCCGCCAATGCGGCCGAACGCGGCGGCGGCGCAATCATCGGTGCTCGTCTTGGCGCGCGCGGCCTTCAAGCGATCGACGTAGCGCTTGTCGTCTTTGAACTTGAGCGGATCGAGCGGAACCTTCGGCGTCGGAATCTTTTGCCAGGTCTGCTCGTCGAACACGCTCTTGAAGCGCGCGTCCGGCCCGATGCGCATGTGGAAGCCCGCGGGCGTGACCCAGTGCGCGGCTTCAAGATCGGTGCGGAAGATGAGATCGCCCGTGAGCGGGCATTTGATCCAGAGATTGTCCGGCGTTTCCGGCGGCTTCTCGACCGGCTTCTTCTTGGAGAGCCCGGGCCGTGCGAGGTTCGACAGCCAGTTCATGCGGTTGCTCCTTCGAGTTCCCGAGCCGTGCGGACAGCGTCGCCCAATTCTTTGACCTTTGCGAGCACGCGGCGCGTGCTGTCCTTCACGTTTCCGGCAGCGATTGCGCCGGCCACCTCATCGACAAACGCGGAACCGACGACCACGGCGTCAGCCGTGCGCGCGATTTGCGCGGCCATGCCGGCCTCGCGCACGCCGAAGCCGAACGCGACGGGCAGCGTGGTCGCGGCCTTGAGGCGCTTCACGGCGGCGCGTGCTTGCTCGACAGGCGCGGACTTTACGCCCGTCACGCCGGCGACGCCGATGTAGTAGAGAAAGCCCGACACGCCATCGAGCACGACGGGAAGGCGCTTATCGTCCGTCGTCGGCGTCGCGAAACGGATGAGCGAAACGCCCGCATCCTTGAGCGCGCCGCGCAGGTCGCGATCTTCTTCGGGCGGCACATCGACGGCGATCACGCCATCGACGCCGGCAGCGCGCGCCATGCCGGCGAACACGCTTGGCTCGCCAAGATGGAAGATCGGGTTCGCGTAGCCCATGAGCACGATCGGCGTGGCTTGATCTTCTTTGCGGAAGCGTTCGACGAGTTGCAGCGTCTTGCGCAATGAGCCGTCGGCTTTGAGCGCGCGTTCGCCCGCGAGCTGCACGCTCGGGCCATCGGCCATCGGGTCGGTGAACGGAAAGCCAAGCTCGATCACGTCGGCGCCGGCGGCCGCCAGGCGGCGCAGGATTTCGAACGACGTTTCAAGATCGGGATCGGACGCCATGATGTAGGCGACGAGCCCGGCGCGGTTCTGGCGCTTCAACTCAGCGAAACGGGCGTCGAGGCGCGCGGTCATACGAGCTTTGTCCCGAGCGCTTCGGCGATGGTGAAGACGTCTTTATCGCCGCGGCCGCAGAGATTCATGATCACGATGCCGCCTTTGCCGACGTCCTTGGCGATATCGCCGACGCGCGCGAGCGCGTGCGAGGGTTCGAGCGCGGGCAGAATGCCTTCGAGGCGCGCGCAAAGTTGGAAGGCTTCGAGCGCTTCATTGTCTGTGGCGGAGAGATAGGTCGCGCGGCCGGTGTCGCGCAGATAAGCGTGCTCAGGGCCGATGCCGGGATAGTCGAGGCCGGCGCTGATCGAATGCGCTTCGATGATCTGGCCTTCGTCATCCTGCAGCAGATACGTCTTGTTGCCGTGCAGAATGCCAGGCTTTCCGCCAGCGAGCGCGGCGGCGTGTTTATCCGTGTTGAGCCCGTGGCCCGCGGCTTCGACGCCGAACAATTTCACGCTCTCGTCGTCGACGAACGGGTGGAAGAGCCCGAGCGCGTTTGAGCCGCCGCCGATGCAGGCGACGAGCGCGTCCGGCAGGCGGCCTTCGCGTTCCATGATTTGTTGCTTCGCTTCGCGCCCAATCACGCTTTGAAAGTCGCGTACCATTTCTGGATACGGGTGCGGGCCGGCTGCGGTGCCGATGCAGTAGAACGTGTCGTGCACGTTGGTGACCCAATCGCGCAAAGCCTCGTTCATCGAGTCCTTCAGCGTTTGCGAACCGGATGTAACGGCGCGCACTTCGGCGCCGAGGAGGCGCATGCGGAAGACGTTCGGGCGTTGCCGCTCAACATCGACGGCGCCCATGAACACGGTGCATGGCAAACCAAAACGTGCGGCGACCGTGGCGGTCGCGACGCCGTGTTGGCCTGCGCCCGTCTCGGCGATGATGCGCGTCTTGCCCATCCGCAGCGCGAGCAGGATCTGCCCGAGGCAGTGATTGATCTTGTGCGCGCCAGTGTGATTGAGCTCGTCGCGCTTGAAGTAGATTTTCGCGCCGCCGAAATGCGCCGTCATGCGCTCGGCGAAATAGAGCGGGCTGGGGCGCCCGACATAGTGGGCGAGGAAATCGTCCATCTGCGCGAGGTAGGCGGGGTCGCGCTGCGCCTCGCGATATGCGCGCTCGAGGTCGAGCACGAGCGGCATCAGGGTTTCGGCGACATACCGGCCGCCATAGGCGCCAAAGCGCCCGTCAGCGTCGGGTAGGTCTGGCCAGTTTCGTCGCGCGTCCATGCTCTCGGCGGGGGCTGCTTTGCTTCGGTCTAGCGTGCGGGACGGGCGCCGGCCGCCGCAAGGAAGGCGGCGATCCGCTCGGGGTCCTTTACGCCCGGCCGGGCCTCCACGCCAGAGGACACGTCCACCAGGGCTGCCCCCGAAAGCTGGATGGCTTCGGAGACGTTTTGCGGTGTCAGGCCACCGGAAAGCATCCAGGGGCGGGCGAGCCGCCGGCCTTGGAGGATGGTCCAGTCGAACGCGGCCCCGTTGCCGCCCGGCCGGTCGGCCCCGGCTGGTGCCTTGGCGTCGAGCAGGAGGTAGGCCGCATCCGGGAACTGGGCCGTGGCGGCCAGATCCTCGGCGGTGGCGATCCCGAAAGCCTTGATGACGCCCTTGGGCGCGAACCGGCGCATGGCGGCGACGCGGGCGGGAGTCTCAGCCCCGTGGGCCTGGATGTAGTCCGGCCTGAGGGCGGCCTGGACGGCCGCAAGGGCATCGTCGGAGGCATCGACCGTGACGGCGACAATGTCAGCCCGGCCGCGCGCGGGCGCGGCGAGGGCGGCAGCCTGATCCAACGTCACGTTGCGGGGGCTCTTGGCGAAAAACATGAAGCCGAGAGCGCGCGCTCCGCCATCGAGCGCAGCGCGGACATTGGTGGGGTCCGTCAGCCCGCAGATTTTCACGTCGGCCATCGCGCTTACTTAGCGAGCCGCTGGGCCAAGCGCGAGGAACGCCTTGGCTGCACGGTCCCAACCCATGCTGGGGCGCTTGGCGAGCGCGGCGGAGGACCAAGCGGACCATTGCGCGTCGTCCGTCAGCGCCGCGACGGCGCCTTCGACGAACGCGTCTTCGGTTTGAGCGACGATCCCTGTGCGGCCGTGATCGACGCGCTCACCGACAGAGCCGACCGGGCGCACAATTGCAGGCACGCCCATCGCCTGCGCTTCGGCGATCGCAAGGCAGAAGGTTTCGCCTGGATTGCCGGGGTAGAGCTGCGTGCGCGCTTGCGCGAGTTCGGCCGCGAGTTCGGGTTTGGTCACCGGCGTGCGCAGAACGACGCCCGGTTGCTTCGCCGCTTCATCGAGCACGGCGCGCATGCGCGCGGCGCGCTCGGGCTCGTCGGTATCGACGGCGTAGACTTGCGGGCCCGAGAAAACGTGCAGCTCCGCGTTTGGAGCGCGCGGAAAGATCTTCTCGCCCCAGAGCTTCGCGAGCGGGCCAAGGCCGCGCAGCGGGTTCGAGGTGTAGAGCGCGCGCGGCGCGGGCACGCCGGGTGCGCGCGGCTTGGTGAGAAAGGGTGCTTCGACGCCGAGCGGAATTTCGTGCTGCGCGAAACCGAACAGCCAGCGCGGCGCCGTGCTGCGGTGCGACGGGCCCGCGAAGACGAGCGCGGGGCGCGTCGCCGCCATCGGCAAGAGATAGCGCGGCTTGGAGAGGAACTGCGCCGGATTGTGCAGCCAGAACAGCGTGCGCCTGGCTTTCGCGCGGCCGAGCAATTCGGGATCGCGATTGGCGATGAAAAGATCGCAGGCCGGGTAGGGCGCGCCGTGCGCTGCCCAGGTCACGCCGTTGCGGCGCATCGCCCGCGCGCCACGCGAGAACGCGAACACCTCCGCGCCTTCCGCGGCCAACGCTTCGGCGAGCGCGACGAACGCACTCTCCGCCCCGCCGAGCGGGCGTTCGGATGGCGTTGCGCCATCGAACGCCACGCCCTGATCGGCGAGGACGATGCGCACGCTATTTCTTCAGAAGGTCGCGGATTTCGGTGAGGAGCTTGATGTCGGCAGGCGTTTCGGCCGGCGCGGGCGCGGCCTCTTGCTTGCGCTTCAGCTGATTGATGCCCTTGATCACGAGGAACAGCGCCCACGCGATGATCAGGAATTTCAGAACGGCGGTGAGGAACTTGCCATACGCGAACACCGCGCCTTGCTCACGCGCCGCATCGAGCGAGGTGGCGGTGACGGCGTCGGACAGCGGGATGAAATAGTTCGAGAAGTCGAGCCCGCCCGTGATCGCGCCGATCAACGGCATGATCATGTCATCGACGAGCGAGGAAACGATCGTGCCAAACGCGGCGCCGATAATCACGCCGACCGCGAGATCGACGACATTGCCCTTGAGGGCGAACTCCCGAAATTCCTTGAGCATCCACGCCTCCTCGAACGGCAAATCAGGCTCGTGCCTCGCCAATGGCAGGCTTCGGCGCGCTTTTCCAGCCAAGGCGGCAACCTGAAACCGCTGTGATTGCATCGCGCGCACAGCGGCGTAAGCTTTCGCCTCCGGCGCGAGCGGGCGCCGGCGACATGCGGCGGGGGATGCTCATGCGCCGTTTCGCGTTCGCGCCGTTGGCGGCGCTCGTGCTTGTTGGCTTGGCGACGCTTTCGAGCGATGCGCAGGAGGCGCCTGCGCGCGCGGAGCCGACGGCCTCTGTGTTGCTCGATCAGGGCTGGACGGCGGACGATCGCGAGCGCTGGTACGGCGCCACCCAAGGCTCGCGGCTCATTCCGCTCTCCTGGTTTCGCGCGCTCGAGCAGCCGCAGAGCGAGGCGCTGTTTCTCGATGACGCGCATATGGAGGCGCTGCGCTATCTGCCGCGCCCGAACGGCGAACTGCCGGTGGGCTTTGCGATCGACCGGCGCAACGATGCGCGCATGGGCGCAACGCGGCTGCGGTGGCGCGTTGGGCAGCGCAGCGATGAGCCGTGGGTCGGGTTCACATGCTCGGCCTGCCACACCGGGCAGCTGACATACCAGGGCGCGACGCTGCGGATTGAAGGCGGCGCGACGCTCGCGGATTTCCAGGGCTTCATCGAAGGCTTCAACTTCGCGCTGACGCAGACGCGGGACGATCCAGCGCGGTTCGAACGTTTCGCGGCGCGTGTCGTGGGCCCGGCGGATGCGCGGGACGCACGGCGCAACAGGACAATGCTGCGGCGCGCGCTCTCCGAGCTGGTGGATTATCAGAACAGAATCGCCGCGATGAATGAGACGTCGCTCCGCTACGGGCACGCGCGGCTCGATGCGGTCGGGTACATTCTGAACAAGGTCTCGTTCGCCGCGAACCGCAACGCGCCGACGGTGAATGAGCCCGATGCGCCGGTGAGCTATCCGTTCTTGTGGAACGTGCCGCAGCAGCGCTTCGTGCAGTGGAACGGCGTGGCGGAGAACGAGCCGTCAGAGGGCGTGCAGACGTTCGATCACGGCGCGCTCGGGCGCAATACGGGCGAGGTGATCGGCGTGTTCGCCGACATTCGCCCGCGTGGCTTCATGCAAGTTGGCGCGCGGTCGAGTGCGGATGTCACCAACCTCGTCGCGCTCGAGCAGCAATTGATGCGCCTGCGCCCGCCGCGCTGGCCCGCGGAGATTTTCGGCGCGCCAGATCCAGCGCTCGTGCAGGAAGGGCGCACGCTGTTCGGCGAACATTGCGTGAGCTGCCACACGCCGCTCGCGCGCACCGATCTGACGACGCGCAACATCGAGCGGATGGCGCCGTTCACGATCGAGGATTTCGACGATACGCCCGGCACCGACCCGTGGATGGCCTGCAACACCGCGACCAATGAGGCGGTGACGGGTGCGCTGCGCGGCGAACGGCGTCAGCTGATCGGCGGCGGCGCGCTGGGGCGCGTGGAGCCGGCGTCGGAAATGCTGCGCGTGCTGGTGACGCAGGCGCTCTTGTTCGAGGCGGGCGAAGTGGTCGCGAGCCGCGCGATGAGCGCATGGGGCTCGCATCCGCGCCCGCGCATCGAATCGAGCGGCGGGTTCGAGAGCGCTGGCGCCGGTGCGCGCGGGGGCGTTGCGCCGCCGCGGCCTGGGCAATATTCGCGGGAAGAACGCCGCGCGCGATGCATCGCGGCGCTGCAAGTGCCGAACGCCGCGCGCATCCTCGCGTACAAGGCGCGGCCGCTCACGGGCGTGTGGGCGAGCGCGCCCTTTCTGCACAACGGCTCGGTGCCGAACCTCTATGAACTGCTGCTGCCGCCGGCGGAGCGCACGTTGCGGTTCAATGTCGGCTCACGCGAGTTCGATCCGGTGAATGTCGGCTACGTGACGGATGCGCGCGCGGATAATCCGTTCGTGTTCAGCGTGCGCGACGATGCGGGCGCGTTGATCGAAGGCAATTCAAACCTCGGTCACGACTACGGCAATTCATCGTTCACGCCCGCGCAGCGCCGCGCGATCGTGGAGTACTTGAAGGTGATCGGGGAGGAGTAGTTCGAGCGCTACGGCTCGACGCCGCCGTTGACCTTGAGGCGCAGCTCTTTGCCGGGCTTGAAGAACGGCACCTTCTTGGCGTCGACCGTTACGGCGTCGCCCGTGCGGGGATTGCGCCCGACGCGTGCGTCGCGCGTGCGCACCGAGAACGCGCCAAAGCCCCGCAGCTCGACGCGCCCGCCGGCGGCAAGCGCCTCGGCGATTTCATCGAGAAAGACATCGACCGCGCGCTCAACGTCCGCCGCCTTCAGGGTGCGGAATTCCTCCTGGAGTTTTGCGACCAGGGCGGATCTGAGCATGTCGGCCGTCCTCTGAGGTTTTTGGTCCAGCACGAAGGAAATGTCCGCCGCGGGCGGCGTCAGGTCAACGCCTGCGCGTTGATCCGCAACGAAAAAAGGCCGGGAACGTGCGTTCCCGGCCCGATTTCACGCCAGTTTGAAGCCGGCGCTGATCGTTTGACTAGTTCTTGTCGGCGCCCTTGCGGAGCGCCGCGCCCAGAATGTCGCCCAGCGAAGCGCCCGAGTCCGACGAGCCGAACTGCGCGATCGCTTCCTTTTCGTCGGCGAGTTCAAGCGCCTTGATCGAGAGCGAAACGCGGCGCGAGGTCTTGTCGAACGTGGTGATCTGCGCGTCGACACGGTCGCCCACGGCGAAGCGCTCGGGGCGCTGTTCGGAGCGGTCGCGGCTGAGGTCGGACTTCCGGATGAAACTGCGCATCTGGTTGTCTTCGCCGAACGCGACTTCGATGCCGCCGGAGGTGACTTCCACGATCTCGACCGTGATGGTCTGACCGCGGCGGAAGTCCGTGCCCGCGAGCGGATCGGCGCCGGCTTGCTTGATGCCGAGGCTGATGCGCTCCTTCTCGACGTCCACATCAAGCACGCGGACCTTCACCACATCGCCCTTGTTGTAGCGGGCGAGGGCTTCTTCACCCTGCGCGTCCCAGGCGATGTCGGAGAGGTGCACCATGCCGTCGATTTCCGGCGTCAGGCCAACGAACAGGCCAAACTCGGTGATCGACTTGATCTCGCCTTCGAGCACGCTGTCGGTGGGGTGTTCGGCGAGGAACGCGTCCCACGGATTGGCTTGAACCTGCTTGATGCCGAGAGAGATGCGGCGCTTGTCGCCGTCCACATCGAGCACCATCACATCGACTTCCTGGCTGGTGCTCAGGATCTTCGAAGGATGCACGTTCTTCTTCGTCCAGCTCATTTCCGAGACGTGGACAAGGCCTTCAACGCCCGCTTCCAGCTCAACGAAC
>CAZMCA010000017.1:0-14271 GCA_964564595.1 uncultured Caulobacteraceae bacterium
CATGCGCGGCCCGTACGTGTTGAAGATCCGCGCAACCTTGATCTCGAGATTGTGCTGGCGATAATAGTCGAAGAACAGCGTCTCGGCGCAGCGCTTGCCCTCGTCGTAGCAAGAGCGCGGCCCGATCGGGTTCACATGCCCCCAATATTCCTCGGTCTGCGGATGCTCCACCGGATCGCCATACACTTCAGACGTTGAAGCTTGCAGGATGCGCGCCTTCAGCCGTTTGGCGAGCCCCAGCATGTTGATCGCGCCATGCACGCTGGTCTTCGTCGTCTGCACCGGATCGTGCTGGTAGTGCACGGGGCTTGCGGGGCAGGCGAGGTTGAAGATCTGATCGACTTCCACGAACAGTGGGAACGTCACGTCGTGCCGCATGAACTCGAACTGCGGCGTGCCGATCAGATGCGCGATGTTGCGCTTCCGGCCCGTGAACAGATTGTCGACGCACAGCACGTCGTCGCCGCGCGCGATCAGCCGGTCGCACAAATGCGAGCCAAGAAACCCCGACCCGCCGGTCACGAGAATGCGTCTATCGCTCACGGAAACTCCTCTGCGCCGCGGGATGTACGCGAGGGGCGGGAGGGCCACAACCGCCCCTCGCCCGCGCGGATGCGCTCACATGACAAGGCCGGCCAGACGCGCCACAAGCATCCCATGAGCGATAAGATCGATCCGGCCGCGGCCCTCGCTGCTGGCAAAGGCGTGCTGATGGCCGAAAGCGAGGCGCTGGCGCAGCTTGCGGGCGCGCTCGATGGGCCGATGGCCGCGCCCTTCCTGGCGGCTGCCGGTCTGATGCAGCGAGCCAAGGGCCGCGTCATCGTCACCGGCATGGGCAAATCCGGGCACGTCGCGCGCAAGATCACCGCGACCCTTGCCTCCACCGGCCGGCCCGCGTTCTTCGTGCACCCCGCCGAAGCCAGCCACGGCGATCTTGGGATGATCGGCGCGGGCGATTGCGTGCTCGCGATCTCCCGCTCGGGCGACGTGCCGGAACTGACCGACATTCTCCACCACTGCCGGCGCCTGAAAATTCCACTGATCGGGATGACGTTCCGCGCCAAGAGCACGCTCGCGGAAGCGAGCGACGTCGTGCTGCTGCTGCCCGATTGCGGCGAAGCCAGCGAAGCTGCGCCTGCGCCGACAACGTCGACCACGATGTGCATGGCGCTCGGCGATGCGCTCGCGGTCGCACTCCTCGATGCAGCGGGCTTCACCGCGCAGGATTTCCGGTCGATCCATCCGGGCGGCAAGCTCGGCGCCATGCTGAAACATGTGCGCGACGTGATGCACACCGGTGCGGAGATGCCGGTCGTGGCGCCAAGCGTCAGCGTGCCCGAAGCGCTCAAGGCGATGGAGACCAAGCGCACCGGCGGGCGCGGCGCGCTCGGCGCGGTCGGCATCGTCGAAGGCGGCAAGCTCATCGGCATGATCACGGACGGCGATTTGCGCCGCCGCCTCACCGATCAATCCATCACCAAAACCGCGCGCGACATCATGACGGCGAACCCCAAGACGATCGCGCCCGGCGCTTCCCTGGCGGACGCGATGGCGCTCCTGAGCGAGTATCAGATCAACGTGCTCTTCGTGGTGGAGAAAGAGGCGCCCGTGGGCGTCATTCACCTGCAGGATTTGCTGCACGAAGGCGTCCGCTAGGGGCGAACCGTGGGGGCGGGGATGATTGCGAGCGATATCGTTCTTCTCTCCGCGCTCGGCGTCTTCGTGCTGTTCTGGTTTCTGCGCGCGGTCCCGGGGCGCCCGTTCATCCTTTTTCTGGCGGCGCTGGCTGCGCTTGGCGCGGGACTCTACGGCGTCGCGGTTGATCGCTGGCAGGCCGGCCTTGGCGCGCTCTTTGGGCTGATCGCGCTCATCGGCCTCTTCATTTCGCTGCTCCGCCGCGCCGGCCGGCGCGACGGCGTGCCCTTCTTCTCGGGCGCGCTTTTTGTATTGTTCGCCGCAAGCGTAGCGTTCGCGATCCAGCAATTTCCGGTCGATCCGCTGCCCGCGCCAAGCGGTCCGCACATCGTCGGCGTACGCACCTTCGCGCTGTCCGATCAGAGCCGCCTTGGCGTGTTCAACGCGGGCGAGGGCCAGCCGCGGCGCCTGCTCGTACGCGTCTGGTATCCGGCCGAACGGGCAACCGGCGCGCCGCGCCCATATTTCACGCAGCTGGAATCGCAAACCACCGCGCAATCGTCCGGCGCCCTCGTCGGATTCCCGCAATTCTTCGCCTATCTCCGGCACGTGCGCACCAATTCCTACGTGGATGCGCCGCTGCTTGCAGGCGCGCGAAACCTGCCCGTCGTGTTCTATAGCCACGGCTACGCGTCTTTCCTTGGGCAGAACACCGTGCTGATGGAGCACTTGGCGAGCCACGGCTACGTCGTGTTCGCAGTGCAGCACCCGGAAGTCAGCGCAACGGTTTGGCCCGATGGCTCCGTCACGCAGACGGATCCCGAGATGATCGCGTTCCTCCGGGAAGCGGGCGCGGGCGATGTCCCGCCCGAACAGCGCGCCGCCATCGCGGGCCCAACGCCTCAGGCGCGCTTCGAAGGCCAGCTGCAAATACTGGAAAACGCCCGCGCGCACCCGAACCGCATCGATCAATCCGCCCCCGTCTGGCTCGCAGATCGTTTGTTCGTGCATGACGCACTCGAGCGCGCAGCGCCGCAAAACGTCGCCGACATCGTCGCGGCTTCGAACCTCGCGCGCGTGGGTGAGATGGGCATGTCGTTCGGCGGCTCCACAGCGGGCGCGATCTGCATGGTTGATCGCCGCTGCGCCGCTGGGGTCAATCTCGACGGCGGCAATTTTCACATCACGCCGTTCGCGACCGATATGCCCGTTCCGTTTCTGATGTTTCACTCCGATATGCAGAAGGTCGCCGCCTCGATTGGCGCGCCGGTCCAGCCCGCGCCGGCGCCGGGCTTCAACGAATTTTCCTACGAGGCCTTCGCCAACGCCGGCTCGCAAAACGTCACGCGCGTGCAACTGCGCGGCGCGCATCACATCGGCCTCTCCGATTTCTCACTCTTCATGCGCCGCCCGTTCCGCGATGGCCTGCTGGGCGATGCGCCCGCGTCCATCCTGATCGGCGCGCAGAACGATTGGGTGCTTGGCTTCTTCGATCGCAATTTGCGCGGCATGGACGCAAAGCCCGAGGACGCGCGCTACCGGGACTGGGTGCTGCCAACGCCAAACGCCTATGTGCGAGAGTGGTGGGCCGGCAAAACCGAAGCCGAGCGCGCCGCGATCCTCGCCCGGATCGCCGCCGCGCAAGGCGTCGCGCCGCCGCCGCTGCCCGCCGCGCCCGTTACAGTCGAAACAAGCACCCGTTAACCAAGCGCGCCCAGCATCCCGGCCTCAGAAGGCGAGGGACCGGCGATGTACGGCATGATTCATCAGGCCGCGCGCGAGATGGCCACCGGCCTTCTCGGCGAGGCCGCCTGGCGCGACATCACGGCCGAAGCTGGCCTCGATGAAGCCGATCTCCTGGCCGCGCGGCTGCATGACGACGCAAAGACGTTTGCGCTCCTGCGCGCCGTCGCCGCCCGCGCCGGCGTGACCGAGGCGCAGGCGTTACGTGCGCTCGGCCAATTCTGGATCGGCTTTGCGTCCTGTTCGTCCTACGGCTCGATCATGCACATGTGCGGCGATCGGCTGGACGTGTTCCTGCGCAACCTCGATCGCATGCACGATTCCATTCAATCGGCGATGCCCGGCGCGCGCATGCCATCGTTCGAAATCGAAGAGGCATCGCCGGCGCATCTGAGCGTAGCCTACTATTCCGACCGCACCGGCCTTGAGCCGTTCGTGATCGGGCTCTTCGAAGGCCTGCTCAAGAAGTTCGGCCGCACGGGGCAGGTGCGGCTCGTGTCCGCCGGCGCGCCAAGCCGCTTCGAAATCAGCTACGCGGAGGCCGCCTAGCCATGCTCTTCCTTGATGCCGAAACGCTCGACCGGCTCTATCCGTGCCGGATGAAGATCGGGCCCGATGGCGTGATCGAGGAAAGCGGCCCGTCCTTGAAGCGCATCCTCGGGTGCGATCCCTGGGGCGCGCAGGTCGGCGAGATGTTCGAACTGCTCCTGCCGCGCCGCAGCGAATGGGCGCGCATCCGTGAAAAAGACGCCCTCGTGTTCGTGACGCGCGATCGCCATCCGGTGCGGTTTCGCGCCGCCGTCGCGCTCACGGGCGCAGGCGGCGTGCACATCCTGGCCGCCGCGGTCGCCGATTGCGATGGCGGCGTCTCCGAACGGCTTCGCTTCGATGATTTCGCGCCGACGGACGGCGCCATCGACCTCCTGCTTGCAGTCCAGGCGCGCGACGCTTCGATCAAGGATGCGCATGTTCTGGCCGCGCGCATCGGAGAAATCCGCGGCGCCGAGGCCGAAAGCGCCGCCAAATCCCGTTTCATCGCGCACATGAGCCATGAGCTGCGCACGCCGCTCAACGCCATCATCGGCTTCACCGAGATGGCTGGAAGATGGCGCGCTTCAATCCGAAGAAGAGCAGCGCAGTGATCTCGAGAAGATTCTCGATTCTTCGCAGCACCTGCTCGCGCTGATCAATCAACTGCTCGACCTGGCCAAGATCGAATCTGGCCGCCTCGTCGCCGAGCGTGTCGAGACCGATTTTGCCGAAGTCGCAGCACTCGTCGTTGGCGGCTTGCAGCCGCTCGCGCAAAAAAACGCCAACATCTTGAAGCTCGATATTGCGCCGGATGTCAGCGCCGGGCGGACCGATCCGGTGCGCCTGCGCCAATGCCTCATCAATCTCGTCGGCAACGCGCTCAAGTTTACGCGCGCGGGTGCGGTCACGGTGTCGTTGCGCAACGAAGGCGCGTTCGTGCGGTTCGATGTCTCCGACACCGGCCCCGGCATCACGCCCGAAGACATGCGCAAGCTCTTCACGCCCTTCATGCAGGCCACTGGGCCGCGCGTGCGCGCGCTGACCGGTGCGGGCCTTGGCCTCGCGCTAACGCGCGAATTGTGCCGCCTCATGGGCGGCGATGTGTCGGCGGAAAGTACGCCCGGGGAGGGCAGCGTCTTCACGATCGTGCTGCCGCGTGAAGCGCCCCAAGCGGCCGCGCCGCGCGCTGCGTAAAGCGGCGCTGCTTGCGTCGCGCGCCAGCCCCGCCTAAGCCACGCGCCGCAGGAGATTTCCCACATGGCCGCCCCGTATCGCCTCTATGGCGCTGAGCTTTCCCCGTATTCGCAGAAAGTGCGCGCCTATCTCGCGTACAAGGGCGCGGAGTTCGAATGGCTGCTCCGCAGCCAGAAGCGCCAGGAAGAATTCGCGCGCTACGCCAAACTGCCGCTGATCCCCGTGCTGGTGGGCGCCGATGAAGCGGTGTTGCAGGATTCCACACCCATCATCGAAGCGCTCGAAGCTGAAACGCCCGCGCTCGCGATCTCAGATTCCGGCGTCGCGTTCCTCTCCGCGCTGCTCGAGGATTATGCCGACGAATGGCTTAATAAGGCGATGTTCCACTATCGCTGGAGCTACGGCCCAGATCAGGAAAGCGCCGCCAAACGTATCGTCGATGGCATGTTCGAGGATGAAGCGCCGCCGAACCGCGACGCGATCGAAGCCGCCGTGCGTGAGCGCATGGTCGGCCGCCTAAAACACGTCGGCTCCAATCCCGATACCGCGCCGGCGATCGAAGCCTCGCTGACGCGCCTCCTCGATCTCTTGAACGCGCATCTCAATGGCCGCGACTATCTCCTCGGCTCCAAGCTCTCGCTCGCCGATCTCGGTATCGCCGCGCAGCTTCAGCAATTGCTCTCGGACCCGACGCCCGGCGCGCTCATCCGTGAGCGTGCGCCGCGCGTCGTCGCGTGGGTCGCGCGCGCGATGGCCGCGCCCTCGGGCGGCGGCTCCTATGAATCGCTCGATGCGCTGGCGCCGACGCTCGCGCCGCTGCTGAAGGACGAACTCGCCGCGACGTATCTGCCCTGGATGGCGGCCAACGCCGAAGCCGTCTCGGCGGACGCGAACAACGTCGAGCTCGATCTTGCCGGCAAGCCGTTCCGCCAAGCGCCGCAGCGCTACGCCGCCAAAGCCTACGCAGAAATTCGCCGCAAACGCGCCCTCGCCGAAAGCGAAGCGCTCGCCAACCTCCTCGAAGCCACCGGCTGCGCCCACTACCTCGCCGCCAGTGAAGCCGATGAAGACGACGGCGACGACGAAGGCGAAGACTAAAAAAAGCGGCGCGCCGTTGCCTGGCGCGCCGCGTAGATGCGTCTCTAGGGGAGGAGCGACGCGTAGAAAGTATTACGCTGCGTCGTTAACCGCTTTCGCCACCGGCGCCGACACGACATTCGCTTTGCCGCCGATCTCGATCTTGCGCGGCTTCAGCGCTTCGGGGAGTTCGCGCTCAAGCTCGATCGTGAGCAGGCCGTTTTCGAGCCGCGCATTCGTCACGCGCACGTAGTCAGCGAGCCCAAAGCGGCGCTCGAAGCTGCGCTCGGCGATGCCGCGATGCAGATAGCGGCGATTGTCTTCGGCCGGCGCCTTCTTACCGGTGACGGTAAGGGTGTTCTGCTTGAAATCGATCGACAGATCGTCTTCGCCAAAACCCGCGACCGCGATTTCGATGCGGAACGCGTTCTCATCGACTTGCTCGACGTTGAACGGCGGATAGCCCGGCGCGCTGTCATGCCGCGCGGCTTGATCAATCAGATTCGAAATGCGGTCGAAACCGACCAGCGTGCGATAGAGCGGGGAGAGATCTTGGGTCGCCATGTATGCATGTCCTTCCGTGGCTAAGCGACATGAGCGCGCCCGCTGTCCGGGCGGGCGCATCGGGGGACGTCCACACGGCCCCGAGCGGGCGCCGCGCCGTCCTGGCGGCGCCTCCGGAAAGCGCGCCGCCAGAGCCTAGATGGGAGCCGGCAAGGGCGGTTCAAGCGCTCGCGAACCCCAATTGCTGGACATCGCCCGCGACCTCGGCCAAGTCCCCGAAATGCTCAATCTCACCCGCCGCCAGGCCGCCGCGCTGATCGCCAGCGCTCCGCTCGCGGCCTGCGGCGGCGATCCGACGGCCGAGAAAGCCGCGCCCCCGGAAGGTTCGCTGGAATGGGCCGCCGCCGGGCCCTGGCGCATCGATCCCGAGCGCGACGCTTGGCGCCACCCGATCGAGACGCTGCAGTTCTGGGGCATCCGTCCGAACATGACGGTGCTCGAAATTCTGCCTGGCCTCGGGTGGTACACGGCCATTCTCGCGCCCTACCTCGCGGAAGGCGGCGGCCGGCTCATCGCGGCGACGTTCGATCCAGCAAACGGCACGATGGCGCAGCGCGAAACCGTCGCCGCGTTCGAAGCACGCTTCGGCGCCGATCCCGGCCTCTATGGGCGCATCGAGCGCAGCGTTTTGAGCGCAACTTCGCCCGCGCTTGCGCCCGCCGGCAGCGTCGATCTCGTCGTGCTCGCGGGCAATGTGCACACGCTGATGGCCGGCGGCTTCGCGGAAAAGGCCTTCCGGGACATGTTCGCCGCCGCCAAGCCCGGCGCGACGCTCGGCGTCGAGCAGCACCGCGCCGCATCCACGGGCGTGCAGGATCCGCTGGCCGGCACGGGCTACGTCCAGGAAGTCTACGTCCGCACCCTGGCGGAGGAGGCCGGTTTCACCTTCGTGGCCGGCAGCGATCTCAACGCCAACCCGGCCGATGACCGCGATCACCCCTTCGGCGTCTGGACGCTTCCGCCAACCCTGCGCACCAGCCCCCTCGGCGCGCCGGAAGACCCAGACTTCGACACCGCCCCATACCGTCAAATCGGCGAGAGCGACCGTATGACGCTGAAATTCCGCAAACCGGGGGGATCGTCCGCCGCTCCTTGACGTTAGCGTAATTGCCGTTACGCCGTGGCCGGGGTCACGGCGGCGGCAGTATAGACAGCTAGCGTCCGTCCAGGCGTTGGCGCCAGGAATCGATTGAAATGACTTTGGATGACCTCTTCGCGCGCTTCACGGCCGAAGGGGTGAGCCTTGCCGGCCGGCGCCTCGCATTCGACCTCGGAGACGCGGGCGGCTTCTACCTCGCCGAAGGCGGCTCCAAACGCGAACTCGGCGGCGAGGCTGACTGCACCTTCTGGATGACGCCGGAAGATTGCGCCAAGCTGCACGCGGGCGAACTCGATCTCGACGCCGCGTTCATAGATGGGCGGCTAAGGACCAAGGGCGATCTGGCGGCCGCTTTGGCGTTCGCGGGGCAGTTTCCGTTACGGGGCGGGTAAATGGCGTTTGTGCGGGTGCCGGGCAATCCGGAGCCGGAAGGCGCGGAAGAGCACTGGATTGAGGGGCGCGGGGGCGTGAAATTGCGGGCGATGATCGCACCCGCGATCGCGCACGCCGCACGCGGCTCCGTCATCATCTGCCCGGGCCGCACCGAGTTCATCGAGAAATATTTCGAAGTCGCCGGCGAATTGCAGCGCCGCGGCTTTGCCGTGTTCGCCATCGATTGGCGCGGGCAGGGTCTCTCCGATCGCGAATTGCCGAACGCGCTCAAAGGCCACTTCACCAGCTTCGACGATCCAGTGAACGATCTTGCCGCTGCACTGAAAATCTTCGCGATGCGCCTGCCGCGCCCGCACATCCTGCTCTGCCATTCGATGGGCGGCGCGATCGGTCTGCGCGCGCTGCAAACACGCCGCGTCGAATGCGATGCGGCTGTGTTCTCCGCGCCGATGTGGGGCATCGCCAATCTTGGCGATCTCTCGAAGGGCTTCGTGCGCTTCATGTCGAATGTCGGCGCGGGCGGCATGTTTGCGCCGGGCGTCGAAACCAAGTGGAAGCGCGAAAACTGGAAGAAGAGCGCGGTCACGCAAGATCGTGAGCGTCACGCGCGCAACACTGGCTTGGTGCAGGAAGAAGAACGCCTGCAACTCGCTGGGCCTTCAATCGGCTGGGTCGCCGCCGCCGCTGAAGCCACCGAAGCGTTCACGCAGCCGCGCGCCTTCGCGCATGTGAAGATTCCCGTGCTCGTGTTCACCGCCGGCAAGGAAATGCTCGTCGATAACAAGCAAACCGCGCTCGTCGCCAAAGCGATCCCGGGCGCGGAGCTGGTTAACATCCCCGGCGCCAAGCACGAGATCCTGATGGAGCTCGATCAGCACCGCGAGCAGTTCTGGGGCGCGTTCGATCACTTCACCAGTCACGTCGCGCCACAAGCGGCGGCTTAGTTCGCCGCGAACGGCACAAGCTCGCTGCGCGCATCGTCGAGCTGCGCGCGGAACGCAGCGTCAGCGTGCAAACGCGCCAGCACGGCGGCGCCCAGCGCGCGCCCGGCCGCCACATCGCTTGGCCAATGCACGCCGCAGATCACGCGGCTGTCGCCATATGCGAGGCCGCGTTGCAACACCGCGTCCGCACGCGTTGGCGCGATCTCCGCGAGCACGAGCGCCCACGCATAGCCAAGCATCGCGTGGCCCGAAGGGTAGGAGCGCTCAGGCCCAAGCGCCTGCAAATCGGCGCCCTCGCAACGATAGCGCGCCGCATCCGCTGCATAGGGCCGCGGCCGCGCGTAACGCTCCTTCGCAACGTTCATCGGTCCGACGCCTGCCATCAGCACGCTTTGAAACACGCGCGCCGTGCGCGGCAGCGATGCGGCCTGGAACCGCTCGCCGAAAATGTCGCGAAACTGCAAAAACGGATCGACCGCCTGGTCGCGGGATGCAAGCGCGAGCCGTTCCGCGCTGACGCTTGCGTCCGATCCTGCTTGGTCAGCCGCGGCGCCCGGCGAACCCGCCGGCGGCGGCGGGCCAAGAAGCGCGGGGCCATCGATGATCGGCGGCCCTGCCGCTGGCTGCGCAAATGCGGCCGGCGCGGCCAGCAGCGCCAAAATCAACAAGCTCGCGCGCACCATGCCTTTGTCTCCGTGTTGTAACGCACAGCGGCGCTTGCGCCGTATGCTCGGGTAGGCGACGGATTGCGCACAGAATCAAGTGCGGCGGGAGGAAGCGGTGATGGCCGATTGGAGC
This sequence comes from uncultured Caulobacteraceae bacterium, assembly GCA_964564595.1. Classification (GTDB taxonomy): domain Bacteria; phylum Pseudomonadota; class Alphaproteobacteria; order Caulobacterales; family Aquidulcibacteraceae; genus JBEVOS01. The sequence goes on from CAZMCA010000017.1 coordinate 9,979, forward strand.
GTGACGGCGGGCAACGGGCTCCGGCTCGACGCGACGCTCGACGCGCAAAGCCCGGTCTTCCGCGCGTTCTTCGAGGGCTATGACAGAGCCTTCGTGCTGCCCGATGAAAAGGAAGACGAAGAAGGCTTCGCGCTTTGCCTCGCGCTCAACCGCGGCGCCGCTTACGCGCGCCTGGAGCAAGCCTACGGCCCGTTCCGCGAAGTCTGCGCCATCGCAACCGATGGCGCCGGAAAGCGCATCGGCGGCGTGAACTTCATCGCCGCGCCGGCCTCGATCGCAAACGGCGAAGTGTTCGTCTGCGCTAACCTCAACTACATCTACATCGATGCCGCCGCGCGCGGGCAGGGCAATTTCCGCAAGCTCGTCGCCGCGACCACGGAGCTGATCGCTTCGCTGTTTCCCGCCGCTGGCGGCCCCCTCGTGTTCATCGAGCAAAACGATCCGATCGCGATGAGCGCGGATGCCTACGCGCACGACACGCAATTCACCGGGCTCGATCAGATCGATCGCCTGCGCATTTGGGCCAAGGCGGGAGCCAAGGTTGTCGATCACCCCTACGTGCAGCCGCCGCTATCGCCCGAGCAGGGCGCCGATGAAACGCTGGTCTATTCCGTGCTCGGCGCCGCTGGCGATGCGCTCCCAGCCTGCGTGCTCGCGGGGCATTTGAAGCGCTTCTTCGGGATCTCGGTGCTCAAAGGCGCGCCGCTCGATGAAGCGCCCGTCGCCGCTGCCCAAGTCGCAGCGCTTGAAGCCGCGTGCCGCGCCGGAGCGCAGATCGCGCTCTTCGACCCAGCGCCCGCGCTGGCGCGCATGCCCAATCGAGACGCGGCGATGGCGCTCACATCGCCGCCGCCGCGCCGTTTTCGCGATCTTCTCGCCCCACGGGGTTGACGCGCGGGTCCCGCGCCCGTTCTTTCGCGGGCGGGGGCGGCGATGACCGGCGAAAACAGCATCTACACGTTCCAAGACGGCGTCGAGCGCGTGACCGAAGCAAACGGCACGCTGCATTGGACGCTCTCGCTCTACATCGACAAGGACCACATGCCGGCGGATTTCGCCGCGAAGTTCAGGTCCGAACACAAGGTCGCGAACCAGCAGAAATTCCCTGCGGAGAAGCTGAAGGGTGTTGCGCGCTCGACGTTTCTGCGCGACGCGATCGATCCGCTGTTCAACGACATTTCCGATCGTGAGCGCCTCGGCGAAGTGCAGGATTATCTGCTCGATACGCCCGGTGCGCGCATGTGGCGCCAGATCGAGATTGAAGCGCCAAACGAAGTCACCTGGGAGACCGAAGGCGTCTCCAACACGGCGCTCTTGGAAAAGCGCGGCCCGCGCACGGTGTGGCTCCGCCGCTTCTGGTACGTGCACCTTAACGGCGCGCTCTCGTATCACATGAGCTTCCTCGTGCAGTACACGCACACGATCGAGGATTATTACTTCCTCTCGCTGCTGCAAAAGCTCACGGCGCCCAAGGAATTCGTCCCGAAGGACCGCACCGAGAAGCGCTATGTGTGGCAAACGCAAAAGCCGCTTGATCTTCAGCCGCTCGATACGGTGAAGGTCATCGACGAGGGCCAGGCGCCGCGCGCGTTCTGGCACTGGGTGCGCGATCAGTTCAACGAAGACGCCGATAGCTTGTTCGGCGCGTTCGCACTCGGCGCTCCGCGCGTGCCCGCGAAGCACGCCCCGCACATGCCCAGAAGCGGCCTCAGCAAGTTCGAGCAATTGCTCTCGCTTGAAAAATCCGTCGAAACGCCCGGCCTCTACCTGCCCAGCGCGCGCGTGATGTTCTTCTTTTACGATGAAGCCTTCTTCGATGCGCTGCTCCCGCCGCCCATCCCCGGCGCCGCGCGGCCCGAGCGGCGCGACAAGCTCGATCGCGCCGCGTTCGAGAAGGACGCAGCCCTCGTCGAGACCCGCATCGATTCGAAAACCGGCGCATGCACGCTCGATAGCGCGCTCTTCGCGCAAGTCGATATCGCGCGCCTGCGGTACTATTTCCTGGCCGGCTTTTGCCAAAACATCATCGACTTCATGCGCCAGGATGCATCCGAGATCCTGGACTCGACCGATCCGGTCTACCCTGTCGATTCCGAAGACGTGGAGGAGGCGTTCTTCGTCCGCTACGCCAACCCGCGCGCGCTGACGACATTTGTAAAGAGCTGCCGCAGCCTCGAAGTCGGCAACACCTATATCGGCACGTGCCCGTATGCGTTCCTGATCCACGTCACCGCGATGCACAACGAATTCGCCGTTCGGGACTATGAGGATGAAACCGATCAGCTCGTGCAGGATGTGCGCGCTGCCGCCGAGGCCGATGCGCATGGCCGCGCCGTCGAGATGTTCTACGAATTCCGTACCAATCAGTTCACCGACTATCAGCGCTACAAATACGCAAACATCTTTCGATACGACACGGAGAAGAAGGTCTTCGCCGCGATGGAGCGCATCCGCGGCGTCGCGCGCAAAGAGGCCTACCTCAAGGAAATCGTCGATACGCTGGAGAAACAGTCCGGCGATAGCGAAGCGCGCCTCTCAAAACGCGACGAGGACCGGCTGAACGGCATCCTGCTAGTCGTGGGCTTCTATTCGATCTTCCAAGTCGCGTTTGAGGCCGTGAACCACCTCGATGCGATCTTACCGATCGACGACGCGGGCAAATATTTCTGGCTGCAGGTCACGATGTGGCTCGCCGGCGCCACCACCGTCGCAACGCTCGCCTTTCTGGGGCTCGCCGCCTGGCACTGGATCGAACGTGCACTGAAAGTCGGCGCGCTGAAAAAAAGGCGCTAGTCGCGCCCGTAATCGCGCTCCACCTTGGCGATGCGGATGCGGTAGGCGCCGTACCAGCGCTCCTTGCCGTTGCGCTGCGCCTCAAGGTGCTCGCCGATCTGCTTCCAGCGTTTGATGTCGCTGTCTTTCTTCCAATAGCTGATGAAGAGGCTGAAGCGCTCGGGCGTGTCGGCGCCGAATTCGAAGCCGAGGAAACCGGGCTGCTGCATCGCAAGCCCCGCCATCGCTTCGCCCATCGCGCCATAAGCGTCGTCATCGCCCTCGGTGCGGACGCTGGAAAAGATCGCCGCGTAATAAGGCGGCTTCGGCGTGGCGGCGATGGACATGCGGTTCTCCCCTCAACGCTACTACGAGCGCTTCCTGGGGGAGGTTACGCTATCCGAGCCGCCCTTTGTAATCCTCGTAGCCAAACCGGCGGTGGATCGTGTGTTTGCCCGTCGCGGGGTCGACCGTGCCAATGCTCGGCAGCCGCACGCCATTGAACGTGGTCGTTTTGACCATCGTGTAATGGCTCATATCGGCGAACACGAGCTTCTGGCCGATCTCCAGCGGCGCATCGAACGAATAGTCGCCGATCACATCGCCCGCGAGACATGTGAGCCCGCCGAGCCGGTACGTGTGCGCCTTCGCGCCCGGCAGACCCGCGCCGTAGATCTCCGCGCGATACGGCATCTCCAGCGTGTCCGGCATGTGCGCCGTCGCGCTCGTATCGAGGATCGCGATCGGGCCGTTGTTCTCAATGAGATCGAGCACGCTCGCGACCAGCACGCCCGTGCGGATCGCGATCGCTTCGCCGGGTTCGAGATAGACTTCCACATTGTAGCGCTGCTTGAACGCGCGGATGAGCGCGATCAGCCCGTCGACGTCATAGCCCGGCCGCGTGATGTGGTGCCCGCCGCCAAAGTTGATCCACTTCATGCGGCCGATGATGTCGCCAAACTGCGCTTCGAACGCGACGAGCGTGCGCTCGAGCGCATCGGCCCCGAGCTCGCAAAGCGAGTGGAAGTGGAGGCCCTCAAGCCGCGCGATCAGCGCGTCCGGAATCGTCTCGCGCAGCGCGCCAAGCCGCGAACGCGGCGCGCTCGGATCGTAAAGCTCCGTCTCAACTTCGCGGTGCCCGTGATTGACGCGCAGCCCAAACGAGACCGCGCGCTTGCCTTCGGCTTCGTAGATCGGCAGCAGGCGCGCCGCTTGTGAGGGCGAGTTGAACACGACGTGATCGCACAGCCAGATCAGCTCGCGGAAGTCCGCGTCGCTATACGCCGGCGCGCATGCATGCACCTCGCCGCCGAACTCTTCGCGCCCCAACCGCGCTTCATCGACGGAGGAGGACGTCACGCCCGGCAGATATTCGCGCACGATCGGCGCGACGGCCCACATCGCAAAGCCCTTGAGCGCGAGCAGGATCTTGCAATCCGCCTCGTCCTGCACGCGTTTCAGAATCGCGAGATTGCGCCGCAGCGCGCCGGTATCGACGAGAAACGCCGGCGTCTCGACGTC
>CAZMCA010000017.1:14371-27990 GCA_964564595.1 uncultured Caulobacteraceae bacterium
GTGCGCGCTCACATCTCTTTCACGTGCCACGGCAAGCCAGCTGGCCCGAGCCGTTCGAGGAACGGATCTGGATCGAGTTGCTCGATGTTCCAGACCCCCGCGCCCTTCCACTTGCCCGTAACCATCATCTCCGCGCCCACGGCGGCCGGCACGCCCGTCGTGTACGAAATAGCCTGCGCGCCGACCTCCTTGTACGCTTCGGCGTGATCGGCGACGTTGTAGATGAACACGCGGCGCGACTTGCCGCCCTTCGTGCCTTCGATGAGGCAGCCGATCGACGTCTTGCCCGTGTAGTTCGGCGCAAGCGACGCAGGATCGGGCAACAGCGCCTTCAGGAACTGAATCGGCACGATCTGCTGGCCATTGAATTCAACGGGATCGATGCGCGTCATGCCGACATTCTGCAGCACGTTGAGGTGCGTGATGTAGCTGTCGCCGAACGTCATCCAGAAGCGAATCTGCCGGAGCCCTTTGATGTTCTGAACAAGGCTCTCCAGCTCCTCGTGATAGAGGAGGTAGGCCTTGCGCTCGCCCACGCCCGGAAAATCGAACATCATCGATTGCTCAAGCGGCTCGGTTTCCACCCATTGGCCTTGTCGCCAATAGCGGCCCTTCGCGGTGATCTCGCGAATGTTGATTTCCGGATTGAAGTTCGTCGCGAACGGATGGCCGTGGCTGCCGCCGTTGCAATCCAAGATGTCGATCGTTTCGATCGTGTCGAACAGGTGCTTTTGCGCGTACGCGCAAAACACGTTCGTCACGCCCGGATCGAAGCCCGAGCCGAGCAGCGCCATGCGGCCCGCTTTCTTGTATTCCTCTTGGAACGCCCATTGGTGGCGGTACTCGAACTTCGCAAAGCCCGGCGCCTCGTAGTTGGCCGTGTCGAGGTAGTCGACGCCGGCGTCGAGGCACGCCTGCATCAGCGTGAGGTCCTGATAGGGCAGCGCGACGTTGATCAGCACTGCGGGCTTGAAGTCCCGGATCAGCGCCGCCGTCGCGGCGACGTCGTCGGCGTCGACCTGCGCGGTCGCGATGCGGCGGCCTTGCTTGTCGAGGACGCTTTTGGCGATCGCGTCGCAGCGGCTCTTGGTGCGGCTCGCGAGCAGGATGTCGCTCCACACGTCATGGTTCTGCGCGAGCTTGTGAACCACCACATTGCCGACGCCGCCCGCGCCGATGACGAGTACCTTGTTCATGGGACGAAACTCCTTGCGGCCCGTTTGAGCGGGCAAGGCGACAATTGCAACCACGGCTGAAGAAACGCGGGGCTTCGGCCCGGCGCGCGAATCCGCGCACCGGGCCTTGGCCGCTAACGTTTTGAGATCATGCGCCGGTCCTCCCGGCGCCTGCGCTTACCGGCGCTTGCGCTTCGCGAGCGGGATCACCTTCGCCGGCGCGGGTTGCGCGGCGTACAGCGTCGCCATCGGCGCGTCGTGCGCAATCACGGTTTCAGCTTGGCCGAAGCCATTGAAACCAGTCGCCAGCGCCGCGCCATAGGCGCCCGTCATGCCGATCTCGATGTAATCGCCTTCGCGCACATCGGCCGGCAGTAGGAACGGACCCTTCATATGGTCGAGGCTGTCGCAGGTCGGGCCGTAGAGCTCGAACGCTTTCAGCTTGGCCGACGCGTCGCCGTCACGCACCAGGCGCACCGGGAACTTCACGCCGACATGCGCAGCGTCGAACAGCGCGCCATACGAGCCGTCGTTGATGTAGAGCATGTCGCCCTTGCGCAGTTCCACCTTCACGAGGTGGGAACCACCTTCGGCGACGAGCGCACGGCCCGGCTCGCACCACAGGTCCGCGTTTTCGAGCACAGGCATGTCCTCGAACGCGGCCTTGATCTCGGCCATGTAGGCGTCGAGCGGGGGCGGGGCGTTTTCCGCGTAGATCGACGGGAAGCCGCCGCCGACATCGACGATGTCCACGGTGACGCCCGCCTGGCGGATGAGGTCGCCCGCAACACGCATCGCAACGCCATAGGCGGCCGGGTGCATGCACTGCGAACCGACATGGAACGCCACGCCCAGTTCAGCCGCAACGCCGCGCACCGCGCGCATCAGCGCAATCGCTTCGGCGCCTTCGACGCCAAACTTCTTATCGAGCTTGTGCTCGGCGTAATCGCTCGGCACCGCGATGCGCACGACGAGGTTGAGGTCGTCGGCGTTGCCGGTTTCTTCGACGATCTTGTCGAGCTCGGCCATCGTATCGAGCGAGAACGTGCGCACGCCGTATTGGTGATACGCGCGCCGGATCGCGGCGCGGCTCTTCACCGGGTGCATGAACGCGAGCTTGGCATCCGGGAAGCGCTCGGCAACGAGGCGCACTTCCACTTCGGACGCGACATCGAACGCGCGCACGCCGGCGGCCCAAAGCGCATCGAGCGCCCAAGGAGCCGGGTTTGCCTTCACGGCGTAGAAAACTTCGCCAGGAAACTTCTCGAGGAAGTACTTGGCGGCGACAGCGACCTGTTGCGGACGCACGACCGCGACCGGATCTTCCGGCGCGTTCATACGAACCAGCTCAAGGGTCGAAAGGACAGAGTCCATCCGGCATACCCCAAACCAGCGCTGCTCGTGGCTTTTGAGGCCCCCGTTCAGCTCGTTAACCCAGGCCGGCGTTAGTCGGACATGCTAATGTCAGGTCCGCCCTTGGGAGCTTACGCCGAGGGGCCGATCCGCGGAGCTACTGCTCCCGATTTCGGTCCCTCGTAGTGGCCTGGGCCGAGGGGGCGTTAGTGGACGCTGTTTCCAGGTCCGCCGGTGAGCGGGGGAAATAGGGGAAGGGGGCGCCCCTGTAAAGAGCAAATGACCCCTTTAGGCGCCATTTTTTCGTTACCGGCCAAGGCTCTCCGTTAACCATACCGCAGGAACTAGACCATTCGGGTTGACGCCCGCGCAAATCGTGCGGGCCCGGATAATCCGCGCCGGCCGCCGCGCTTGGGATAACCACGCGCCGCCGCCCCCGCGTGGGATTGGCGCCACAAGTCCCCAGGCGCCCTGCACCCCTTGGCGCGCAAGGCTTTCAGCCCGCCAGCACCGCTCGCTGTCTTCAATCCTTCACTGAGCCGTCGTGTTTGCGTCGCCAAAGCGTCGCGCCGCTGTTGCGCCTCATCCCTAAGCGCCTCCGCGACCCGGCACGGAGCCGGGAGGGACACCGGGGGTGTATTCTATGCGAAAGATTTCCTTCCTCAGCGCGGCGGCGCTCGCTGCGCTGTCGACGTTGGGCTGGGCCGAGAAGGCTGAAGCCCAGGCGACGACGACGTGGTCAGGCGCGCCGGAGACGCGCGAAGGCGAACAGCGCTTCAAGATGCGCGCGCGCTTCCAATACGACGTGATCTCCAGCGACACGGAAGGCTACGCGACCGAAGAAGAGGGCACGCGTTCGTCCGTTCGCCGCGCATTCCTCGGCGCGCAAGGCCGGCTCAACAATCGCTGGCGCTACAAGGTCGATTTCGTCCTGAACCCGAGCTCGGGCATCGATGTCACCGCGACGTCCACGCAGAACGAAGGCGAAGTCGGCGTTGACGACGCGTTCCTCGAATATGCCGGCGATTGGGTGTCGGTGATCATCGGCGAAGCCAACGTCACCTCGCCGCTGGAAGATCGCATCTCCTCGCTCGATATTCCGTTCAACGAGCGCTCGAGCTTCATCAACGCGTTCGGTTACGGCCGCGCCGCTGGCGTCGCGCTGCTCGCCAACGGCGGCAACTGGTCGCTCGCCGGCGCCGTGCAGGGCGACTCGCTCAACAACCGCGAAACCTCCTACGCCGCCAATGAACTGCTGCAGGTCAGCGCGCGCGGCACGTGGGCGCCGATCTTCGATCAAACGCCCGAAGGCGTGACGCTCGTCCACATCGGCGCCAGCGTGCGCATGCGCGATGGCGAAAGCGCGCTGACGTACAGCTCGCGTCCGCTCAACGGCCGTGGCTCCACGCCCATCAGCGCCGGCATCAGCGGTACAGACGATACGTCCTACGGCCTCGAGCTCGCCGCGCAGTACAACCGCTTCGGCGTCAGCGCCGAATATAGCGTGCTGGAAGGTGCGGAGACGGCCGCCACCGGCGGCTCGGACTACGAATTCTCCGGCTACTACGTCGATGCGTCGTTCTCGCTCACCGGCGAGCCGCGTTCGTATCGCCCCGGCACGGGCGCGTTCGCCGCGGTTGCGCCGCGCCGTCCGCTCGGGACCGATGGTGGCATCGGCTACTGGGCGATCACCGCGCGCTACGACTCGCTCGACCTGACCGACACGGCCGCCGCCGCCGGCACACAAGGCGAGCAAACTTCCTACGCGGTCGGTCTCGATTGGTCGCCGGTTGAGTTCGTCCTCTTCAAACTCAACTACGCGCACAGCGAGTTCGAATTCCGCAGCGGCGCCGCTGACGACGAAGCGGACATCATCTCGCTCCGCTCGCAATTCGCATTCTAACGCAACGCCTCTCGCCGGTGCGTGGCCTCGCCGCGCGCCGGCGCCCCATGTCCAAGGATGGAGTTCTCCATGACCTTAAAGTCACTCATGACGGCCGGTAGCGCCGCACTTGCGGCGGTGTTCGTCGCGCTCGCGCCGGCGCCCGCCGCCGCGCAAGGCGCCGCGCGCGGCCCGTTCACGATCGCCATCGACGGTTCGTCCACCGTGTTCCCGATTGCCGAAGCGGTCGCTGAATCCTTCCAGCAGCAGAACCAAGGCCGCGTGCGCGTCACCGTCGGCGAAAGCGGCACGGGCGGCGGCTTCCGCAAATTCTGCCGCGGCGAAACGCACATCTCGAACGCCTCGCGCCCGATCACGGCGTCGGAAATGTCGACGTGCCTTCAGGCGGGCATCGAATATGTCGAAGTGCCGATCGCGTTCGATGGCCTGACTGTCGTCGTGCATCCGTCGAATCCCGTGCGCTCGATCACGGTCGCGGAACTGCGGCGCATCTGGCAACCGAGCGCGCAAGGCTCGGTCAACAACTGGCGCCAGGTGAATGCGTCCTTCCCGGATCTTGCGCTTCAGCTCTTCGGCCCCGGCACCGCGTCGGGCACGTTCGACTATTTCACCGAAGCGGTGAACGGTAAGTCGAAATCCTCGCGCACGGACTATACGCCCTCGGAAGACGACAACGTCATCGTCCAAGGCGTCGCCTCCAACCCGGGCGCGATGGGCTATTTCGGTCTCGCCTACTTTGAAGAGAACCGCGCGCGCCTGCGTGCGCTCGCGATCGACGGCGGCCGCGGCCCGGTCGAGCCTTCGGTGGCGACGGTTGCGAACGGCAGCTACCAGCCGCTCTCGCGCCCGCTCTTCATCTACATCAACGCAGCGGCCCTCCGCCGTCCGCAAGTCGCGCAGTTCGCGCAATACTTCGTGGCCAACGGTGCGCGCTATTCGCAGTCCGTCGGTTACATCCCGCTGCCGGCGAGTGCTTACCAATCCTACGCGCAGCGTGTGACGCAGCGCCAAACCGGTTCAGCCTTCAACGGCACGAACGAAGTTGGCCTCACGATCCAGGAATTGCTGGCGCGTCCGCTCCGCAGCGGCCGGGTGCAGCGCTAACGGCCAGGCGGCGGCGGGCAGAATCGCCCGCCGCCGGTCCGCCGCCGTGCCGCGACCTAAGGTCCTAAAACTGTAGGATTTTTGGCCGCTGTCACGGAAGTGTCGCGTGACTGTCGCATAAGGCGCCAACCCCGGGCCAAGCCCACGGAGCACCCAACGTGACCATGAAATTTCTGACGCGCGCGGCCGTCGCGGCGCTTTCGCTCGCCGCGCTCGCGGCCTGCGGGCAGGGCGGGCAAGCTGGCAAGGCGGCCGGCGGCTCTTCCTTCACCGTCGCGATCGACGGATCCTCCACCGTCTTCCCGATCGCCGAAGCGATCGCGGAAGGCTATCAGCAGGAAAATCCCACGGGCGCGCGCGTCACCGTCGGCGAAAGCGGCACGGGCGGCGGCTTCCGCAAATTCTGCCGCGGCGAAATCCAGATCGCCAACGCTTCGCGCCCAATCCTCGAAAGTGAGATCGCCTCGTGCGCGCAAGCGAACATTCAGTTCATCGAAGTGCCGATCGCGTTCGATGGCCTGACGGTCGTCGTGCATCCCACGAACCCGGTGCAGTCGATCACCGTTGAGCAGTTGCGCAACACTTGGCGCCCCGAAGCGCAAGGCCAGGTCGACAATTGGCGCGACATCAGCCCGAGTTTTCCGAACCTCGAACTGAGCCTCTTTGGCCCGGGCACCGCGTCCGGCACGTTCGACTATTTCACCGAGGCCGTGGTCGGCAAAGCCAAGTCCTCACGCACCGATTACACGCCCTCGGAAGACGACAACGTCATCGTGCAGGGCGTCTCGTCCAATCCCGGCGGCATGGGCTATTTCGGCCTTGCCTATTTCGAACAGAACCGCGCCCGCCTGCGCGCGCTCTCGATCGACGCGGGCTCGGGCCCGGTCGCGCCGAGCGCCGAAACCGTCGCGAACGGCACGTATCGCCCGCTCTCGCGTCCGGTGTTCATCTACATCAACGCCGCCACGCTGCAGCGCCCGCAGATGGCCGCGTTCGCCGAGTACATGATCGTGAACGCCGCGCGCTTTGCTGAACAAGCTGGCTACGTGCCGTTGCCGCCCAACGCCTACGCCACCTACGCAACACGCGTCGCGGAGCGGCAAGCCGGCACGGCCTTCGGCGGCCACAACGATGTCGGCGCCAGCATCGAAGAACTGCTCTCGCGTGAACTCGTGGTCGCCGCGCCCGCCGCCGCGCCCGCGACGCCCGCCGCGCAATAGATCGAACGAACGGGGTTTCGGGGATGCGGGACTTTACCAAACGCCGGCTGCGGATCGGCGATAGGGCAGTGGAAGCGCTGCTCTTCGTCGCCGCGGCCCTCGCGATCGCGATCGTGGGCGGCATCCTCTACACGCTCGTCGGGCAATCGATCGCGTTCTTTGGGCACGTTTCGATCCTCGAATTCGTGACCGACACGCAGTGGACGCCACTGTTCGAAGACAAGCACTTCGGCATCGCGCCGCTCCTGTCGGGTACGTTCCTCTCCACGCTCGTCGCGCTCGCGGTCGCGGTGCCGCTCGGGCTGTTCGTGGCGATATATCTTTCCGAGTTCGCCAGCTACGCCGCGCGCGAATCCATCAAGCCCACGCTTGAACTGCTCGCGGGCGTGCCCACCGTCGTTTACGGCTACTTCGCGCTGCTGTTCGTCACGCCGCTGCTGCAGAGCTTCATCCCGGGCATTGGCGGCTTCAATCTGCTCTCCGCCGGCATCGTGATGGGGCTGATGATCATCCCCTACATCGCCTCTCTTTCCGAAGACGCGCTCCGTGCCGTCCCGAATGGCCTACGGGATGGCTCGCTCGCGATGGGCGCGACCAAGCTTGAAACTGCGTTTCGCGTCGTGCTGCCGGCGGCCGTCTCCGGCGTCGTCGGCGCGATCATCCTCGGCATGAGCCGCGCGGTCGGCGAAACCATGATCGTGGTGGTCGCGGGCGGGCAGATGCCGCAGATCGTGATCGATCCGCGCGATCAGGGCGCGACGGTCACCGCGTTCATCGCGCAAGTCGCACTCGGCGACATCGAATACGGCACGATCGAATATCAGAGTATCTTCGCCGCGGGCCTCGCGCTCCTCGTGATCACGCTCTTCTTCAACTTCATCGCGTTCGCGCTGCAACGCCGCTTCCGGGAGGCGTACTAATGAGCATCGCCGCTGACGCCGCTCCCCGCGATTTCACGCAATCGCCGCCTGGGCTCGCGACGCGCAAGATCAAGGAGCGGGGCTTCGCCATCTGGGGCATCCTCGCCACCATTATAGGTTTGGCGACGCTCGCGGCGCTGATCTACGATCTCATCCACGATGGCGGCGCGCGCCTCTCGGTGCAGTTTCTGACGTCGTTCCCGTCGGCCGATCCTGCCGCGGCGGGCATCTTGTCGGCTTGGGTCGGCTCGATCCTCGTAATCTTGACGACCGCGGCGATCGCGATCCCGCTCGGCGTGCTCTCAGGGCTCTACCTTGAAGAATATGCGCCGAAGAATCCGATCACGAGCGTGATCGAAATCGCGGTCAGCAATCTTGCCGGCGTGCCCTCGATCATCTTTGGCCTGCTCGCGCTCGGGCTCTTCGTGCAAGCGTGGGACTGGGGCCAATCGGTGCTCACAGCGGGCATGACGCTCGCGCTTCTGATTTTGCCTGTCGTGATCGTCGCCACGCGCGAAGCCGTGCGTGCGGTGCCGCTTGAAATGCGCCAAGGCGCGCTCGCGCTCGGCGCCACCAAATGGCAAGCGACGCAAGATCACGTGCTGCCCTATGCGATGCCGGGCATCGTCACGGGCGTGATCATCGGCCTGTCGCGCGCGATCGGCGAAACCGCGCCGCTTCTGTGCATCGGCGCGCTCACGTTCGTCGCGTTCCTACCGTTCCGCGAAGCGGGCGCGCCGATCTCGTACGACGTCGGTCAGATGGATTCGCTCGGCCTGCCGGTCAATCCGGACGCGACCGAGACCGTGCACCTCGCCAACGGCGGTACGATCATGACGCCGGACGGGAACACCATCACGGTCGAGCCCGGCGGCTCCTACGTCGCGCAAGCGGGCTCCTACGTCGAAACGACGGCGTCCTGGGGCGATGCGATCAATTCGTGGATGCCGTGGAGCTGGCTCGGCGAAAGCTTCACCGTGATGCCGATCCAGATGTTCAACTGGACCTCGCGACCCGAAGAAGCGTTCCGCGAAAACGCCGCCGCCGCCGGCATTGTGCTGCTCGCAATCACGCTGCTGCTCAACGGCGCCGCGATCTATCTGCGCTACAGGCTCCGCCGCCGCATCAAGTGGTAGCGAAGCTCCTCACAAACGGGAGAGCGGCGTTTCGCGCGCTCTCCGGCGTGTAAGGTGCCGGCAGAGGAGACCCCGATGCCGACAGTGCGTAAGTTCAATCCTGAAACCGGCCCGCAGCCGGCCGTCTACAATCGCGGCGTCGAGGTGCGCGGCGCAGAACGCATGCTGTTCATCGCTGGCCAAGTCGGCGAACGCGCCGATGGCACGATGGGCGCCAACATGGCCGAGCAAGCGGCCATCGCGGTCGAGAACATGAAAGGGGTACTCGCGGGCGCCGGCATGACGATCGACAACGTCGTGAAGTACACGATCTTCCTGACCGACGAGGCGCAGACCGGCGCGTTCATGCAAGCCGCCGCCTCGCTGATGCCCCAACCGCCGCCGGCCGCCACGCTGCTCTACGTGAAAGCGCTCGCCTCGCCACAAATGCTGGTCGAGATCGAAGCGATCGCGGTCGCGTAGCGCGCGCGCATTCAGGCCAAGTGGATGCCGGTTGGCCGCCCGGAATGCGCGCAATTCAATTTTGGATGCGCCGCCAACCGCTCGCCGCGCCCCAGTAGGGGCCAGGGCAGCGCGTTGGCGCCGTCAGCGCGCTTTGCACCAGCGCTTGGCTTTCGCCACCGCCCATCTCGATCGTGTCACCGAGCGTGACGGACGTGTGCATGCGCTGATCGCGCACACGCACCACGCGCCCCTCGATCTCCAACACGGCCGAAGAGGGCCACACGATCAGCCGTGAGTCCGGCCCTTCGCCAAGCCGCAAGCAGCCGTCCCGCAGCGTGAGCACGCCGCGCGCCAGCGCCTGCAATTCTGCGCCTGCGGGCATGCGCATTTGCACAAAACTCGTCACCGGCGCGCGCGACTGATCCTCGGCTACGAAGCCGCCTCGCCCAATCAGCGTGACATAAGCCGGCGGCGTGTATCCCGCGCGCAGCAAAGCCGCCCGCGCCGTGTCCGCATCGACGACGTCCACCTCGACGCGGTTCTCCTGCACGTTTGTCGAGGCGGACATGAAGTGGATGTTGTGCTGCGCCATCGCGCCCGTGACGGCTTCTTGCGCCGCGATCAGCGCGGCGTAGGGCGTCGCCGCTGCGCGTGAGACGTAGCGCGGATCGCGCGTGTAGCGCGCGAGATGCGCCGCCGCGTCTCCCGTGAACATGACAACCACACGGTCGCGTGGCGGATCGAGATAGAGCCCTGCAAACGCGGGATCGACCGAAACGCGCTCCTGAAAAGCGCCAACCTCATCGGGCGCCTGCGGGGCGGCGCGATCAGTCTCCGCGGCCGGCGCAGAAGCATCGGGATGCGGCGTGGGCGCGCACGCGGCGAGGAGAAGTGCGGCGGCGAAGAGAACACGCATGCCCGCACGCTTGGCGCGAAACCGGGCCAAACCGTGTCGGCTTATGTTGTTCCACTAGACGACCGGCGGCTTCTTGCGGCGGCGGATCGCGCGCAGGCGCCGCCAAAAGCGCTTCTTTTCCGGCTTCGGCAGCGGCTCGAGATTGCGGCGGAACTCCTCGGCGCATTCGCGCCAGGAGAACTTTTCCGCATACGCCCGAGTCACCGCGCGATCGCATTTCAGCGCCTCAAGGCACGCGATCTTGAGATCGTCGTTCACCGCGCCCGCGCCCGTACCCGGGATGAGATCTTTCGGCCCCGGCGCGTTGAAGCCCGCGACGGGCGTGCCCGCCGCCATCGCTTCGAGGATCACGAGCCCGAACGTATCGGTGAAACTCGGAAACACGAACACGTCCGCATCCGCGTAGTGCTGGCCCAACTCATCGCCAAACTTCGAACCGGGGAAATGCGCGTCCGGATATTTCGCCATCAGCTCCGCGCGCGCCGGGCCATCGCCAACGACGACCTTCGTGCCCGGCAGATCGAGCGCGAGAAACGCTTCGATATTCTTCTCGACGGAGACGCGGCCGACATACGCAAAGATCGGCTTGGCCAAATCCTTGTAGACGCCGCCATCGATCCCGCGCTTGGCCGGGTTGAATTGTTCGGTATCGACGCCGCGGCTCCACGCCGTGACGTTCTTGAATTTCTTCTTCTCCAGCTGCTCCATCATCGTGGGCGTCGCCACCATGATGCGGCCGGACTTGTCGTGGAACGCGTGCATGTACCGATAGCCCGCCCACAGCGGGATCCACGGAAAGCGCGCCGTCACATATTCCGGAAACTGCGTGTGATAGCTCGTCGTGAACGGAAACTTGTGCTGCAGGCAGATCGCGCGCGCATCCCAGCCGAGCGTGCCTTCGGTCGCGATATGCACCGCGTCTGGCGCGAAGTTGAGGAAGCGATCCTCCACGTCGTCGCGCGCGTTCAGTGCAAGCCGAATTTCCGAGTACGTGATCAGCGGCACGGTCTTGTAGCCATCCGCCGGCGAAACGATCTCGACCTCGCAGCCCATCTTCTTCAGCTCGGCCACGGTGCGCGATAGCGTGCGCACGACGCCGTTCACCTGCGGCTCCCATGCGTCGGTCACGAGCATGATGCGCTGGGCTTTGCCCTCAGCGGCAGCGTCGGCGGCGGGGGCGTCTTCAACGACGGGTGCGTCGGACATAACGGGCTAACTGGCGCCGCCCGCCCCAAAGCGCAAGGGTGGCGGATATGTCGTCCGTCGCGCGCTGTTGACGCCTTGCCTCTGCGCCGGGCCGGGCCTTAAACGGCCCCATGCCGCAGGACAACGTCACGCCCTTTCGCCCGCGCCGGCCGCCCCCAAAGCCGCCGCGCACGCCGGGCGGCGGGATGAATCTGCAAAGCCAGCGCGGCCGCGCCATCCTCGTGCAGCTGCTGGTGCTCGCGTGCTTTGCGGCCTCGTTCGCGTTCGCCATGCCGCCGGCCTCGTATATCGGCCTCGCGATCGGAGTCGCCGCGCTCGCGATCGCATCGTCCAACAGGATGGACGGCATGCCCTGGGCGCGCACGCACCACGAACACGCGCTGCGCACGATCATCATCGGCGCCGCGGCTTGGACGCTGCTCACGCTGCTGCTCTTTCTGCAAATGCCCGCGCTCGCGCCCGTCGTGTTCTGGGGCCGCCTCATCATCGTCGCATGGGCCGGCCTGCGCGCGCTGATCGGCCTCGGCCTCGCCATCTTCCGCCGTCCGATCCCGAACCCGCGCGGCCCGCTGATCTAAAGGCCGACCAGCCGGCGCACGTCCTCCTTCGTCGCGCCCCCATCGCGCAAAGCTGCAAGCGACCGCGCGTCGTCGCGTTTCGCCAGGCGTTTGCCGTTCTCATCCACGATCAACCGGTGGTGCACGTAGCGCGGCGTCGGCAAACCAAGCAGCTTTTGCAGCACGACATGCAGATGCGCGCTGTCGCGCAAGTCCTCGCCGCGGATCACATGCGTCACGCCCTGCAGCGCATCGTCATGCACGCACGCAAGATGATAGCTCGCCGGAAAATCCTTCCGCGCCAGCACCGCATCGCCGAGCTTCAACGGATCGGCGGCGTGCGCGCCATCTTGGTCTTCGTAGCTCAGCGGCGCGCCGCCAAGCGCCCCGCGCGCCCGCGCCGCATCGAGCCGCCACGCAAACGGATCGCCCGCCGCCAAGCGCGCCGCTTCTTCATCAGCTGACAAGCGCTCTCCGACATACGGCGCCTCCGGCCCGTGCGGCGCACCCGCGAGCGCGGCGAGCACTTCCTTGCGCGTCTTGAAGCAGCGGTAGCAAAGCCCGCGCGCGATCAGCGCTTCGAGCACGGCCGCGTAGTCGCCCATGTGATCGCTCTGGCGGCGCGGCGGCTCGTCCCACGCGACGCTAAGCCAAGCGAGGTCTTCATAGATCGCCGCTTCGAACTCGGGCCGCGCCCGCCCGCCGTCTAGATCCTCGATCCGCAGGAGAAACCGCCCGCCCGCCGCGCGCGCCGCGTCATGCGCCGTCAGCGCCGAAAACGCGTGTCCAAGATGCAGCCGCCCGGTGGGCGAGGGCGCAAAGCGCGTAACGAACGCCATCCGCACTAGCTAGAAGCGCCAGCGCCGCGCCGCTAGCGTCGCGGCGCAAGGAGCACGCATGGTTCTGATCGATGGCCCCCGTCTTCCGCCCGCGCGTGGCGGCAAGCCCGATGCGCTGGTCGTGCTGCTGCACGGCTACGGCTCGAACGGCGCCGACCTTATCTCGCTCGCGCCCTATTGGGCCAAAGCCCTGCCGGGCGCGCAGTTCATCTCGCCGAACGCGCCCGAAGGCGTGCCTGGGATGCCGGGCGCGTATCAATGGTTCCCGCTGGCGCGGCCCGATCCATCCTCGCTCGAGCGCGGCGCCGCCAGCGCGCAGGCCAGTATCGACCGCTTCATCGACCGCGAACTCGAGCGCTACGGCCTCGATGAAAGCCGCCTCGCGCTCGTCGGCTTCTCGCAGGGGACGATGATGTCTCTCTACGTCGGTCTCCGGCGGAAACCCGCCGCGATCCTGGGCTTCTCCGGCGCGCTGGCCGGCGCGCGCACGCTGAAGGAAGACGTCCGCGGCCCGGTCCCGCCTGTCCTCCTCATCCACGGCGATCAGGACGACCGCATCCCGCTCACCGCCATGTTCGACGCGTCCGAGGCCCTCGCCGAAGCCGGCTTCGGCGCCCAATGGCACGTCAGCTACGGCGTCCCGCACTCGATCGGCCAAGACGGCCTGGACCTCGGCGGCGCCTTCCTGGCGATGGCCCTGAAGAGGCGGGTCACGGCGTAATCCGCCCGCTCCCCGGACGACGCGGAGCGGCGATCCCGGGGGCGGGGGACACGCCGGTCCCTCGTGACCGCGCCCCCGGTGCGATTTTGTCACAAACCTGCGGGCCAAATCGGCTATGGTGAGTC
>CAZMCA010000017.1:28090-31553 GCA_964564595.1 uncultured Caulobacteraceae bacterium
CGCCCCCGGTGCGATTTTGTCACAAACCTGCGGGCCAAATCGGCTATGGTGAGTCCCGACGAAAGGAGCCGGCCTTCAGTTCCACGGACCTGACCCCCGCCCAGATCGCACGCCGCGTCCCCGGCCTCTGGGGGCGCTCATGACCGCTCTGGCAGCGCCCTCCGCCGTGAACATTGTGAGCCACCCGCCCGCGGGTTGGCCGGCCCTGGTGCTCAACGCCGATTATCGGCCGCTCTCGTACTACCCGCTCTCGCTCTGGCCCTGGCAGGAAGCCGTGAAGGCCGTCTTCCTCGACCGTGTCGAGGTGATCGCGGAGTACGACCACGAGGTCCACTCGCCGAGCTTCACGATGAAGCTCCCGTCGGTGATCTCGCTCAAGGATTACGTTAGCCAGGATCGCCCGCCGGCGTTCACGCGCTTCAATCTGTTCCTGCGCGATGGCTTTGCCTGCCAATATTGCGGCACGCCCGAGGATCTGACGTTCGACCATCTCGTGCCGCGCTCGAAAGGCGGGCGCACGACATGGGAAAACATCGTCACGGCATGCGCGCCCTGCAATTTGCGCAAAGGCGGGCGCATGCCGCGCGAAAGCGGCATGGCGCCGTATCGTCGCCCGCACCGCCCCACCATGCACGAGCTGCAAGGCGTCGGCCGCCGTTTCCCGCCGCACCATTTGCACGAAAGCTGGGTCGATTATCTCTACTGGGATGTCGAACTGGAGGCCTGAAGGCCGCGCGCTACGGCTGCTGTTCGAAGCCCGCCTGCAGACGCTCAAACATGTTGTTCGTCGTGCCGCCCATGTTCGACAGCGCCGTAAGAATGCCGATCGCGCACATCGCGACGATCATGCCGTACTCGATGGCGGTGTGGCCGCCTTCGTCACGCAGAAATCGCTGGATCATGCCCGCGCTCCTTGCGCGCCGCCCGCCAAGAGATGCGCTTGAGCGATCAAGCGATCGAGCAGGGGCTTGTCGGCAGGCGGCATCGGATAGGACGCGAGCGCCGCGGGCTTGGCCCAAGCCAGCGCCGGCGCTTCCACGGCGCGCGGAATCCCGCGCCACGCCGTCACCAGGAACAGCGGCATCAACAGATGGAACGTCTCGTACGCATGCGAGACGAACGCGAAAGGGGTGAGCGCGTCCTGCGTCACGTTGATGTCCAACTCTTCCTTCAACTCCCGGATCAGCGCGGTCTCTGGGCTTTCGCCCGGCTCCACCTTGCCCCCCGGAAACTCCCACAACCCGCCAAGCATCTTGCCTTCCGGCCTTTGTGCGATGAGCACGCGGCCTTCCGCATCGACGAGCGCGGCCGCCACTACCAGAACAATAGAGCGCGCCGTGGGAGGGTTATCGGGCATCGCGTTTAAGATCGGGTTCGAAGACAGGGTTTAGACGCGTTCACCATGCCGGCCTCATGAGCCTGCGAACAGCGCCCATTCCGCTTGCGCATTGAAACGCCCGCTGGCGGGGTCGACGCACGGCTGCAGCGTCAGCTCCTGGCCCGCGACAGCGACGCAGCCTTGGCGCCCCGCCGCGTGCAGGATGATCCCGGCATAGCGCGAAAGGTCCGTATCGGCGGCGACTTCGGCGGAATTGAACGCGCCGGTCGAAGGCGCGGTGTTGAACGCATCGATCGCGAGCTGCTGTGCGGCGCGCGCAGCGCATGGCTCAAGCCGCACGCGCTGGCCGACGATCTCCGGCGTTTCCACGCAAAGATCGTTTGCAGTCGAAGCCAGCGTAAAGAGCGTGCGCCCGTTGGCTGCGCCCACCGCCGTCAGCCGCCACGCATCGCCAAGATTTTCCGCGCATTGCAGCAGCGCAAGGCCCGCGCCGGGCGAACCTTCCGGATCGATGCAGAGCGTGCGCGCGTTGAACGCGGCAAAGCCGGTGCGCAGGCCGGGCTCCGGCGCTTGGCACGCACTGAGCGCCAGCAGCGCAGCGCAAGCGAGGGTTTTGATCTCAGCCCGGATCACGTGCGCCGACTCACACAAGACGTACCAACCATTACCGTAACTCGTTCTGGAAAAGATAGCGCGCGCGTAAAGTGACCGCGCGCAAAATGGGCGCGCCGTCTAAGCGGCTTGAGGCATACGCTCAAGCGTTCGGTGCAGATTAGTTGCTCTGCATTTGCGGATAGTGCCGCGCGCGCCTAGCTGCGGTAATCGCCGTTGATCTCGACGTAGCGCTTGGTGAGATCGCACGTATAGATCAGAGCCTTGCCGCTTCCGGCGCCAACATCGACCGTAATTTCAAGATCTTGGCGCTTCATATACGCGCTCATCTTGGCTTCGTCGTAGTCGCGCGCGGCCATGCCGTCCTTGGCCGCGTAAATGTCGCCAAAGCGCACCGCGACTTTCTCTTTCACGATCGGTTCATCGGCGCGCCCAACCGCCATCACGATGCGCCCCCAATTGGCGTCTTCGCCAGCGATCGCGGTTTTCACCAGTGGGCTCTCGGCTACGACGCGCGCAATCTTGGCCGCGCTCTCGTCCGAGCGCGCGCCTTCGATGCGCACCGTCACGAATTTCGTTGCGCCTTCGCCGTCGCGCACGATCTGCAGCGCAAGGTCGAGCATCAGCGCGCCAAATTTGGCGCGGAAATCCGCGAGCCGGGGATCGGAAGCGCTTTCAATCGGCGCATTGTCCGCAGCGCCCGTCGCGTAGAACAGCACGCAATCGTTGGTGGAGCGGTCCGCATCGACAGTGATGATGTTGAACGAGCGCGCGGTTTCTTCCGCCAGAATCTCTTTGAGCACCTCCGGCGAAAGCAGCGCATCGGTGAACACGAAGGCCAGCATCGTCGCCATGTTCGGCGCGATCATGCCCGAGCCCTTGGCGATCCCAGCGAGCGCGACGGGCTTGCCGTCGATCGAAGCGAAACCGCCCGATCCCTTGGGATAGGTGTCGGTCGTCATGATCGCCTCGGCGCATTCGCGCCAATCGGCGGGCTTCAGCGCTTTGGCGAGGTCCGGCAGCGCGGCGCGGACTTTCGCGTCATCCAGCGGCACGCCGATCACGCCCGTCGAAGCCGAAAGCAATTCGTGCGCGTCCGAAAGGCCGAGCAGGGAGGCCGCCGTCTCAAGTGCGCGGCTATTGGCCTCGTACCCTACCGAGCCCGTGAACGAATTGGCGCAGCCCGCGTTGGCGAGCAGGCCGCGGGCGTGGCCGTGGCTCTTGGCCAGCGCGTCCTTGCACCAATCGGTCGGCGCCGAGCCGACGGCGTTGGTCGTGAAAACGCCCGCAGCCCGCGTGCCGGGCGCGGTGCGCACGAGCAGGAGATCGGGGCGCACATGTTTGTAGAGTCCAGCGCGCCCGATCGCGGCCTCCACGCCGCCCACCTTCGGCAAATCCGGGAAGCGCTCGGGCGCAAGCGGCGAAACGAGGTTGGATGGCGCGCTCATGGCGTGGGCGCCGCGACGCCGCCGCCTTGGGCCGGCGCTGGCGTCGCGCCAGCCGGTTGCGCCG
>CAZMCA010000018.1:0-9956 GCA_964564595.1 uncultured Caulobacteraceae bacterium
AGGCTTTGACGCCTTCGCGGTTCGCATAGGGATCGATCAGCGCCGCAAAGCCCGCGCCCGGCTTCACATCCGCGCGCTCAGCATCGGTCAGCCCGCGCACTTTGAAAACGAGATCGGCGCCCGTGAGCGCAGCTTTCGCATCGGTCGCAATTTTCGCGCCCGCCGCTTCGAACTGCGCGTTCGGAAAGCTCGATGCATCGCCCGCGCCGCTCTCGATCACCACCTCATGGCCGAGCGCGATGATCTTCTTCGCCGTCTCCGGCGTGGCGGCGACGCGGGTTTCCCCAGCCGCCCGCTCCTTGAGGACGGCGATGCGCACTTAGCCGAGACCGGAAAAGAGCGAGACGACCGCCCCGCCGATCACCAGCAGCACCGTCGAGGCGATGAGCGTCGCCCACCACGCGCCGCCCTGCTTGAAGAGAAGCCCGGCGCCGACGCCGATCACGACATACGCGCCCATGCCGGCGAACCAGCCAAGGTTCATCGCGAACGCGATCACGAACAGCGACACGAACATCGCGATGAGCGCGCAGCCCCAGACCGTCGCGACGAGGAAGCCGTCGAACGTTCCCTTTTGCTCGGTGATTTCCATGTGCCCGCGATCGTAATGATCGCCGTGCGCCGCTTCAGCCATCGGGCCCTCCGAAATAGGTCGGCGCGATGTAAACCGCGCCGGGCATGAGGGGCAAGGCATGGGCCTTGCGGCCCTTAGGCACGCAAGGTCAGCCGCGCCTGTCTTAGGGGCGCTGCGCCCAGCCGTTCGGCCAGCCTTGCAGCAGGCCATCGAGCGCCGTGACCAGCGCCAGCGGCTGATCGAGCATCACGTGATGGCCCGAATCCGGGATTTCGAGCATCGGCCCGCGCCCTTCCATCGACTTCATCATCCCCAGCCGGTCCATCTGGATGATCGCCGAGCGCGCGCCCCAGATCATCGCCAACGGGCATTTCGGCGCGCCCGAGAGCGCGTCGGGTTTCGAGACCGAGAAATTCCGGAACAGGAACGGATCGAATTTCCAAGTCCAGCCCTCGCCCGAGCCATCCGGCATCGGCGCGCGCTTCAGTGAAAGCCGCGCGATGTGATCGACCAGGTAGTGGTTCTCGCACGGCTGCGGCGGCGCGAGCCTGAACCGCGCCAACGCCGCTTCCAGCGTCGGGTAGACATTGTTCGGCTTGGTGCGATCGCCCGCGCCCGGCGGGCCAGGCCGGTTCGCCGTTTCGCCGGGCCGTGGCGGCGGGCGGCCCATCATGTCCGTGCGGCTGTCGAGCACGATCGCGCCGGCGATCTCGTGGCCGTGCTGGACGCTGAGATAGCGCAATGTGAGCGCGCCAAACGAATGCGCCGCGAACACCGGCTTCACCGGCCCATCGAACAGCCCCGCTTCGCGCGCGACCGTCAGCGCCTCCTCCGCAAACGTCTCGACGGCGTAAGTCTCCCGCCAATCCGATCCGCCCATGCCGGACCAGCTCATCGACGCGACGCGGAAACGCTCGGCGAAGAACGGCGCGATGAACGAATACCAATCCGCGTGCGCGGCGTTGCCGTGCATCAGCAGCAGCCCGGGCTTGCCGCGCGCGCCCCAGGCCAGCGATTCAATCTTCGCGCCCGCGACGGTGACGAATGTGCGCTCGGGCTCCTGCGCCAATGCGGGCGCGAACCAAGCAGGCGCCGAAGGCTTGGCGCCGTGATAGGGAGCCAGCGGACCCTGTTTTGCATCGCCCGCGGGGTCGACCGAAAGAGAGGGCGAAAGAGAGGGCGCGTTATCTGGACTCGTCATATCTGGCCTAAGGCTAGACGGGAGGCGAGCGCCGACGCAAGCGCGCGCCTTGGGCGCGCCAGAGTTTGACTTGCCCCCGGCCCCGCCCACTCTGCCGGCCCTGAGAGGACGCCGCGCTTCGCATATGCCATTGATTGTATTGCTCTCTTGCACGGCGATTCTCAGCCTCGCGCTCGCCAGCGTCGAGCCGGGCGTGCTGCGCCCGCTGATCGCGCTCGCTGGCTGCGTGCTTGTTCTGACGGCCGTCGCGGCGCCGCGCGCCCGCGCTTCGCTGCAGATGCTGGTGCGCCGTTATTGGATCGCCGCGCTCGCGTTCGTGGGCTTGGTGCTGGTGTTGTTGCTGCGGTCCGGGCTGTTCGTCGGCGCCGCCGGCGCGGGTGAAGCCGCCCAAGCCGCCTCGGCGCTTGTCGGCATCGCGCTCGCCGCGCCCGCCGCCGCCGCCATCGCGCACGCCTATAGCCGCAACCTCTGCGCTGTCTGGATCCTGGCGCTCTCGGCGCCGCTGGCCTTTGCCGCGCTCCTCGCCTACCAACTCGCGCCCGGCGGCGCGCTTGGCCGCATCCCGGCCGCGCTCACCGAGCCTGGCCTCGTCGCCGGCTTCGGGCTCATCGCGCTCCTGGCGCTTCATGTCGCGGCCGACGAACTGCGCCGCCGCCCCGCGCCGGGCGAGCCCTCCTTGCCGCCGCTGGCGCGGCGCCTCTTCGCGCCGATCGCCGCGCTGATGACGAGCTTTGCGATGATGACGCTCGCCGGCGCGCCCGCGGCCCTCGGCGCAACCGGCGTCGCCGCGCTTATCTTCGCCGCCGTGCTCTGGACGCGCGCGCGCCGCTCGCGCGTCGGCGCCGCGATCGTGCCGGCGCTCGCCTTCGTCAGCGTCGGCGCTGGCGGGCTTGCCGTGTTGAGCGCGACTCTCGCCGGCACAGACGCCGCCGTCGAAACCGCGGAGACCGCGACGGGCGCCGGGCGCTGGTTCGCGCAAGGCGGCCTCACGGGCGCAGCGCTCCTCGCCTTCGTGTTCGCCGCGTTGATGGTGACGCTCGTGAGCGCCAAGGATCGCGGCCGCCGCCCCAGCCGCGGTGCGCCCTTCCTCTCGGGCCTCATGGCCTACGCGATCGGCGTGAGCTGGTTCGACGCCGGGCTCGCAGCGCCACCCGCCGCGCTTTTGTTTGCAGTACTTACGGGCTTTGCGGCGAGCTATTTGGATCAGGAGAAGCGCACGCCGGATCCAGCGTGACGGCGGCGAACACGGGCGCAAGCGCTGCGCCCGCACGGCGCGCCAGGCATGCCTCCGCGAGCGCGAGCGTGCGCTGGTGTTCATCGAGCAGCGCCCAGATGCGCCCCGCCGCCGAAACGCGCGACGGCGCGAGATCTTCTGAAAGCGGCGTCGCCGCATAAGAACGCCCGAGCGCGCCGGCCGCTTCCCGCGCGCGCCCTTCCGTCAAAGACGCGGCCTCCGCCAAGCGCGCATGCCCCTCCGCACTTTCCGGCGAAAGCCGCGCCGCGCGCCGCCCCGCATCGAGCGCGGCCGCCAGCAGCACCGGCGAAACCGAACGCACCTCAGCACTGGTGGCTTGCAGATAGCGCGTGTGTGAAAGCGCGGCCCACACCGCGCCATCGCCGCCATGCGCGCTGAGCGCGTCCGTCAAACTGGCTTGCGCGCGATCGAGCCGGCCATCGCGTTCTGCGCCGATCGGCAAGCGCGCGGCCATGCGCGCTTCGCTGAGGCCGATGGCGCGCGAAACCGCGCCCTGCATATCGCGCACGGCGACGGCCCCAACGCAGAGCGCCACAAGCGCGAGCGCTGCGGCGGGCGCAGCGCTGCGCCAGCGCTCAGCGGATGTAATAGGTCTGGTAGAGTTCACTGTAGTAATCGGGGCGATCGTAAAGGAGCCGCGAAACAAGGCCGCTCTCGACGCCTTCAAGCACCACGCCCGCGATCTTCGCGCCGTGGCCGCGCAGGCGCTCGGTCGTGTTGCGGACGATCGAAGCCGGCGTGCGGCCCCAGCGCGCAACGACGAGCACCGCGTCCGCGAACGGCGCGAGCACGCGCGTATCGGAGATCGGCATCACCGGCGCGGTATCGAGGATCACCACGTCGTAGCGAACGCGCAGCGCTTCCAGCAGCGACTTCATCGCTTCCGAACCGAACAGATCGCGGGGCGTGAATTCGGCTTGCGCGAGCGGCACGATATCAACGCCCGTCCCAAGATCCTTCTGGATGACTTCATTGAGCGAAGCGGTGCGGAAGAGCACTTCCGTGAGGCCCTTCTCCGCTTCGATGCCAAGGCAGTGCGTGGCCGAACGGCGGCGCAAGTCGCAATCGACGATGACGGTCTTCGAACCCGCCAGCGCCGAGATGCGCGCAAGGCCGATCGCCGTCGTCGTCTTGCCTTCTTCCGGCAACGCCGATGTCACCGCGAGCACTTTCACGCGCCGGTCCGGGCTCGAGTAGAACACGCCCGCACGCAAGCTGCGCAGCGCTTCGCCGAACGAAGACAGCGGCCGCTTGATGATGAATTCTTCGGGGCTGAGGAGCTCGCCATCGATCGTGCGCGAACGCCGGTCGACGAACGGGATCGCGCCAAGGCACGTCTCCCCGATGCGGGACTGCACGTCTTCGGGCGTCCGCAGGCTCTGCTCCAGCATCTCCACGATGAACACCGCGACCGCGCCGAGCCCAAGGCCGAGCAAGAGCCCCAGCAGCAGGTTGATCTTGATCTTCGGCGAAGACGGGCTGAGCGGCGAAACAGCCGGCGAGGTGATGCGCGCATCGGCGCGCTCGATCCCGCTCGTTTCCGCGACCTGGCGGAAGCGGTTGAGGAACGCTTCATAGAGCGTGCGGCTTGCTTCCGCATCGCGCTCAAGCTCGCGCTCTTGCACGGCCGCCTCGCTGTTGTTGGCGAGGTTGTCGGTCTGCCCGGTCAGCGACTGTTGGAGCGAAGACACGCGCTGCTCGGCAATGTTCACCTCGGTGCGCAGGTTCTGCGTGATGCGGCCGATTTCCGAATTGATCTGGCCCTGCAGGTCCGCCGTCTGGCGATCGATCTGCAGCATCTGTGGGTGGCGCGGCCCATAGCGCGTCGAAAGCTCGGCGCGCTGGCGGGCAAGTTCGGCTTGTTGGCTGCGCAGCGCGGAAACGACGGGCGATTGCAGCGCTTCCTGCGAAGACGCGCCGGCGGCGACGCCTTGCAGGCGCGCGCGCGCGGCGGCCGCATCGGTCTGCGCGCGGATAAGATCGAGGTTGACGGCGCCGACGCTCTGTTCGGTCAGCGTCGTTGTGCCGGCCGCGAGAAGCCCGCTGCGCGCGCGAAACTCGGCGAGCGCAGTTTCCTTGGTCTGCACTTCGTCCCGCAGCGCCGCGAGGCGGTTCGAGAGCCATTCGTTCGCCGTGGCGATGGTCTCGTACTTCGTCTCGAGTTGCATCGTCAGATAGTTCTCGGCGTACGCGTTGGCGATGCGCGCGGCCTTGTCGGGATCTTGCGAGGTGGCGGCCACCTTGATGATCATCGTCATGCCGTGGCGGCGCACTTCGATGCGGTCCATCAGCGCGCCGATCGTGGCCTCGCGGCGCACCACGCGCTCGCGCGCTTCATCGGCGGGCGCCGGGCGGCTGAACAGGCTGCGGATGCGCCCCATCAGCGAAGCCGACGTCGGCCCAGGGCCAAACTCCGGATCGGCCACAAGGTTAAGCTCATCGACGACGCGCGCGGCGAGCGCGTGCGAGCGCAGAATTTCCGTCTCGGTTTCGACGACCGCGTGATCCGGCGGCAGGCCCGCATACACTTCCTGAACGTCCTGCCCGAGCAGGTTCGTCTGGCGCGTTTCCAGCTGAATGTCGGCCGTGGAGGTGTAGAGGCGCGCCGAGGTCAGCGTCGCGAACGCAACCAGCAGGAACACCACAGCTGTCGTCAGCGCGAACACCCAAAGGCGCCGGCGGAACGACTCCACCACCTTGTTGAGCCCAAGCGTTTCCTGCTCAGGCGCCTGTGGCAGCGGCGCAGTGAGATCCCACTTTTGACGCAAGGCGGCTTCGGACATTCCCACGCACTCCAACCGTTACAGTCGGGCGTGCGCGGGAAAACCCGCGCCAGCCCCTCAGTACCGCAAGCCAACCGATGCGAAGAACCGGTTCTGCTCGTAGTCCTCGTCGGCGTTCAGTCCGGTCGAGTTTTGCTCCTCGTACCGGTAGCCCGCACCAATCACGACGCGCCGGTTCATCAGATACCGGAGCGACAGCGTGCCCCCGATGACCTCGTCCTTGCGCGCAATGCCGGTGTACTCGCGGCGCTCGCTATCGAGCGCGGCCGTCAGCACCACATTGCGACGCAGTTCGTGATCGACGCGAACGCCCGCGCTTTCCTGCAAGAAGGACACCGCGAAGGCCTGACCAGAGTCATTATTCCGGCGCTGGGCGGTCAAGTTAACCGTGGTCAATTCGGTCGGGAACCAATCGACATTGGCGCGCACCGCCGTGCCCTCTTCCTTGGGGGCCTGGTTGGTGTCCCACTCCTGCTCGAAATAACCGACGGCGACTTCCCCGCGCACCAGGCGCGTCACATCGAAATTGGCGCCGACGAGGTAGGTGCGGCCTTCGGAATTGCGGTTCCACGGAATGACCGGCGGCAAGAGATCGTATTCACGGTCCGTCACGCTCGCTTCGCCCAGAAGCGCAAAGCGCGGCGAGACCGCATATTCGACGCGGCCCGTGACGAACGTCTCGTCGCGATCGCGGTCGTCCTGCTCGATCACGATGCCCGCGCCCGTGAGGCCGTCTTCGTAATCATAGCGGCTCTCGCCGGCGATCAGCGACAGGCGCAGCCGGTTGAACTGCTGCTGAAGGTAAACGCTCGCCGTCTGCACTTGGTATTCGATCGGCTTGACCGAATTTTCCGGCGCATCCGGCGAAGAGCGCGCTTCGACGTATTCGGCAAAGCGCCCATTCACCCCGATCTGCGTGTTGCGGCGGATATCGAGGCGCGCATCGGCGCCGAAATTCACGTTAAGCGTATCGTCCTTCACGAACTCGTCGTGCAGCGTCTGCTCGAGTTGCAGATCGGCGGCGATGCGGTGGCGCGACCAGGTCGTTTCCGCCTCCACCCGCGGGCGGATCACCACGAACGTGTCGGATTGCTCGTTGCTCGCGTCGGCGAACAAATTGTCGGTGTGCTCGACGCCGATATCGAGCGACGGGCGCACGTCGAAGCCGCCAAAACGCAAGCCGAGCGGGTCGTATTCCGGATGCGGCCGTTCCGTCACGGATTGGTTGGCCCCACGGTCATAAGTCGCCTGCGCCCACGCGTTGTTCATTGGGCTTGCGATCAGCAGCATCACCGCAAGCAATGCGGTCCGCGCTTTGAGTTTTTTCGCCCGCTCCATACCCCAGCCCCTTCGCCTTCTGCGCCTTTGCGTCCGCTTCTGCTGACGCCCCGTCATCCGCGTGCAAACAGGGCCTGCTCGCAAGCTGATGTGTGCCAAAAAGGGAATGCGGCGCGCACACAAAGCCGCGAACGGCGCGGATGCGCCGCTCCCCCCTCGCGCGAGCCTCCCTCAAGGCTATTGTCTCGGATTAACCATGTCTTAAGCGACGGGACGGGTGTGAACAAGCACCGCAGAACGCCGCACCATGAATTCTTTTAGACGAACCGCAGTGCACGACTTGGCGCGCGCGGCGCCTAGAAGAAGCGCTCGCCAATCCGGATCGTGTCGCCCGGCTGAATGACCACGTTCGGGCGCAGCCGGTACGAGCGCTCTTCAGCCTCGCCCTGGCGCTGGATGAACACGCGGCCCTGGTTGGCGCGGTAGGTAAAGCCCGCCGCCGTCGCCACCGCGTTCAGCACCGTCAGCCCCGTGGTGTAGGGATATTCGCCCGGCCGGTTCACTTCGCCGAGGATGTAGAACGCGCCCTTCGCGATCCGCACCGTATCACCCGGATAGACGATCGCCTCGGGCGTCAGCGGCACTTGCACTTCTTCATCGGCGCCCGCGCGGCGGATGAACACGCGCGTCTGATCGGCCAGCGGCGTAAAGCCCCCCGCCGTCGCCACCGCGTTCAAAACCGAAAGGTTGGTCGCGTATGGATATTGGTTCGGGCGCACCACTTCGCCGAGAATGTAGAACGGGCGGAAGTTGAGCACTTCGGCGCTGACGCGCGGATCGTTCAGATAGCCATCGCCCAGCTGATCTTCCACGCGCCGCTCGAACTGGCGCAGCGTGAGGCCGGCGGCCGCCACTTCCCCGATCAGCGGCAGCGCCGCGCGGCCGGTGGAATCCACCACGAACTCGCCCGAGAGCTGCTCTTCGCCGAACACGATGAGCCGGATCCGGTCATTGGCGCCGAGGATGTATTCATCCGTGTTCGCGCCAGCGGGCGCTTCGGGCGCCGCGGCCGACGAAGGCGCCGCCGGCGCCGCGCTCGGCCCGGCCTGCGCCGCTTGGGTTTGCTGAAGGACCGCTTGCTGTTCGCCAGCGCGCGGCGCCGCCAAGGCGGGCGCTGCGAACGAGGCGAGCATGACGGAGATTACCAGGAACAGCGCGTTGCGAATTCTACGCATGACCTTCACCGCGGTGGTTCTTTCTGTTGATGCTGCGGTCCCTCGAAGCGGCGCGGAAGCTAGCAGAGCGGCTCCCCAGACGCTAGCGCACTGCCCCTGAAATGCGCGAAATTGGCGCGCCGTATCTTTCATGTGGAGAGCACCTGAACGGCGCCGCCTTGCAGCCGCACCGCGGAAAGTTTGCCGGTGACATAGGCCCCAGTGTCCACGCAAATGCGCCGCCCATCGATGTGCACCGCATCGCCCGGCGTGTGGCCGTGCACCACGATGAACGGCCATTTCTTGCGGCTCTTCATGAACGCATCGCGGATCGTGAGCATGTCCTGCTCTTCCTGCTCCTCGAGCGTCCGCCCCGGCCGCAGGCCCGCATGCACGAACAGATAATCGCCCCAGCGCACGAACAGCTCGAGCCGGTTGAGGAACGCGATATGCGCCTCCGGCACGCGCGCGCGCAGCGCTTCGGCGGTGCGGTGCAGCGTTTCTGGCGCAGCGCCCGGCGACGGCGCCTTCACGCCGTAAGAATAGAGCGTCTCTGCGCCGCCGAACGCGAGCCAGCTTGCCCCGCCCTCCGGCCGCACCAGGAAATCCAGCATCGCGGCTTCATGATTGCCCTTCAAAAACCGCGTCGCGAACCGCCCATCGCTCTCCAGCGCGATCAGCCGGTCCAGCGTCTCGCGTGAGTGCAGGCCGCGATCGACGTAATCCCCGAGGAACACCAGCGGCGTAGGCGATTGGTCATCCGCGCGGTCTTCCCCAATGCGCCCGATCAGCACCTCCAGCAGATCGGCGCGCCCGTGCACGTCGCCCACCGCATAGATGCGTGGGGCGTTCTGAGTGCGTTTGGCTGGATCGGACCAGAGCGCGAGGTTCACGCAGCCCCCCGCGCCATCGGCTCGCCATGCGGCTCTTGCGCATGCATCAACGCCCGCTGCGCCAGCGGCGCGCTCGCCAGCGCCAGGAACATCCAGAAATTGTTGGCGAGGCTAATGTCCGGCGCCGACAGCGACATCGCCGCGATCGCGCCAAACAGCCCGAACGCGCCAGCGGAAGCCACAGCGTCTTCACCCGTGCGCGGCCGGCGGAACGCGCGCAGCATCGCCGGAACCACCACCAGCGCAAACAGCACCATGCCCGGCAGGCCAATCGTCCCGAACAGCGCCGCCATGATCCCCGACGAGCGCGCCACACCGTAGCCGACGCCTAAGAGCCCTGTATCGAGCGCGTTCTGGATTGAAATCTGCTGCCACTCGCCGCGCTGCTGGCTGGAAAACGAATTCGATTTGCCGAGCGTCATCCGCTCGATCATTTCCCGCAGCTCGCTGAGGAAGCCGGCCTGCGCCGTGAACACCAGGATTGCCGTGATCGCCGCCACCAGCGCGCCGATCGCCACAATGATGAGCCCGCGGTCCCGGCGCATCCGGTCGGTATCGGTAAAGGCGTGCACGACCGCGAACACCCCGACGCACAGAATGCCGAAATACGCGGTCGAAGATGTCGAGAGCAGCATCGCGACGGCGACGACGCCCATCAGCGCAAGGCTCGTCCACGGCCGGATGCGGTTCACATAGAGCGCGTAGGTGAACGCAAGCGCCCCCGAGCCCCACGCCGCGAAGAACGAGCTTTCCACGAA
>CAZMCA010000018.1:10056-23389 GCA_964564595.1 uncultured Caulobacteraceae bacterium
GAAATCAGGCAATACGCGGCGAACGCCAGGATCACCCCGTCGCCGCGCACAAGTTCGAAGAATTGCTGGCGCACCGGGCGGATCAGCAGCGAGAACGCGTGCCGCGCCAAAAAGCCGAGCACGACCACCACCGGCACCAGGATGGGCGTCGAACCGCCCACGATCGCCACGACTGTGCCCGAGAACGGCAGCCAGAACGCAACGATCGCCGCCGACCACCGCAGCGGCGCCGTGATTGCGAGCACGGCCAGCCCCAGCCCGATCGCCAGCCAGACAAGCGTCATCGCCGGCCCCTCATTGGAGCCGCGCCGTTCTGGCGTGCGGGGGCGCAGCGCGCGCGCATGGCTTGTTTCCTAACCGGATCGATGCGGCCGCGCGATCCTCTTAAAAGGAGCGATGCAAGTTTCGCGCAAGTTTCGGGCAGCTTGGTAAGCGCGCCCGCACGTTCTTAAGGCCGGCGCGTCTCCCCGGCCGGCTCGCCGGGCGAGCCCGCCACATCGACGGGCTGCGGGGTGAACAACTTTGTCGCACCCGAAACGATCCCGAACAGAACGCCCCAAAACAGCACCGAGTAAAGGATAAGTCCCGAAGCCACAGCCCACTTCGGATAAGGCGCGCGCGGCGAATACTGTCCAGACTCGCGAGGATTTGGCTGCGCCGCATCTTGCGCGCTCACCTCTGGATCATCCCGCCTCGTCACGGCGCACCGCGCAGATACTGGAATCGAAACATGCCGCTACCGTCCCTCGCTTAGCTGACGAAAGTTTCGGTCCCGGCGCAAGCCTTGTTGTCTGTGCATACTCCCGCTGAGCGAACTTGTTTGCATTGCACAATGGCGCCATGCGTAGTCCGTCAGCCATAAGAAAGATGGGTGGCAGGGGTTTTCCAATGGCAAACCGCTCATATGGAACGGAGCCCGAATTTCGGGCCCCGTCCAGGAGCCGTCAGAATGCGGCGCCGCGCGCAGCGCGGCCGCGGTCGGAAGACAGCCGGATCACGGATCCGCGGCTGATCATGATCGTGCGCCGCGCCAATGGCGCAGCCAAGCGCGCCATTGATATCGTCGGCGCGCTCGGCGGCCTCATCGTCCTCTTCCCGGTTTTCCTGACCGTCGCGGTTCTCATCACGCTGCAGGACGGCGGCCCGCCGCTGTTCTCGCACAAGCGCGTCGGCCGCTATGGCCGGCTCTTCAAGTGCTGGAAATTCCGTTCGATGATCCGCAACAGCGACGCGCTCCTGAAAGAGCGCCTCGAGACGGATCCCGCCGCCGCCGATGAGTGGCAGCGCACCCAAAAGCTCACCAACGATCCGCGCATCACGCCGCTCGGCCAGTTCATCCGCCGCGCCAGCATCGATGAGCTGCCGCAGCTCTGGAACGTGCTGATCGGGGAGATGAGCCTCGTCGGCCCCCGCCCGATCACCCGCCCTGAGCTCGATCGGTACGGCAAAGAGCGCCGCTATTATCTGCTCGTTCGCCCAGGTTTGACGGGGCTTTGGCAGGTCAGCGGCCGTTCGGACACCGCCTACGACGCCCGCATCAAGCTCGACCGCGAATACGTTGAGCGTTGGTCGTTCGAACGCGACTGCATGATCATCCTGAAGACGATCCCGGCAGTGCTCGCCGCGCGCGGCGCTTCGTAAATCTAAGGAATTGAGACGGAGTGGCGCGGCGCTTCTGGAGCGCGCCGCGCCAACCCCTCGCAGCGCGCGCTCATGGACAAGCGCGCGCCGTGCGCCGGCCCGCTCAGGCCCGCTTAAGAGAAATCAGTGTGCGCGGCGGCTGCGCGGGAGGCCATTGACCATGTCGCTGCGCACGTCATAGCGCGCGGCGCGGATCGCGGGATGGAAGCCGACGTTTTGGAGCGAGATCATCACGTCCTGGCCGCGCTCGCGCCAGTAAGCCTCGATCTTCTGCTTCAGCTGCATCGCGCCATCGCGGCCGCAGAAATCGGCTTCACCGGCGTAATCGTCCGGCGCGTACGACGCATCGGCGAACGAGTCATCGGCATACGCAGCATTCGATTTCATGGGACCATGTGCTCCGGCAAAACGCGCCGGACGCAGTTGCCGGCGCCCATCAGATGCCTGAACCCTCCGCACCGCGAAATTACACAAAAGTCGTGGTCGATGACCTAAGCGGAAAGCATGTGTTCGCACCTGCGGCGCCGTTCGAGTGATAGTGCGCAAGGCATAGGCCATGCAGCCTATGCCGCCGCGAGCGCTCCCGCTAGGCGTGAAAGCATGGTCTGCTCAGCGCCTCTGCAATTCGCTGGAAATTCAAGGATGTCTTCGGCGCGCATCGTTGCCGTACTGGAAGACGATCCCGCGTCCGCGGATGCGCTTGCGCTCATCCTTTCGGACTGCGGCGTTGTGGCCGTTCACGGCCTCACCGCCGGCGAAGTGCTCGAAAAGCTCGGCGGCGTGACCCACCAACTCGAAGCCATCATCGCCGATTTCAACATCGGAGATCATCCGCATGGCGTAGATGCAGCCTCCGAATTGCTGCGCGCAGCGCCGCACGCGCGCGTGCTTATTCTCACGGGCAGCATGCGCAAACGCGGCGAAGCCGTCGCGCGCAGCGTCGGTTACCAGGTGATGTACAAGCCCGCCCGCGCCGAAGCGATCATCGATTGGCTGCTCAAGCCTTGATGCGCGCGGCGCATCGCGCCACGCTCACACTTCATGCCACGGATGCTTGAAGCACGCAGGCGCTCCAGCGCCCTTCACGCGGTCGGCGCGCTTCTCGTGGCCGCAACGATCGTGCTGCTGATCGTCGGCATCGCGGCGTCCCACAACGCCGGCCACCGCATGATCGGCGCAATCGGCGAAACGCGCGCCAATGTGCGCGCCGCGTTTCGCGTGCTGGAAGCAGTCGAAGCGGTCGAAGGCGGCTATCGCGCCTATGCCGGCGGCGCCGGCGCGCTCTACCGGAGGGATTACGAGCACGGCGTTTCCGAATCCGCGGTCGCGCTGACGCGCCTGCACCAAGCGGCCGGCGCCAATCCCGAACTCGCACCCGCCGTCGCGCAAGTCAGCGCCGCCGTCGAGCGGCGCCTCGCTTTCTGCGCCGAAGCGGTCGCGCTGCGCGATGCTGGCCGCGGCCAAGCCGCGTTCAACTACATGCTCCGCCCGGATGCCGCGACCACGCAGCTCGCCGTGCGCCAAACCGTGTTCGAGTTCGTCGACAACGCCGAGGCCAGCATCGCCAGCCTCACCGTCGCCGAACAGAGCCAGCGCAACACCTCCGATCGTCTCGCCATCGCGCTCGCCGCCGTCGCGATGGCCGCGTGCGCCTTGAGCTTCTGGTCCATCGTGCGCGAGCGCGCCGTCTGGGCTCGGGTGCGCGGCATGCTCGAGCAATCCAACCTCGCGCTCGAGCGCGCCAAAGCCGATGCGCAAGCGTCGGACGCGGCCAAGACGCGATTCCTCGCGGTCGCCAGCCACGATCTTCGCCAGCCCCTGCACGCGCTCTCGCTCTATGTCAGCGCGCTCCGCCGGCGCATCGGCGCAGCGCCCGACAGCGAGAAGATTCTTCTGAACATGGAGCGCGCCATCACGTCGATGGTGCAGATGTTCGGCGCGCTGCTCGACCTTGCGCGCATCCAATCGGGCGTCGATCAGCCCGACATTGAAGACTTCGCCCTACAAGACTCGTTCGATCGCATCGCCGCCGAATTCGGCGCCGAGCGCGTCGAGATGGCGCCAACCAAGCTCGCCCTGCGCACCGATCCGCGCATGTTCGATGCGGTGCTGCGCAATTTCGTCTCCAATGCGATGAAGCATGGCGGCGGCTGGGCGCGCATCGAGGCGCGCGCCGAAAGCCACCGCGTCACCGTCAGCGTCATCGATCGCGGCCCTGGCGTGCCAGCCGATAAGGCCGACGAAATCTTCAACGAGTTCTCACGCCTCTCCGCCACCCACACGGACGGCCTTGGCCTTGGCCTCGCCATCGTGCGGCGCATCGCCGAACAGCTCGGCCTTCAAACTGCCGTCTCCGCCAGCGCCGAAGGCGGCGCCTGCTTCACCGTCACCGCCCCGCAATCGGAACGCGCCGACTTCGAAACCGACGACGATAACGACTCCGAAGTCTCGCTTGCAGGCGTCAACGTCGTGGTAATCGATGATGAGCCGCTCGCGCTCGAAGCCGCCGCGCAAATCCTGCGTGACGCTGGCGCGCACGTGCGCACCGGCGATGGCGCGCCCGCGCTCGAAGCGCTGCTCGCCGATGGCGCGCCGCCTACGATGCTGGTGCTGGATCTGCGGCTCGATGGCGAATTGCGCGGCGTCGATCTCGCCAACACGCATTGCGCGCGGCTTTGCCCGCCGCCTGCCGTGCTGATCGTAACGGGCGACACTGGCGCCGAGACGCTCGCGATGCTGCGCGCCTCCGGCTACGACTGGCTCACCAAACCCGTGCAGCCGAGCGAGTTCGTCAGCGCCGTCGCGCTTGCTGCGTCGATCCACGCGCTGCGCCAACAAGCCGATCGCGTCGCCGCGCCGGCGTAGCGCGCGCGCCGCTTAGCTTTCGTTGAGTTTGACGATCGCTTCCGCGCGCGTGCGCACGCCGAGCGTCCGGTAGATCGCGGCGAGGTGAATCTTCACCGTGCCCTCCGCGATATCGAGCGTACGCGCGATTTCTTTGGAAGAGCGCCCTTTGCGCAATTCGCCGATCACGTCGCGCTGGCGCTGCGTGAAGCGGGTGTCCGTACTTGCGGCCGCGCTGGGGCTTTGCTGCGCCGGACGCGCCGGCGCCGCAGCCGCCGTATCGCGCCGGCCAAGCGAGGCCGGCACATAGATCGCACCGGTCAGTACGGACTTGATCGCGTCCGCGATCTGCGCGTTCGAAAGCGTCTTCGGGATATAGCCGTGCACGCCGACATCGAGCGCCGCGAGAATATCGGCGCGCTCCTCCCAAGCCGAAACGACCACGATCTTGGAATCGGGAAACCCATCGATCAGCGCGGTGAGCGATTCGACGCCCGCCATGCCGGGCATCCGCAGATCCACCAAAATGAGATCGACCGTGCGCCCGTCTTCCAGCTTGTCGATCGCATCGTCGAGCGTTTCGGCCTCGATAACTTCTTGCGCATCCAGGAGATCGAGCAACAGAAGCTTCAGGCCGTCGCGAAACAGCTCGTGGTCGTCTGCAATGAGCGCGGTGAGCCCCATACCTGCGCCTTTGTTTCAACGCGTGCGTGCGAGGGGATCATTACCTCGCCTCGCTTTGGGCTCAACCTAATTGTTGCCAGTATCGACCTGCGCGGGTCCGGCGGCGCTGCTAGCGCGTGGCGGCCGCGGCGATTGCGCGGGTCGTGTCCATCGTAGCTGTCGCGACCGTTACGCCCGATTCATGTGCACGCGCTTGCCGCAGCGTGTCGATGCGCGCGCGCTCGGCTTCGAACAGCCGCAGATCGTGGCCCGTCAGGTTACGCCCCGTCGCGACTTGCAGGTTCATCGGATTGATCTGCTGGCCGCGGCGCATCACTTCATAGTGGAGGTGCGGGCCGGTCGAACGGCCCGTATTGCCCACAAAACCGATGATTTCGCCCTGCCGGACCCGCGCGCCCGCACGCATGCCGCGATTGAACCGGGACATATGCGCATACGCCGTCTCATAGCCATTGGCGTGACGGATCTTGATGTAGTTGCCGTAGGAGCTGAACGGCCCGGCGCGCACGATCACGCCATCGCCCGCCGCCATGATCGGCGTGCCGATCGGCGCGCGGAAATCGACGCCGCGGTGCATGCGCGAATAGCCAAGGATCGGATGCAGCCGCATCCCGTAACCCGACGACAGCCGCGCGCCATTGATCGGCGTCTTCATTAGGAATTTGCGCGCGCTGTGGCCCTGCCCGTCGTACCAATCGGCGCGGGAATCACCCGGCGCTTGGAAACGGTAGAAGTGCCGCTGCGTCTGGCGCGCTTCGAGGCCGACGAACAGCAGCTCGCCGGTGCGCACCGTGTTGCCTTCGTCATCATAGAAGCGTTCGAACACGAGTTCGAACCGGTCGCCCGGGCGAATGTCGCGCTGGAAGTCGACGTCATACGAGAACGCATCGGCGAGCGCGCTGATTTCGCGATCCGTTGCGCCGAGGTTCAGTGCGCTTTGATACAGATTGCCGTCCACCGGCGCCGCGATGCGTGCGATCTCGTACGTCAGCGGCATCAGAACTTGCCGCGCCGCGAACCCGCCGCCGACGACGCGGTTCGCCGTCACCGATGCGCCCGGCTCCGAGCGGAACGCAAGGCCCGTCAGGCGCGCGTCGCTGCGCTGCTCGGGCCCGTCGAACACCAGGCTGATCGGCTGGCCCGGGCGGATCGAGCGCGGGTTATAGATGTCGTCGATCGAGGCCAGAATCGCGTGGGCGTCGCCGGGCGTCGCGCCCGCGCGGATCAGGAGCCCGGCGAACGTCTCCCCGTTCTCGACGGTGAATTCGCAGGCGCGCTGCGCGAGGTAAGCTTCGGTAAACGCGCGCTCCTCGGCGCGGCGGGCGGCTTGGTCGCGCTCGGCCATCAGGCGCGCGGCGACTTCCGTGCGGGGTCCTGGGCCGCCGAACAGGCCCTGCGCGCCGGCCACGGCCAGGCCCGAGCCCGCCACTGCGGCCAATACGGCGCCGGCCGCAACGCCCTTCCAGGCGCGCTTCAGCGGCTCCCAAACAGACTGCATTCTGCCTTGCCCCATTCTAGGACCGAGCCAGCCCCACCCTCGGGGAGCACAGCTCGAAAGCGCGCGAGCCGCCTGCCCGCGCTCTTGCGGGCGCTGCAGCAATTCGCGCGCCAGTAGAAAAAGCTCGGGGACATAGGTCTATCCCCAAGCCCCCAAGTCAACCCCATCGGCCTTAAGGGCGAGTGTAGAGGACGGAAGCGAAACAACCTGCCTGGGGAAAGGGCGGCGGCGCACATTTTGCACGGCCGCGCGCAAATGCGCGCGGGCACATCCGGCGCCCCTGACAGTCGAGGCCGGAGCGGCTATGTCCAAGAAGAAAATGGCCGCCGCCAAACACACAGACTCCCCGCTGATCGATCGCTTCCGGCACGCGCGCGTCGCCGTGATCGGCGATGTCATGCTCGACGTGCACATCATGGGCACGGTCAACCGCATCTCGGCCGATGCGCCCGTGCCGGTGCTGCTCGTTCAGTCGGAACGCCGCGCGCTCGGCGGCGCGGCCAACGTCGCGGCCAACATCGCAGCGCTCGGCGGCAACGCGCTCCTCATCGGCCTCATCGGCGATGACCAGGCCGGCCATCATCTTGTCGAAGCGCTCGCCGCCGCTGAAGGCCGCATCGAACAGCGCTTCGTCAGCGTGCAGGGCCGCCCCACCATCACCAAGACGCGCTACCTCTCGGGCCAGCACCAGATCGTGCGCGTCGACCGCGAGCGCGTGGAGCCGCCGCCGAAGACCGCGCATGACGCGCTTGTCGAAGAGATCGAAGACGCCATCGCCACGTGCGACGTCGTGGTCCTCTCCGATTACGGCAAAGGCGTCCTCACAGACGCCGTGCTCGCCGCCGCGTTCGCCGCCGCCAAGAAGAGCAAGCGTACGGTGATCGTCGATCCAAAACGCATGAATTTCGCGGAATATCGCGGCGCCAGCATCATCACGCCGAACCGCAAAGAGCTGACCACCGCCGTCGGTCTGCCATGCGAGACCGACGCTCAAGCCGAGAAAGCCGCCAAAGCCGCGATGGACGCGAGCGGCGCCGCGATCCTGCTCACCCGCTCGGAAAAGGGCATGACCCTCTACCGGGACGGCCAGCCCAACATCCACCTCCCCGCCGAAGCGCGCGAAGTGTTCGACGTGTCGGGCGCGGGCGATACGGTCGTCGCCGGCCTCGCGCTCAGCCTCGCTGCGCACTTGCCGCACGAGCAGAGCGTGCGCGTCGCCAACGCCGCGGCCGCCGTCGTCGTCGGCAAAGTCGGCACCGCAACCGTCTCGCCACAAGAACTCAGCGTCGCGATGCGCAGCCAAGGCCGCTCCGGCGCCGAAGCCTCCGCGCCAGAAGAGGCGGTGACGCCCATCGGCAAGGCGCTGGCGCAACGCGACAAGTGGCGCGCCGAAGGGCTCGTCGTCGGCTTCACCAATGGCTGCTTCGATCTCGTCCACGCCGGCCATATCTCGCTGCTCAGCCAATCGGCGGCGGCGTGCGACCGTCTCATCGTGGCGCTGAACTCAGACGCCTCCGTCCGCCGCCTCAAGGGCCCGACCCGCCCTGTCCAGGCGCTGGACAGCCGCGCCGCGGTCATGAGCGGCCTCAAGGGCGTCGATATGGTCGTCGCTTTTGAAGAGGACACCCCCCTCGAACTGATCCGGGCGCTGGCCCCTGACATTCTCGTGAAAGGCGCCGA
Source organism: uncultured Caulobacteraceae bacterium (assembly GCA_964564595.1). Taxonomy (GTDB): domain Bacteria; phylum Pseudomonadota; class Alphaproteobacteria; order Caulobacterales; family Aquidulcibacteraceae; genus JBEVOS01. The sequence continues at coordinate 18,404 of CAZMCA010000018.1, forward strand.
CTACCGCGAAGACCAGGTCGTCGGAGCCGACCTCGTGAAGTCCTGGGGCGGCAAGATCGTCCTCGCCGGCCTCACCGAAGGCCAATCCACCACGAACCTCGTGGCGCGGGCCAAGTCCTAAGCGCTAGAAGACGCAAGCGCCGGTTCACCATGCCGGACTTGTAGTCAAATTGAGCATAAGGTGGTACGGTCCCGCATGACCAAGTCCGCGAGCCCGTCCTTCCTGTCGCTCTACGCGCACGGCTTTGTCCGGACGGCCGCCGCCGCCCCGCGCGTCCACCCCGCCGATCCGGCCGCCAACGCCGCCGAGATCATGACCTTCTGGAAGGAGGCGGAAGCCGCAAAAGCAGCCCTCCTCCTCACGCCCGAACTCAGCCTCTGCGGCTACGCGATCGACGATCTCTTGCTGCAGGACGCCCTGCTCGACGCCGTCGAAGCCGCGGTCGCGAGTCTCGTGAACGAGAGCAAGACGCGCGCGTGCGCGCTCGTGGTCGGCGCGCCGTGGCGTGTGGGCGGCGCGCTCTACAATTGCGCCTTCGCGATTCATAAAGGCCGCGTGCTCGGCGTCGTGCCGAAAAGCTTTCTGCCGAACTACCGCGAGTTCTACGAGAAGCGTCACTTCGCCGTCGCCTGCGACGCGCCGCAAAAGGAAATCGCCGTCGCAGGCCAAACCGCGCCCTTCGGCGCCGATCTCCTCTTCACTGCTTCGGGCGTGCGCGAATTCACCTTCTTCATCGAGATCTGCGAAGACCTCTGGGCGCCGACGCCGCCTTCCACAATGGGCGCGCTCGCAGGCGCGAACATTCTGCTCAATCTCTCCGCCTCGAACATCACGATCGGCAAAGCGGAAGACCGCGCAACGCTCTGCGATGCGCAATCGCGCCGCTGCAGCGCCGGCTATCTTTTCGCCGCCGCCGGTGTCGGCGAAAGCACCAACGATCTCGCGTGGGACGGCCAGGTCGTCGCGTTCGAGATGGGCGACAAGATCGCCGAAGCCGAGCGCTTCACCCGCTCCCCAAAACTCGTGATCGCCGACTATGACGTCGAACGCATCGCACAAGAGCGCCGCCGCCTCTCCAACTTTCGCGACGCGATCGGCCGCAACAAAGAAGCGCTCGCCGCCTTCCGCACGATCTCGTTCGAGTTCGCGCCGCCCGCAGGCGATCTGCCGCTCGCGCGCCACGTGCCGCGCTTCCCCTTCGTGCCGGACGATCCCGCCCGCCTCGATCGCGATTGCTTCGAGGCCTACAACATCCAGGTTTCCGGCCTCGCAAAGCGTCTGGAAGCCACGAACACCAAGCGCGTCGTCATCGGCGTCTCAGGCGGCCTCGATAGCACGCACGCGCTGATCGTGATTGCGCGCGCATTCGATCTTCTCGGCCTGCCACGCAAAAACATCATCGGCGTCACGATGCCGGGCTTCGCAACGAGCGCGGGCACCAAGAACAGCGCCTGGGCGCTGATGAACGCGCTCGGCGTCGATGCGCGCGAAACCTCGATCGTGCCGCTCTCGCAGCAGCTCTTGACCGACATCGGCCACCCCGCCGCGAAGGGCGAAAAGGTCTATGACGTCACGTTCGAAAACGTGCAGGCGGGCGCGCGCACCGATCTCCTCTTCCGGCTTGCGAACAAGGAAAACGCCTTCGTCGTCGGCACCGGCGATCTTTCCGAACTCGCGCTCGGCTGGTGCACCTACGGCGTCGGCGATCACATGTCGCATTACGGCGTCAATTCCGGCGCGCCGAAAACACTGATCCAGCACCTCATCCGCTGGGTGATCGCCTCGAAACTGTTCGAAGAGAAAGTCGGAGAGACGCTGCAAGTCGTGCTCGAAACCGAGATCAGCCCCGAACTCGTGCCGGGCGATGCGCCGCAAAGCACGCAGGCGATCATCGGCCCCTACGCGCTGCAGGACTTTAATCTCTACTGGATTTCGCGCTTTGGCCTCCGCCCCAGCAAAGTGCTCTTCCTCGCCTGGCAAGCGTGGGACAAAGCGCACGAAGGCGAATGGCCCGCGCACTTCCCCGCGAGCGACCGGCGCGCCTACAGCTACGAAGAAATCCGCAAATGGCTGACCGTGTTCATCAACCGCTTCTTCGGCCAAAGCCAATATAAGCGCAGCGCAATCCCGAACGGCCCGAAGATCGTCTCCGGCGGGGCGCTCTCGCCGCGCGGCGATTGGCGCGCGCCGAGCGACGCAGGCGCGCGCACCTGGCTCGACGAATTGAACAACAACACGCCGGAAAAGCTGTAGTCTTCGCCAAGTGACTCTTTCCCGGCCCCGGCTCGACGATCTCGTCCAAATCGCGCTCGACGCGGGCCGGGAAGTGATGGCCGTGTGCGACAGCGGCTTTGAAGCGATCGAGAAAGCTGATGGCTCGCCCGTCACCATCGCAGATCAACGCGCCGAAGCGGTGATCGAACTTGGCCTCGCGCGCGTCGCGCCGCAGATCGCGATGATCGGCGAAGAAGCCGTTTCCGAAGGCCGCACGCCCGATATCGCTGAACATTTCTGGTGCGTCGACCCGATCGACGGCACGCGCGATTTCGTCGAAGGCAAGACGGGCGAGTTCACCGTCAACATCGGCCTCATCGAGCATGGCGTGCCGGTGATGGGCGTCGTCTTCGCGCCCGTGCTCGGCGTCTTGTACGCCGGCGAAGACAACCGCGCCTTCAAAGCAAAAGCCGACGCGCGCGACGCGCGTTTGCTTGAGCCGCTCGCGCCGATCTCAGCCAAGCGCGCGGGCGCCTGGCGCGTCATCGCTTCGCGCCGCTCCGGCAAAAACAGCGCGACAGATAAATTCGCGGAGCTGCTCGGCCAGCACGAGCGCATTTCGATGAGCTCATCGATCAAGTTCTGCCTGCTCGCCGAAGGCGCGGCCGATATCTATCCGCGCTTCGGCGAAGTCAGCGAATGGGACGCAGCGGCTGGCCACGCCGTGCTCGCCGCAGCAGGCGGCGGCGTCATGCGCCACGACGGCGCGCAGCTCAAATACGGCAACGCATCCGACAAGTTCTTGGTCAAAGGTCTTATCGCCTACAGCGATCCCAGCGCCCGCGAAGCCGCGCTCGCTGCGATGGCGAAGATGCCTAAGCGCTAAGACCTTATGTTGCCAGTCGCGCCACCAGGCGCTCCATAAACCGCGCGCCTTCATCGATCTGCGTGCGTTCGATCCACTCGTTCGGCTGGTGCGCTTGCAGGATCGAACCTGGCCCGCAAATCACCACCGGCATGCCCGCGCGCTGAAACAGCCCAGCTTCCGCCGCGTAGGATGCAACTTCCTGCCCATTATCGCCCGTCAGCGCACGCGCCAAAACCTCCGCCTCGCTATCGCGCTCCGGCGCAAGCGCGGGCGTTGCGGAGCGGCGATGCACGTGCACGCCGCCCTCCGGCGCGCGGCGCTTGATGTCGGCATCCACCGCCGCCGCGGCTTCCATGAAGCGCGTCGCGTAATATTCGGGATCGACATCCGGCGGGCAGCGCAGATCCCACTGAAACTCGCAGCGCCGCGCCAAAATATTCCCCGCCGTGCCGCCGTTCACGATCCCAATCGTCATCGAAGCGCCCGGCGGATCGAACGCACTCGCCTTATCCGCCTTCGCGCGCGCCTCTGCGGCCATGTCATCAACGAGCCGCATCAGCTTCACCGCTTCCATAATCGCGGAAACGCCCTGCCCGGTTTGACTCGAATGCGCTTCCCGCCCGGTGACTTCGACCCGGAACGTCGAAATCCCTTTGTGCCCGGAGACGACCTTCATCAGCGTCGGCTCGCCCACGATCACCGCGCTTGGCGCCGGCACGTTTGCGAGCTGCTCGATCAAGCGCGGCGCGCCAAGGCAGCCGATCTCTTCGTCATACGAAAACGCGAGCACGATCGGCCGCTTCACCTTCGCCGCGAGCGCGTCATCGACATACGCAAGCGCGAGCGCGAGGAAGCTTTTCATATCCGCGACGCCGCGCCCGTAGAGCTTATCGCCGGCGCCCGTCAGCTTGAACGGATCAGTCGCCCAATCCTGCCCATCGACGGGCACCACATCCGTATGCCCTGAAAGCACCACGCCGCCCGCAACAGCGGGCCCGACGATCGCATAGAGATTGGCCTTCGCCCCATCGTCATTCAGCACGCGCGTGGAAGAAACGCCGCGCTGCGCCAGAAACGCTTCCACCCATTCGATCAGCGCAAGATTCGAATTGCGCGACGTCGTGTCGAACGCGATCAGCGCGTCGAGAATGTCGAGGGCCTTGGCCGCACTCATCGTGCTTCCGGCGCCCGGTGGATCTGCCCATCCGCCGTGCGCAACGCGAGCAGCTGGATGCGAAACGTGAGCGCCGCGTTCGGCGGAATGCCCGGCGGCGAACCCTGCGGCCCATAACCAAGCTCCGGCGGAATGTACGCCGTGATCGCATCGCCCGGCCGCATCTGCATCAGCGCTTCCGTGAAGCCGGGGATGAGGCCTTCCACCGGAAACTCGGCCGGCTCGCCGCGCTGGATAGAGCTATCGAACACTTCCCCGTTCGCGAGGCTGCCTTGGTAGTGCACCAGCACTTGCCCATCGCGCGTCGCGCGCGGCAGCCGCGGGTTCGCGCTCTCCTGCTGGCGCTCGATCAACAGGCCGGACGGAAACGCCTGCACGCCCGCGCGCGCCCGTTGCTCCGTCATGAACTGTTGCGCGGCGGCGAGATTGGTCTCCGCCACGCGCGCCTGCTCGGCCTCCGTGCGCTCGATCTGCGCGAGCACGCTCTCGTTCTGCCCGCACGCGGCGGCGAGAAGCGCCAAAGCAACAACAGCAAAGCGCATCAGGCGACGTCCACGTTCGGTTGGGTCCATGTCTCTTTCTCGGCTTCCGCTTCCCACGCACGGAACGCATCATCCGCGAAGATCGCGTCGCAATACGCTTGCGCGACGGGCGAGACGGCGATCGCATAGGTGCGGATGCGCGTCGCGACCGGCGCGAACATCGCGTCGGCAATGCTGCGCTTGCCGA
>CAZMCA010000018.1:23399-31479 GCA_964564595.1 uncultured Caulobacteraceae bacterium
AGGAACGGCCCGCCCGCGCCATAGCGCTTGCGGCAATCGCCCCACAACTCCTCGAGCCGCGCCAAATCCATGCGCACGTCCTCGGCCCAATCGCGCGGCGCGGCGCGCCGGCGAATGTTCATCGACGCATCGCGCCGCAGCGCCGCAAATCCAGAATGCATCTCCGCGCTGACGGTGCGCGCCATTGCGCGTGCGGCAGGATCGGCCGGCCACAACGCAGCGCCCGGCGCCTGTTCGTGCGCCCATTCGCAAATCGCCAGCGAATCCCAGATCGTCTCGCCGCTATCCAGTCTCAGCGCCGGCACGCGCCCGCTCGGGCTCACCGCCAGAATATTGGCTTGCTTGGATTTGCCGTAGCCCAGCATGCCCAATTCAAGCACGCGCTCTTCAAACGGCAGCCCCGCCCATGTGAGCGCGAGCCACGGCCGCATCGACCACGACGAGTAATTCTTGTTCCCAATATAAAGCACAGGCATCGCGCGCACTTGCGCGAGAACCGGGCCCAAATCAAGGCCGCCAACGAAAACGGCGCGCCGGCCGGCGCGAGCAGCTCAAGACTCCCGGTAGACGCGGCTGAAGTCAGAGAAAGTCGACGTGCGAAGCGCCGCTTCCACAGCCGCCTTAGCGACCTTGAAGTCGACGACGTAGCACATCGCTTCCATCGTCCCTGAGCCGCTTGACCCTCCGTCGAGATGGCCAAGCCCCAACCACCCCACGAGGTCGTCGAGGAAATCCTCAAGCGCATGCCTGCGGTGCAACTCACCGCTCGTGCCGAAACCCTCGATTGGAATCTCGACCACCAGCTTGGCATGCTTGCTTTGCGCGATTGGGCGAAAGCCATCGCTGCGCGCCGAATGCTTCAGTTGAACATAGGCGGCCCGCGCCCGAGCCGGCGTTTCACAGACGTGCTCACGTGTTTGCCCTCTATCCCCGCACGCTCCCCAATGCTCGACCACCTTTTGATCATCCGGAATCCACGCTTCCCGATAATGCAGGCCGCCATCGATCTTTTTGTAGAGCTTGAAGAGTCGCTCTTCGTGCTGAGTGACCAGCGGCTTGTGGTTCGGAATATCGTCCACCGTGACAGGGATCATGCCCGGCCAGCCGCCATGGTAGCTGAAGGCTGGGCCGGCGCCACCAGCGCCGAGGTAGACCGGACCAACGATGGCGACCATCTCCGGCGGCTGCGACGTGCAGCCGACACAAGCTCTTTCGACCGCGCCAAGCAGAAAAGCACGCTCAGCGTCTGTCAGCCTCGTCGATGGCACGCGCTTCACCGCCGCCGCCACGGCGTCAGCGTAGGCGCGAACGCGCGTCGCCCAATCTGACGACGCGAACGCCACATAGTCGAGTTCAGCATAGATGTAGTACGTACGCGTCGCGGCATGATAGCTGCCACGCTTTGCCTTCGCCACGCGCATAAGAGGGTGATCCGCACGCGGCGATATAGCGAAAGCGCCAATATTCGAGAACGCTGGGCGCGTGTCCGCCGCCGACGTCACATGTACGCCGAACGTGGCCTCCATCTGTTTCAACGCATCCATGACGTCGGCGCTGATGACGACAGACCGGATCGCCAGGTCCAAGGTCAACCCTCCAAGGAGCGGCTCAGCATGGGCCTCGAAGCGGCGAATGTGCAAGGCGAACGCCGCCAACGAAAACGGCGCGCCGGTTTCCCAGCGCGCCGTTCCAGATGTTCAGGCGATCGAACGATCAGCGAGCTGGACGCAGCGTGTCGTTGTTGACCCAGCCTTCGTTGTCGTTCTCGTCAGCGACGCGCCACCACATGCCTTCGCGCTCACCGAGCGGATAGACGTTGGAGCCCACCGGCAGCGTGCGCATGACTTCGCCGCGGCCGCCCGAACGCGACCGGAGCGGCGTCGCCGCCGTCGTCGTGTAGGTTTGGCGCGGAGCCGCCGCCGCCGCGTTCGGCGCGATGTTGCCGCCCGCTTGAATGACGAGGTTGGTGTAAGCGTCGATGAACGCCATCGTCACGACGCGGCCGATATCGGTGTCGGTGTAGCCGCCGAGACCTGCGCCGCCGCCGCCGAGGAAGCCGATGCCGCCCCATGACCAGTTGCGGTTGCGCGCATTGCCTTCAACCGAGAACGATTCGGTCGTGCGCACGTTCGTCAGCGAAAGCGTGGTTTGCGCCGTCTGCGATTGCGCGCGCACGCCGCCGAGCACGGCGCCGAAGCGCCCGCCGACGATGCCGCCGATCGCCGCAGCCGCGCCGCCGCCCGAAGCGTTGTTGTCCTGCGCGACGACGTCCGCGAGCAGCACATAATCGGCCGCGCGCATCTGCCCGCCGCCCACGTTGGAGCCGCGTTGCAAATTGCCGCCGCCCGCGAGTTCGCGTTCACGCAGCGCCGCATCGAGGCCCGCGCCGCGTTCAACCACGGTAAAGCAGCCCGACTGCTGCACGACGACGCGCAAAAGCGCAGCCGGCGGCGCAAGGCGATAGCCCGTCCAGCCCGCGCTATCGCCGTTCTGGATCGAGATGCTGCCGAGATTTGACGCACAGCGCGGCACTTGCGGCGTGGTGCTCTGCGCTGCCTGCGGCTGCGCCGCCGCAACGCCCGCGAGCCCAACCAGCGCGCATGCAGCCAAAGACAGAGTTTTCACAAGACGACGCATCTACCCCTCCTCCGGCAAAAGGCTCGGCCGGCGCTTCGATCCCTCGGCGGGCGAAATAGCACGCCATTACAGGCCGGTCACGGACGATCTCGCGGCCCTTCGGCCACGGGCTACCACCCTCTACAGCCGCTTGGGCGGATAGCCAGACCGCGTCAGCGCTTGCACGATCTCTTCGGTGTGCTGCGCGTCGCGCGTCTCGATCTCGATGTCGAACTCCGCGCCCTTGGCCGGCACATCGAGTGCGTGGCGCCGGTGCTCGACCGAGATGATGTTCGCGCCCTCTTCGCCGAGCACGCGCGAGACGTTGGCGAGCAAGCCCGGCCGATCGTCGCCCGTAAACCGCAGCCCCGCGATGCGCCCGTCGCGGATCAGCGAGCGCGTCAGCACCGAAGCGAGCAAGCGCGTATCGATATTGCCGCCCGTGACGATGAGCCCGCACTTCAGCGCGCGAAACTTCGCCGGATACGCCAGCAGCGCCGCCAGCGACGCAGCCCCCGCGCCTTCGACGACGGTTTTTTCCACGTTGCAGTAAAGCGCGATCGCGCGCTCGAAATCCGGCTCTTCGATCAGCAGCACTTCATCGATCAGCGGCCGGGCGACAGCATAAGAGAGATCGCCGACCTGCTTGACCGCGATGCCTTCGGCGATCGTGTGCCCGCCAGCCTTCGCCTGCATGCCACGCATCTTCGCCGTGAACGATGGATACATCGCCGGCTCAAGCCCGATAATCCGGATGTCCGGATTGAGATGCCGCGCAACGGTCGCGACGCCCGCGATCAGCCCGCCCCCGCCGATCGGCACCGGCAGCACATCGAGATCGGGCATGTCCTCGAGCATTTCGAGCGCGACGGTGCCTTGCCCGCTCATCACGTCCGGATCGTTGAAGGGATGCACGAACGTCAGATCGCGCGCCGCGCGCAGCTCCATCGCGTGCTCGGCCGCTTCATCGAATGTCTCGCCCTTCAGCACCACTTCGGCGCCGAAGAAGCGCGTCTGCTGCACTTTCACGAACGGCGTGTTCACCGGCATCACGATCGTCACCGGCACGCCAAGCCGCTGACCGTGATACGCCAACCCCTGCGAGTGATTTCCGGCCGACGCAGTGATCACGCCCGCCTTCTTCTCCGCCGCCGTCAGCTGCAAGAGCTTGTTGAGCGCCCCGCGCTCCTTGTAGGCCGCCGTGAACTGGACGTTCTCGAACTTCACCCACACATCCGCGCCGGTAATCGCCGAGAGCGTCCGTGACGTGCGCATCGGCGTGCGCTCGACCTGCCCCTTAATGCGCTGGGCGGCCTCCAATATTTGCTCGTAGGTGACAGCGGGCGCAGCGTTGCGCCCCGTAGCTTGGTCCGGCATGGCGCGCGGACCCTAGTGGGCGTCGCCCCACGAAACCACCCCCTCCCCGCGCGGGGATAGGAAACGGGTGGCTTTTCCGCTGCGCCGCGTCAGTGCCGCGTCTGCCCCGCCGAGTCATGGACGCCCGCCGCGTCGCGCCACCCAAGCGTCGAGATGCGCAGCGTTCGCAGGCCCGCTTCGTAGCGAACATAGACCTTGGGATCGCCATACGGGAGCTCGAGCCGCGGCGCCGATCCCAACACGCGAACGGGCTGAAGGGTCTTTCCGTCCTTCGTGAAGCCGTAGATCACGCAGGACGCCGTCGCCGGCTCGATATCGACGCTGACGATGATCGCATCCATGCCGGCGGGCGCCGTCAAGGTGAGCGCCTCATTATAACGAATGTCGGGCATAGCTTTTCCTGGTGCGCCGGGCTGGATCGCCAGAGGCCGCCCACACTAGCCGCGTATCGTCGTGCCCACCAACTAGCCGGCCGGCGCGGCAAGCCCACGCATGAGGTCGATCCGCCGCATCGCTTTGCCCGGCAGCTCCGCCACCAGCTTCTGCGGCGCCCGTTCAAGCTGCACGCGCGCTGCATAGGCCGCGCGCCGCGCCAGCCCCGAAACCGAAAGCCCGCTCGCCGCGCCCCAGGTCAGTTCGCGCTGGCCCGTCGCGAGCTGACGTTTGTACTGATAACCGCCCGGCCCGAAATCGACTTCGCCGATCCCGTTGTCGCCCGCCCACTCGATCGCCCAGCGCGCCAGCGCCACGCCCGGCGAATACGCTTCGTACGCAGGGTTATGCGCGATGATCCAATCGTGCAGCACGCCTTCGCTGCGCAGAAAATAACTCGCCGCAACCAGCGTTTCGCCCACCGTCATCGTGAACAGCGCGCCGCGGCACCCAGCCGCCTCGCTCTCGAACGTCGCGCCGAGCACGCGCGCGATCCACGGCGTCGTCCAGATATCCGGCTGGCCCGAGCGCAACAGCTGCATGCGTTTCCAGCCGAGCATCTGCCCAAAATGCGCGCGATCTTTTGAGAGCGCGGTGAACACGGCCTCACCGCGCTCCTTGCCCATCTTGCGCATCTTCTTGTCGGTCTGGCGCACGAACTCCGCGCGCCGCTCTTTCAGCCCGGCGCGATACGCCGCGCCGCTGCCGCCCGTTTCAACGATCCAAGACCCGTCGCGCACGGCTTCATACGGCGCGAAAAACGCCTGGCCCGCCGGCACATGATCGAGATCGAGCCGCCCGACCTTGAGCGCCCGGCAAAGTTCGGTTGCCGTCACCGGCAGGTCGGGCGCCCCGATCAGGCCCTGATAATCCGCGATTGGCGCCCCAAGCCCCATCGCCGCGAACCGAGACCGCCGCTGCGCGCCCAGAAAACCCTGGATCGTTCCGCGTTCAGAAAGAACCACAACCCGGGCATCGGGGCGCTCCTCGCCCACCATCTGCGCCCATTCGGCGCTGAGATACGGGCTCGCGAGGCCATTTTGGGCCTGCAGATCACGCCAAACGGCAATCTCGGGAGCCGTCAGCTCCTTGGGATGGATCACTTCGATACGCACGCGCGCGCCCCGCCGGAATTTCTCCCAGCGGGCGAGCAAAACCCGGGCCGCACCCTTATTCCTCCCCCGTTCACGGGGGAGGTGGCCGCAAAGCGGCCGGAGGGGGCATGCGCTGCGGCTCGGCCCCTAAGTCACGCTACGCGTGACAGTTCCCCGTAAACGGGGAAGCAAAAGCGTCGCGCTAGGGCAGCCGCAACACGCGCCGGAAGAACAACGTCTCCGCCGCGCGCTGCGCTTCCTGGTTCTCGCGCCGCGCAAAGCCGTGGCCTTCGTTGCGCGCGATCATCGTCCACGTCTCGCCGCCGTTCCGGCGCACCGCCGCGAGCACTTGCTCGGCTTCCGAAAGCGGCACGCGCGGATCGTTCGCGCCATGCACCACGAAAATCGGCTTGGTGATGCGCGAAATGTTGGTGAGCGGGCTCATCCGCACGAGCGCCGCCCGCATTTCCGGCACGCGCTCATCACCATACTCCGCGCGTCGCAGATCGCGCCGGTACGCGCTGGTGTTTTCCAGGAACGACACCCAGTTCGAGATGCCGACGATATCGACCGCGCCGGCAAAACGGTCGTTGTAATGCGTCATCGACGCCAGAACCATGTAACCGCCATAGCTGCCGCCATAGGCGATCACCCGGCTTTCATCGAGGTTGGCGTCCGCCGCGATCCAATCGAGCAGCGCGCCAATATCGCGCACGGAATCTTCGCGCTTTTCGGCGTTGTCGAGCGCCAGGAAATCGCGCCCATACCCCGATGAGCCCCGCACGTTCGGCGCGATCACCGCAACGCCAAGCTCGTTCACCCAATATTGGATGCGCGAATTGAACGCCGGCCGGTACTGACTCTCTGGCCCGCCGTGAATATCGACGATCACCGGATGCGGCCCGGGCGTCGTAGGCCGGTAGAGAAAGCCGCTGATCATCCGCCCATCGAAGCTGCGCCATTCGACGAGCTCGGGCGTCACAAAGCGCGTGCGATCGAGCCCGCCGACTTCACTCTCCGTCCAGCGCGTCAGCCGCCGGCGCCGCAGATCGTACGAATACGCATCAGACGGCGAGGCCGCGCTGTTCAGCGTGAACCCAAGGTTTTGCCCCGCATCGTCGAACGCCAGCGAAAACACCAGCCCCGGCGGCAGCGCCGGCGCCGCGATCACACGCCCGCGCTGCAAATCATAAAGATGCAGCGTCGCTGCGCCCGCCTCGTTGACGACGTAAGCCAACGTGCGCCCATCGCGCGAAAGCTCGATCTCCTCGACGTCCCAAGTGTGCGCCGGCCCAACAGGCGTGCGCACGCCCGTCGGCAAATCGATGCGTGTGAGGCGCAAGAACTGGCTGCCCTCGTCCGACGTCACGATGATGCTGTGATCGTCGATGAACGCGCCCGAGCCATACGCCGCGCGCACATCCCCCGCGACCGGCGTCAGCCCCTCGTTCTCCATGTCGTAGATGAAGAGCCGCGTTTCCGCGATCGAGATGTAGCGCGCCAGCAGCAAGCGGTTGCCGCTCGGCGAGAACGCCACCGGCGCCAGCGCGCCTTCGCCGTCGATGATCTTCCGCCGCGTCGTCGGATCACCGCGATTGGCGATGTAGATGTCATAGTCGCCACTGTCGCGCGGCGCGAGCGCCCAGGCGATGCGCGATCCATCGCGCGTTTGCACAAGGCTTTCGTTGCGCGTGTTCGGCTCCGTGTAGCGGATCGCGCGCCCCGTCGCGCCGCTATAGAGGAAGATCTGATATTGCTCGTCGCCGCCCGTGCCGCGCGTGAAATAGAAATCGTCGCGGCTCGCGCCTTCGAGCGTTTCCGCGCTCGCGATCGGCTCGGCGTAGAACGTAAGCTGCGTGCGATCGCGCAGCGGCGCCGCCACGCGGTGCGCTTGCACGGTGTCGCCAAAGCGCGTCCCAATCAGCATCGCCCCGTTCGGCAGCCAGTCGAGAAACGTCGCACCGCGCGTGTTGACGTATTGCTGCAGCCGTTCGGATACCTCCGGCAGGGTCTCCGGCACGTTTTCCAGAAGCAGCGCGCCGCGCTCGACACGCTGCGGCGCGTCGGGCGTCTGCGCGCGCTGCGGCTGCGCAGCGGCTGGCAGCGAAGTGATCAACAAAAATGCGGCGGCAAGTGCGAGGCGCATGGAAACTCCTTTGCGCCGATTGCTAATGGCTGGCGCCGCCGCGCGCCAGCACAACGCGACGAATGCCTACGCCGCCGCCGCGCCGCTCTCGGGATCGTGTTCCGCCACGAAGTGCCCCGGCGAAACCTCGATCCATTTCGGCTCATATTGCTGCGCGTCCGGATCGTCGATCACCTTCGACTTGAGGAACCGCAGCGGCGCGCGCGTATCGAGCGGGCTCGGCAAATCGCCGACCAGACGCACGCGCGCCTTGCTGCGCGCCGCGACCGGATCGGGCGTCGGCGCCGCCGCCAGCAGCGCGCGCGTGTAAGGATGCCGGGGATCGCGCAAGATCGTTTCGCTCGGCCCATACTCAACCGCGCGCCCAAGATAGAGCACAAGCACGTTGTGGCTCACCTCGCGCACCACCGCGAGA
>CAZMCA010000019.1:0-19502 GCA_964564595.1 uncultured Caulobacteraceae bacterium
AAGTGATCGATGAAGCCGCCCTCGCGCGCATGCTCGAGAAGAAAGAACTCGCTGGCGCTGGGCTCGACGTGTTCGAGCACGAACCCGCGATCAATCCAAAGCTCAAGAAACTCGCCAACGTCGTCGCCCTCCCGCACATGGGCAGCGCCACGCTCGAAGGCCGCATCGACATGGGCGAGAAGGTGATCATCAACATCAAAACCTTCGCCGACGGCCACAAGCCGCCGGACCGCGTCATTCCCGCGATGCTGTGACGGCGGCCGCTATGGCTGCCGATCACGACGCTTACATCGCGAAGGCGCCGGAAGATTTGCGTCCGTTGTTGACGCAGTTGCGCGCGCAACTCGCGAAGGCGCTACCTGGCGCTGAAGAAGTCATTTCCTACAACATGCCCGGCTTCAAAATCGGCGCTTCTGTCGTCGCCGGCTATGCGGCGTTCGCCAAGCAATGCGGGCTCTACGTCGCGCCCTCGGCAATCGCGGCGCACGCCGATGAGATCGCGGCGGCGGGGCTCAAAGCCACCAAAACCGGCGTCACCTTCTCACCCGCCAAGCCCATCCCCGCCGCGCTGGTGAAAAAACTCGCGCTTGCGTCGAAGCGCGATCAAAAGCGCTGAAACTTCGCACTAGCGGCGCCGTTTGCGGCTGGTGTGAATGATGGCGCGGATTTCTACTGTGTCGTTTGCGAAGCGATAGATCACCAGATAGTGCGTGCGCGGCACGACAAGCTGGCGCAGACCACGGTGGCGCGAGCGGGGCGCCCGCTCTGGGAACTGAGCGAGCGTTTCGATGCTGCGAAGGATTTGCGCGCCGACACGATCCGCTCCCGAGGGGCTTTCCTTGTCGAGATGCGCGATGGCGGCTGCGAACTCCCGGCGCGCGCTCGACGCCCAGGTGATTTCCGTCACCGGGCGCGATCTTTGAACGCGCGGACGACCTCTTCGTGTGGCGTCATCGCCTCGTTCTGATCGAGCCGCGCTTCGATCTCGGCCCATTGTTCGGGCGAGAGCAGATCGTCCGCGTCCAGCAGCAGGTCGATTTGCGCTGCGACTCCGTCTTTGTCGGAGTCGGGCAGGGCGCGCAGGCGTTCAATGGTTTCTTCAAGCCGCGACATGCGCGTTCTATAGCACATCGATGCGCCTGCCGCCCACCCTCACCGCCGCCGAGGCGATCGCGCGCCTTACAGCCGAAGGCTGGCGCGAGATCGCGCAGGGCGATTGGTCTTGGGTGCTGGCGTCGCCTGATGGCGCGCGCGTCGCGCGGATCACGCCGTGGGACGCTGCTTACAAGCTCCACGCCGAAAACTGCATCGCGCACGCCGGCCATCCGCATCTGCCGCGCATCGATGAAATCGCGCCGCTCGCCGGCGAGGGCTACACTGTCTTCATGGAGCGGCTCTTGCCGGTCGAGATCGGCCCGGCGGAAGCGTTTTGCGCCGCGCTCGGCTTTCCGCGCGACACCGACAAAGCACAGACCACGCCCGATCCCGCCGACGTCGCCGCGCTCGCGGCGGCGCCCGGCGTCGCCAGCCTGCGCGCGCTCCTCGACGCTCTCTTCGCGCGCGCCGCCTCGCTGCCGTTCTTCGGCGGCTCGGACATTCGCCCCGGCAATCTCATGTGCGACGAGGCCGGAACCATCAAAGTGATCGATCCGATCTTCGTCGCCGGCCCCCAAATCCTCGCCGCGATCGAGGCGGGCGACGCGGCCGCGCTCCGCACGATATCGCGCGCCAATCTGGAGGCCTTCTTGACCATCCCAGCCTTCGCCCGCAGCCCGAATGCGGCGGCCGAAACAGAAGCGCTGCGCGCGCGCCTGCCTTCGGTATATTGAGCCCACAAAGAGGGAGAACCCGATGGCCATCACCGGCGGCTGTTACTGCAAGAAGCTGCGCTACGAATCCGCGGCGCCGCAATTCAAAGGCCTCTGCTTTTGCCGGGAGTGCCAGCAGATCTCCGGCGGGGCAGGCAACCTTTTCATGGTCGTCGGTGCGGATGCGTTCAAATACACGCAAGGCGCGCCCAAGAGTTTCACGCGCACGGATATCGAGAATCCAGTGACGCGGGAATTCTGCGCCGAGTGCGGCACAGGCATCCTCACGCGCACGCCGCGCAATCCCGCCAACCTCATCCTCAAAGCCGGCACGCTCGATGATCCCAGCGTCTACGACGCCGTGCAGCTCGTGCTTTTCACGTCCGAAAAGCAGCCGCATCACATTGTGCCCGAAGGCGCGCGCGCGTTCGAAAGGTTCCCTGGCTAATGCGCGCGCTCGCCTTCGCGCTGTTGCTCGCCGCGTGCGCGCAGGAGCCTGCCGCTCCGCCGCCTCTTCTGCTCACATGCGATGGCTTCGCGCGTGACGCGACGGGCGAAAGCCTCGCGCGCATCTATGGCGCCACCAACGTGACGGACGAGCAGCGCCCCGGCCCCGAAGGCGGCCCCACGATCCCAATCACCGTGCTCTACGCCGCCAACCCCGCGCAGCGCCTCGAAATCACCTGGCATGACGCCGCCGCGCGCGCGCGTCCGGCAGAACTTTCGATCTCCGGCGACGCAAGCGATTGGAACGGCCCCGCCGGCATCAAGCTCCATCAAGCGATGACGAACACGCAGCGCGCCAATGGCCGCCCCTTCACGGTCACGGGCTTTGGCTGGGACTACGGCGGGCGCGTCACAGATTGGCAGGGCGGGGCGCTCGCGCCTGAAAATGGCTGCACCACCGGCGTCGTATTCCGCCCAACGGTGGATACGCAAGAAGCGCTCGGCGACGGCGCCTTTTCATCGGACTCGCCCGAAATGCGCGCCGCCATTCCGCGCGTCGCTCAAATCACCATCGGCTTTGCGCCCTAACTTCGGATGCCCACGTGACGGAAGACGATCTCGCCCTCGAAGGCCAAATTCAAAGCCAAATCGGCGCCGAGCTGCTGCGTATGACGGGCCGCACCGGTCCCGGCATTTTGCTCTATGCCGAGCCGACCGAGCAGCAAGTGCATTCCGGCGTGTTCGTTGGCGATGACCGGCAGATGGACATGATGATGTCCACCACGCTGCTCAATGAGCTCGTGCGCGAGCTTTGGCGTGCGCGCAATCGCGTCGCGCCCGGCCAAGGCTGGATCGCGATGACGTTCCTGATGCTGCACAACGATTACCGCGTCGATTACATCGACCGCACGGTGCTCGATCCCGGCGGCAACGCCAACGAGCGCTGCAAGTCCGCGATCCGGCGCCTGCTCGGCCCGGTCAACATCGTCGATCGCGGCCTCTAAGCGTTAGGCTGAAACCGTCCACGCGCTTGGCCCGTTCGCGCCGGCCTGCGCGGCGAAGCGCGAGGTCGTTACCGGCCCACGTTCGCGCACGCGAATGTCGCTCACAGCGCGCCATTCCGCTTCACACCGCTCCCGCGTCAGGCGGAAGGCGCCGTAGCCGCGGTTGGTGAAGTCGCAGAACGCGAGGTTCTGATCGCCGGCGCGCATCACACTTTCGCGTTCGCCCGGCTGCGCATTCGTCAGCGAGCGCTCGAAGCCGGGGGAGGTCACGCTGCCGCCGCCGAACTCGATCGCCGCGAGGCGCGATCCTTCACTCGCCGGCACATTGTAGACCCACGCATTGTGGCTATCGCCGCCAATGACGAACGCATTCGCCGCGTTCTGCACGAGGCTTGCCTTCAGCCGTTCGCGCGCGAGCGGATAGCCGTCCCACGCATCGAGGTTCCACGGCAGGCCCATTTGGCGCAAGCGCTCGGCTTGCGAGAACCAACTCGTCTCCAAATTCGCGCCCGCCGGCAGCAAGCGCGAAAGTCCTTGCGGCGCGATCTGGGGCGAAAGCACCAGTTGCTGTGCGATCACTTGCCACGTTTGCCCACGTGAGTTCGAGCGCGCGAGCGTTTCATCGAGCCATGTTTGCTGCGCGTCGCCGAGCATGGAGCGCGTTGGATCATTGAGCCGCTCGCGCCGGAACGTGTCCGCGACTTGCGCAACGTTCGCGCCCGCCGCCGTCAGCTGCGGTGTGAGATCCGTCATGTAATTGAGCTGCTTGGAGCGCCCCGGAATGCGCGTGTCCAAGAGCACGATCTTCGCCAGATCGCCCCAATCGAGCGTGCGATAGATGCGCCATCCCTGGCGCGGCGTCGGGCGGATCGGCATCCAATCGAAATACGCTTTCGACGCCGCCGCCACGCGATCGGCCCATGTGCCTTCGGCCGGCTCTTGGTGGTTCTGCGCCCCGCCCATCCATGGATCGTTGGTGATCTCGTGATCGTCCCACGTCACTGACATCGGCTTGAGGCGCCGCAACTCCAGCAAGTCCGGATCGCGGTGATAAGAGCCGTAGCGCGCGCAATAATCCGCGTACGTCACCGTCTCGTGCACGGGATCGATGATGCGATCGGCCACCGCTTCGTTCGGGAACGGATAGATGCCGCGCGGCATCTCATAGATGTAGTCGCCAAGGTGCAGGCAAAGGTCGATGTCTTCGCGCGCCGCCGCATCTGCGTAGGCGTGAAAATACCCAAATGGCATGTTGGCGCAGGAGAAGAACGCGACGTTCAGCGCCTCCGCCGCGCCGCTCGGCGCCGTGCGCGTGCGCCCGGTGACGGAAGGCCCGCCCGCGGAGAGGAAACGATAGAAGTGCGGCCGCCCCGCGCGCAGCCCGCGCGCATCGACCTTCACGCAATAATCCGTGGCCGCCGTCGCAACGGCCGAGCCGCGCCGCCGCACGCGCGTGAACGCTTCGTCGTCCGCGATTTCCCAGCCGATGCGCCCATCACCGCCAGGCGCCGGCGCAAAGCGCGTCCACAAGATCACTGCGCTCGCTGTCGGATCGCCGCTCGCCACGCCATGCGTGAACGCGCCGCCGGAAAAGTCACGCGCCCAGGCCGGGATCGGCGCCGCCGCAAGCGAACCAGCGATCAGCAGCGTGCGGCGTGAGAAATTCGCGGAAGAGCTCATGGATTTGCTCCGGCAGGCTGCGGTTGGGCGGCGGCAGGCGCCGCGTGAATGCGTTCGAGGAAGGCGCCGAGCGCAGCGGCGCTCTCATCGGGCACTTCCTCCATCGGCACGTGGCCGACGTTTGGGAAGATCACCAGCTCCGCGCCGGGTATCGCGGCGGCGAAACCACGGCCCGCCGCGACGGGGATGAGATTGTCCGTATCGCCATGCAGCACGAGCGTTGGCGTGCGGATATCCGCGAGCCGCTCCGGATCGGCGCCGTCGCGGCCAATGTTCAAGAGGATCGCGCGATGCCCCGGTGCGCGCGCCATCTCCGCGTAGCGATCGATCATCGCTTGATCGATCTTGCTCTGATCGATGAACGATTGCCGCAGCGCGCGTTCGATCAGCGGCCGGTTGTCGAGGTCGCGCATCAGCGGCCCGATGATCGGATTGCTGATCAGCGCAAAGATCAGCGGCGGCGGCCCGTCGCGCTCATTGTCGCTCACCGGAAAGCCGGCCGCATCCACCAGCACCAACCCGTCCAGCTTTTCCGGGTGCGCCAACGCGTAGTTCCACGCCACGCCCCCGCCCATCGAATTGCCCACGAGCGTAAAGCGCGTGACCCCAAGCTGCGCGGTCACCGCATCGACGACGCCAACGAACCCTTGCGTTGACGCCTGATAGTCCGCCGGCGCGCGCGTCAGTCCATGCCCCGGCAGGTCGAGCGTGATGATCCGATAATTGAACCCAAGCCGTTCAACCCACGGCTCCCACGTATGCAGCGAAGCGCCAAAGCCGTGCACCAACACAAGCGCAGGCCCTTCGCGGTTGCCCTGGTCGCGATAATGCACGCGCAGCCCATCGCCGAGATCGGCGTACTGCGATGTCGCGCCGCCGTACTTCGCTTCCAGCGTGTCGTATGGAATGTCCGGCCGGCGCAGCACGAAATAGCCAGCCGCCGCCGCGATCAGCGCCAGGACGACAACGCCCAGCAGCACACGAAAGATTGTCCCCATGCCCGTATCTCCCCGCGCCACCTATCGCCCGCGCGGATGACAGGAGCAAGACACACTCAGCCGCTACACACCGGGCATTCTGGGTCGGCCGGGAGGCGCACGGTGCGCGCGTCCATCGAGAGGCCGTCGAAAATCATCAACCGGCCCGTGAGCGTTTCGCCGGCATCCGCGATTTCCTTGATCGCTTCGAGCGCCATCAGCGCGCCGACGACGCCGGTGAGCGCGCCGACGATGCCAACGGCCGAACACGGCTCAACCGAAGGCGGAATTTCCGGCACGAGGCATCTGTAGCAGGGCAGGCGCTCGTCTTGCGCTTTGCCTTTGGTCTTGCCGGACTTGAACGTCGCGATCTGCCCGTCCCAGCGCCCGACGGCGCCGGAAACGAGCGTCACCCCCAGATCGTGGCACGCTGCGTTCACCGCGAAGCGCACGCCAAAATCATCCGTCCCGTCGAGCACGACATCGGCGCCCGCGAGCAACGCACGCGCATTCGCCTCGGTCAGCTTCTCGTTGCGCGTTTCAATCACGACATGCGGGTTGAGCGCATGCAGCGAGGCTTCCGCGCTCGCCGTCTTCAGCGCATCGATGTCGCCGGTCCGATAGAGCACTTGCCGCTGCAGGTTCGAAAGCGACACCGCGTCGTGATCGATCAGCCGCAACGTCCCAACGCCTGCCGCCGCGAGATAGAGCGCCGCTGGCGCGCCCAGCCCGCCCATGCCGACAAGCGTCACCGTCGCGCGCTTCAGCGCCTGCTGCCCCGGCCCGCCGATCTCCTTCAACAGAATGTGCCGCGCATAGCGCTCGCGTTCTTCGGCGGAGAGGCTCATCGCGTCGCGCACTCCGTCAGGCGCCACATGCCGACGGGCACGTGCGTGCGTTCCGGCAGATCGTACCAGAAACGCGGCCCTATGCTCGGCGCATAGATGTAGATTGGCGCCGGCTCGCCGGCGCGCGGGATGGCGCGGTAGCTCATGTCAGAATCGAACACGCCGACCTCGTCGCCTTCCGGCGCGCGCGCGACTTCGGACGGCGACTCGCCATCTGGCGCGGTCGGGTCGTTGATATAGACGATGAAATCGCGCCCGTAGCCGTTCGAGGACACAAAGCCGAACCACAACACATGGCCGGCGGCTTCGACACGCAGCGCGAGATCGCTGAACGCGTTCACGCCATGCGCCGGCCGCATCAACCGCAAGCGCGCTTCGCTGTCCGGGATGGTGTAGATCGCGCGCTCGGCGGGGCACGGCGGCGTGACGCTCAGGCGTTGTTGCGCGATGGCCGTGCTTGCACTCGCGGCCAGCATCAGACCCAGCACCGCGCCACGCAGCAACATCGGCTTACAATCCTTCGAACAAAGCGGTTGAAAGATAGCGCTCTGCAAAAGACGGGATCACGACGACGATCCGCTTGCCTTTCGCTTCCGCCCGTTTGGCCACTTTGATCGCCGCGGCCAGCGCCGCGCCGGAGGAAATGCCGCCCGGCAGCCCTTCCAGCCGCGCCGCTTCGCGGGCGAACGCGAAGGCTTCGTCGTTCGAGACCGTCACCACCTCGTCGATCACGCTGCGATCGACATTGTCGGGCACGAAACCCGCGCCAATGCCCTGAATCTTGTGCGGCCCCGGCTGCCCGCCCGAAAGCACGGGCGATGCTTCCGGCTCGACGGCGATCACTTTCAAGTCAGGCAGGCGCGGTTTGAGCGATTGGCCGACACCCGTGATCGTCCCGCCGGTGCCGACGCCCGATATGAAGTAGTCGAGCGCGCCGCCGGTGTCGTTCCAGATCTCTTCGGCCGTGGTGCGGCGGTGAATGTCTGGATTCGCAGGGTTGGCGAATTGCTGCGGGATCACCGCCTTCGGATTTTGCGCGACGATCTCATTGGCCTTCGCAACCGCGCCGCGCATGCCGTCCGGCCCCGGCGTCAGGACGAGCTCGGCGCCGAGAAACACCAGCATCTTGCGGCGCTCGATCGACATCGTCTCCGGCATCACCAGGATCAGCCGATAGCCGCGCTGCGCTGCAACAAAAGCGAGCGCGATCCCGGTGTTGCCGCTCGTCGGCTCGACGATGATACTGTCGGGCCCAAGCTTGCCCTGCTTCTCCAGCGCCTCGATCATCGCCACGCCGATCCGGTCCTTCACGGAGGCGATTGGATTGAAGAATTCCAGCTTGCCGATGAGATCCGCGTCAACGCCATGCGCACGCGCCAGCTTCGGCAGCCGCACCAGGGGCGTGTCGCCAATGGTCTCTGTGATGTTCTGATAGATGCGCCCGCGTCCTGGGGCGTGCGGTGCAGCACGGCTGGCCATGCAGGTCTCCTTGTCGCGTGTTTGAGGCTTAGTCGCTGGCGCGCGTTTGGGCCACCCATATCCCCACGCAGCAATTAGACCCTAGCGCGCACGGCAACCGCGCCCGTAGAGTAGGGGGCAAGGGAAGAAACGTCAGGGGAGAGAACTATGACCGACGCCGCTGCTGGCGCCGAAGCGCCAGCCGAACCGCGCGTCGTGCGGCCCGTGAGCGCCGGTTATCGCGGCTATGCGATGACGCTCCTGCTGACCATCTACATCTTCAACTTCATCGACCGGCAGGTCGTGAACATCCTGGCCGAGCCGATCAAGAACGAGCTTGGGCTTGCCGATTGGCAACTCGGCATGATGAGCGGCTTTGCGTTCGCCATCTTCTACACCGTACTTGGCCTGCCGATCGCGCGCATCGCCGAGCGGGGGAACCGCCCGGTCATCATCTCAACCGCGCTTGCCGCTTGGAGCGCGTTCACCGCGCTTTGCGGCGTCGCGCAAAACTTCACGCAGCTGGTGTTGGCGCGGATCGGCGTCGGTGTTGGCGAAGCGGGCTGCACGCCGCCCGCGCACTCGCTGATCACCGATTACGTGCCGAAGGAAAAGCGCGCCTCGGCGCTCGCCTTCTACTCGATGGGCACGCCGATTGGTGGGCTCATTGGCACCGCGCTCGGCGGCGTCATCGCGGACGCTTACGGCTGGCGCGCCGCGTTCCTCGTCTGCGGGATTCCCGGCATCGTGCTCGCCGTCATCGCGGTGCTCACACTCGTTGAGCCGCGCGCCAAGGCCGTGGTCACGGCGGTCAAGAACACCGCGCAACACGGCGCCACCTTTGCGCAGACGCTCGGCATTCTGATGAAGAAGCAGACGTTCTGGTTCATCGCCTTCGCCGCCGCCATCAAAGCGTTCATCGGCTACGGGCACGCGCCGTTCACCGCGTCCTTCTTCTTGCGCAATCATAGCGAACAGATCGCGCAGATGGCGGCCTCCACGAGCACGGGACTCACGGGCTTCTTCGGCGCGATCGGGCTCGATTGGAATATTCAGCTGCAATCGCTCGGCTTCCTCGCGCTCGCGCTTGCGCTCGTGTCCGGCCTCGGCGGCACGCTCGGTGCGTGGCTCGGCGGGCAGATCGCCGATCGCTACGGCGCGAAGGACCTGCGCGCTTATGTGAGCGTGCCCGGCATCGCCTCGCTGCTCACGATCCCGATCTACATCTTCGCAGTAACGACCGACATCGCGATCCTCGGCATCTCGTGCCTGGCGCTCAACGGCATCCTCGGCACGCTGTGGTACGGCCCGGTCTACGCCACCGCGCAATCGATCGTGCCGGACAACATGCGCGCGACCTCTTCGGCGGTGCTGCTCTTCATCATCAACCTGATCGGTCTTGGCCTCGGCCCGCTCGCAGTCGGAATCTTGAGCGACGTGTTGGCCGGTCCGTTCGGTCTGGGCTCCGCCGAAGGCGTGCGCTGGGCGCTGATCATCTCGGCGTGCGTCGGCGTCGTGGCGTTCGGCCTCTTCTGGCTCGCCCGCCGCTCGATCCGCCACGAACTGGAAGGCTAACGGGTAGCCGGGACGGGCGCGTATAAAGGCGCGTCCGTCCTCGCTATTTACGCCCCGTCGAACCGAAACCGCCGGCGCCGCGCGCAGTTTCACTCAGCGCATCGACTTCTACCCACACGCCTTGCGTCACCGGCGCGATCACCATTTGCGCAACGCGTTCGCCGCGCTGAATGACGAACGGCTCTTGTCCGAGATTGATCAGCAGCACCTGCACTTCGCCGCGATAATCCGCATCGATCGTGCCCGGCGTGTTGAGGCAGGTGAGCCCATGCTTCAACGCGAGCCCGGAGCGCGGCCGGATTTGCGCCTCGTATCCCGCGGGCAGCGCGATGCTCATCCCCGTCGGCACGAGCGCGCGCGCGCCGGGCGCAAGCGTCATCGGCGCATCCGCCGGCACAGCGGCGCGCAAATCCATGCCAGCGGAAAGCGCCGTTTCGTAAGCGGGCAGGGCGAGCCCCGCGAAATGCGGCAGTGTCTTCACTTCAATGCGGATGTTCTCGGTCATGGGCGGAGCCTTAGCCGGATTCGCGCGGCGCCGTTAAAGCCCAACGCCGCCAACCGGCGCGGTCTCGAACCGTTCGCCAAAGCCCGAAATCAGTGGCCGCGCTTGCGCGATCGTCGCTTGCACAGCCGGCAGCTGCAGCGACGCGCGATGGTTCTCCACGCTGTCCCAAACTTCGGTGATCCAGATCGCGTTCTCGTCGGTCGGATCGCGCGCCACGATGTAGCTCAGGCACCCCGGCATCGCCGTCGTTCCCGCCAGCATCGCGCGGATCAGCGCATCGCGTTGGCCAGGTTGCGCGATCATCTTGCCGATGAGGCCGTACATGTTGGGCTCCACGTTTGTCTCCGTTTGCGCCGTCGCGCAGCCGCCAAGCGTGACGGCGGCCAATCCAAAAGCAGCCGTGCGCCGATCGATCGTCACGCGCTCACCCGCTCGGTTTTCTCCGCTGTCAGCGTATCCGCAATCCGCTCAGCAAGCGCCGCCGCGACTCGTTCTTTCGCCATGCGCGCAAAGCGTTCCGCGCCCGCATGCGTGTAGATCGTGATCTCGTTCTCCGCGCCGCCCATCACGTCGCCCGAAACATCGTTCGCCACGATCCAATCGCAGCCCTTCTTCACGAGCTTCTTCTTCGCGTGCACTTCGACCTTCTCAGTCTCCGCCGCAAACCCAACGACGAGCGCAGGCCGCCGCGGCCCCGCTTTCGAAAGCGTCGCGAGAATGTCCGGATTTTCCGAGAGCGAAATCGTCATCGCCGCGCCGCCGGCATTGTCCTTCTTGATCTTATCCGTGGCGCGCGTCTCGGGCCGCCAATCGGCGACCGCCGCCACGCACACCGCCGCATCCGCTGGCAGCGCCGCTTCGCTCGCCGCCAGCATCTCCGCCGCCGTTTCGATGCGCGTGACTTTCACGTTCGGCGGATCTGCTAGCGCCACCGGCCCCGAGATCAGCCGCACATCCGCGCCCAATTCCGCGAGCGCCGCTGCTATCGCGTAGCCCTGCTTGCCGCTCGAGCGGTTCGACAAGAAACGCACCGGATCGATCGGCTCGATCGTCGGCCCCGCCGTCACGATGATGCGCTTGCCCGCGAGCGGGCGCGACTTCGGTTGCAGCAACGCTAGGATCGCATCGCGGATCGCTTGCGGCTCCGCCATGCGCCCGAAGCCAAACTCGCCGCACGCCATCTCGCCCTGATCCGGTCCAACGATGTGTGCGCCATCCGCGATCAAGCGCTTCAGATTCCGCTGCGTCGCAGGATGCTCCCACATGCGCACGTTCATCGCCGGCGCGTAGAGCACCGCTTTGTCAGTCGCGAGCAATGTCGTCGACGCAAGATCGTTCGAGATTCCGTTAGCCGCTTTCGCCATCAAATCCGCGGTCGCGGGCGCGACGACGACGAGATCGGCAGAGCGCGACAGCTCGATGTGCCCCATCTCCGCTTCGTCGGTGAGATCGAACAGATCCTCGTAGACTTTGTCGCCCGTCAGCGAGCCGAGCGAGAGCGGCGTGACGAACTCCTTGCTCGCCTTCGTCATCGCCGCGCGCGTTTTCACGCCTGCCTTCGCGAGCAAGCGCACCAGCTCCAACGATTTGTACGCCGCGATGCCGCCGCCCACGACCAGCAGCACGCGCCGCTCCTTCGCGGGCACGGGCTCGTGATGCTCGAATTCGATCCGCCCCATCGTCATGCCCGCCGGCGCGATCGCGCCAACGGGCGCGACCACAACTGTTTCGCCCCGGCGGGTCACACGCTGCGGGCCATCGGTAAGGGCTTTGGTGACGAGTTCACTGAACCGGTTCTTGGCGTCTGCCACGGTCCAGTTATCGGGCGTTTCGGGGGGCTTGCGGGAGGCCATCGGCGCACCTTTTGTCCAACTTGGACAAAATAGCCCATCTGGCCCCGAAAAGCTAGGGCGCGGCGGGCGTCGCGGGCGCGATCTCGTCGGGCGCGGGGATAGCGGCCGTCGCCGAGGGCGTCGCCGGTGCGGGCAGGGGACGGCGGTCAATCACCACGGTTGGCGGATCGGCGGCGCGCACGGGCTCAGGCCGTGGCCGCGGGCTTCCGAGCGCCATCACGATCAGCAGGATCACGGCGCCGACCGCGAACCCGACCCAGAAGCTCATCCACTGGAAGCGCGCTTTTTCCTCCGGCGCCGCGCCCGCCTGGATGCGCCGCGCCGCGCCTTCGAGCGCCGTCAGCGTCGCGGGCAGCCGGCGCACCGTCGTCCACGCTTCGCGCACTTCATCGACGCCGCGGCGCGTCATGCCTTCCATGCCCAGCTCGCGCGCCACCCAGCGCTCCACGATCGGGCGCGCGGCGCTCCACATGTCGTGATGCGGATCGAGTCCGCGCGCGACGCCTTCGACTTGCACCATCGTCTTTTGCAGCAGCACCAGCTCAGGCCGCAGCCGCATGCCAAACATGTGCGTCACGTCGAACAGCTGCAGCAGCAAACGGCTCATCGAGATGCCGTCCGCCGTCTTGCCGAAAATCGGTTCTCCGATCGCGCGCAACGCCTGCGCAAATTCCTCGACCGAGAACGGCTCGGGCACATATCCCGCTTCCATGTGCACTTCGGCGACGCGCTTATAATCCCGGCGCAAGAAGCCGTAGAGAATCTCCGCGAGGTAGCGGCGCTCCTTGTGGCCGATGCGGCCCATGATGCCGAAATCGACGATCCAGAGCTTCTGATCCTTGCCGTAGATGAGGTTTCCCTCATGCATGTCGGCGTGGAAGAAGCCGTAGTCGAGCGCGGCCGCGAGGAAGCCGCGCGTGATCGCGATCGCAAGCGCCGCTCGATCGGCGCCAGCGCGATCGAGACCGCGCGCATCCGTGAGCGCAACGCCATCGATCCAATCGAGCGTCATCACGCGCTTGGCCGAGCGTGACCAATCGATCTCCGGCACGGTGAGGAAGCCGTCATTGGCGGCGACTTCGCGGAACTCCGCCGCAGCGCCCGCCTCAAGGCGCAAATCCAACTCGCGCTGCAGTGCGTTCGACACCGTGTCGACGAACTGCACCGGCTCGAGCCGGCGTGACCGCACCGAGAAGAACTCGACAACTTTGGCGGCGAATTTCAGCGCCGCCATTTCCTTTTCGAGCTTACGCTCAATGCGCGGGCGCAAAACCTTGATCGCCACGACGCCTTCGCGATTGGGCAAAATCGCTTGGTGCACTTGCGCAATCGACGCAGCCGCCATCGCGTCGGATATCGTGCCGAACAACGTTTCTGTCGCGCCCAGCTCCGCGTTGATCGTGTCGAGCGCGGCATTGCGGGAGAACGCGGGCAGGCGATCTTTCAGCCGCCCCAAATCCTGCGCCGCCGTCACGCCGATCATGTCCGGCCGCGTCGCCAGGAACTGGCCGAACTTCACGTAGGCTGGCCCGAGTTTCTCAAGCGCCATTGCGAGCCGCGCGCCCACCGTCTTCGGCCGGCGCCGCTTCACGATCGGGCGCAGCGCCGTATGGATGGCCTGCACCCAGAACGGATAGCGCTCGTAATATTCTTCGGGCAGCAGCGCGTCATAGCTCGCGAGCGTCAGGGCCGCCCGCAGCAAGCGCCACGTATGTCCAATCCAGGAAAACATCGCGCTAGACCGCCCAGCCCCAGTGCAAGGCGCACACGCCGCCCGCAAGGTTGCGATAGCCCGCGCGCTGGAAGCCCGCCGTCTTGATCATGCCGAGGAAC
Source organism: uncultured Caulobacteraceae bacterium (assembly GCA_964564595.1). Taxonomy (GTDB): domain Bacteria; phylum Pseudomonadota; class Alphaproteobacteria; order Caulobacterales; family Aquidulcibacteraceae; genus JBEVOS01. Next base: position 13,989 of record CAZMCA010000019.1, read on the forward strand.
GTCTCCTGATCCGGAAACCGGCGGATCGATTCCACAAGATAGCGGTAGCTTTCTTTATCGTTCGCCAAGAGCCCGCCGATCGCCGGGATCGCGTGGAACGAATAGGCGTCATAGACGGGCGAGAGGCCGCCGATCGCCAGCTGCGAAAATTCCAGACAGAAGAAGCGCCCGCCGCGCTTCAGCACGCGCCGCGCTTCGTTGAGCACGCCCTGCACGTCGGTGCAGTTCCGGATGCCGAAGCTGATGATGTAGGCATCCGCGAAGCCATCGGCGAAGGGCAGCTTCTCCGCATCGGCCTCAACCCATGTGAGCCCGTCTTCGCCGCGCGCGCGCCCGGCCGCGAGCATCTCCGCGTTCACATCGACGACGTGAATATCCGCCGGCGTGCGCCCACGCCGGAGCGCGGCCGCGTCCGCGAGCTTCTTCAGCCGCCGCGCGATGTCGCCCGTGCCGCCCGCGACATCGAGAATGACCTCGCCCGGCTGCGGGTTGAGCTTGGCGGCCGCCGCGTCTTTCCAGAGCCGGTGCAGCCCGCCGCTCATCGCGTCGTTCATCAGGTCGTATTTCGGGGCGACGCTGTCGAACACGGCACGCACGCGCCCGGCCTTTTCAGGCTTGGGCACGTCCGTGAAGCCGAAGGAGGCGGTCTCTTTCGAAGGGGCCATGCGGGCCGGACCATAGCCGCGCGCCGCCGGAGGCGCTATGCGGCCCCATGACTTTCGCCTTGAGTCAAAAGGGCTTGGGAGAAGTGGAGGGCGGGCCGAATGCCTGAGCTTCCGGAGGTCGAGACCGTCCGCCGGGGGCTGTTGCCGGTGCTGGAGGGGCGGAAGATCCTGAAGGCCGAGCAGCGCCGGCCGGACTTGCGCTTCCCGCTGCCGCCGAATTTCGCCGCCCGCCTCAAGGGCCGCCGCGTCGCGCGCCTGGCACGCCGCGCCAAATACCTCCTCGCCGAGCTCGACGACGGGCACATCTGGATCACCCATCTCGGGATGACAGGCCGGTTCTCGATCCTCGGCCCCAAGGAGCGCGCCCAGCCTGGCGCGATGTACTACGCGAACGCCCCGAACCCCACGCACACGCATGTCGTGATCGAGACGGACGCTGCGCGCCTTGAGTTCAATGATCCCCGGCGCTTTGGCTACATGGACATTATCTCCACGAGCGAGATCGAAACGCATCCGTATTTTCGCGGCATGGGCCCAGAGCCGCTCGGCAAAGCGTTCAACGCCGCGCACCTCGTCAACGCGTTCGCAGGCAAGAAAACCAGCGTGAAAGCGGCGCTTTTGGATCAGCGCGTCGTTGCAGGTCTCGGCAACATCTACGTCTGCGAAGCGCTGCACCGGTCGCGCATTTCGCCAAAGCGCCTCGCCGGCAAAATCTCCGCGCCGCGTCTCGAGGCGCTCACGCACGAAATTCGCGCGACGCTCAACGAAGCGATCGAAGCGGGCGGCTCTTCGATCAGCGACTACGCCGCCGCCGATGGCGCGCTCGGCTACTTCCAGCACCGCTTCCGCGTCTATGACCGTGAAGGCGAGCAGTGCCGCACGCCCGGCTGCGGCGGCGTGATCAAGCGGCTCGTCCAAACCGGCCGCTCGACCTTCTACTGCCCGATCTGTCAGCGCTGACTGCTATTGCCATTTGGTCCGTTTTGCGAATAACTCGCAACAAGGAGACGCCAATGGCCCACATCGCGACGCTCGAAGCCCTGCGGGAGCGCATCCCGAACCCGAGCCCCATGACCAAGGTGAAGGTGCTCCCGTACATCGACGGGCAGGGGGCCGAGTTCGTCCAGCGCTCGCCGTTCCTCTTGCTCTCCACGCAAAACGAAGACGGCTCCATCGAAGTGAGCCCCAAGGGCGACGGCGCGGGCTTTGTTCACATGGAGGACGAGCGCACGCTCCTTATCCCCGATCGCGCCGGCAACAATCTGGCGTTCGGCCTCACCAACATCATCGCGCGCCCGAAGGTCGGGATCATTTTCCTGCTCCCCGCCGCGGGCGAAACCCTGCGCGTGAGCGGCGACGCAACGCTGCATGACGATGCGGACATCTGCGCCAAGCTTTCGATGCGCAATCAGCCCGCCAAGCTCTTCATCCGCGTCAAAGTCCAGCACGCCTACTTCCATTGCGCGCGCGCCATTTTGCGCAGCGAGCTGTGGAAAACCGAAAGCTGGGGGCCGGAGCTAAAGGTTTCTTTCGGCCGGATTTTCCGTGAACAGAAAGACCTTGAAGAGTCCGTGGTCGGCATCATCGACCGTGACGTCAGCAAGGCCTACGAGCACCTCTGAGCCGACTCACTTTATGCCACCGGCATGCGCTCCGCGGCCCTCCTTGCGCTGACTTTGCTCGCCGGCCCAGCGCTGGCGGAAACACGCTACCTTCTGGGTGCGGACGACGTGCCCTTGCCGCCGAGCTTTGCCGAGCAGGCGGGCGCGGCGGTCTCATTTTCGGGAGAGGGCGGCCGGCTGCTCGAAACGCGCGCGCGTGGCGCGGCAGGCGCCGATGAGGTGCGCGCGTTTTATGCCGATGCGCTGCCGCCGCTTGGCTGGTCACAGGCGCCTTCCGCGCCGGATGAGCCGATGTCTTTCCGCCGTGGCCGCGAGCGGCTCACGATCGCGATTGCGCCGGAGGGGAGCGGGCTCGATCTCGCGTTCCGCCTGACCGCAACGCCCGCGCAATTCGATCCTGATTGAGTCTGCGCTGGATTGATTTGCACCTTTTGGCGGCGCAATCAGACCGCCATGACCAGCTTCAAAACCATTCTCGTCGAAACCGATGGCGCTGTCGGCGTCATCCGTCTGAACCGCCCCGAAGCGCTCAACGCGCTCAACGCCGAGCTGATCGGCGAACTCAACACGCAGCTCGATGCGTACGAAGCCGACGCAAACATCCGCTGCATCGTCATCACGGGCTCGGAGCGCGCGTTTGCGGCGGGCGCCGACATCAAGGAGATGCAGTCGAAAACGTACGGCCAAGCCTACGCCGAAGATTTTCTCGCGTCGTGGGAGCGTCTCGCGCGCTGCCGCAAACCGACGATCGCGGCGGTCGCGGGCTTTGCGCTCGGCGGCGGCTGCGAGATGGCGATGATGTGCGACATGATCATCGCCGCCGAAACCGCAAAATTCGGCCAACCCGAAATCAAGCTTGGCGTCATCCCCGGCGCAGGCGGCACGCAGCGCCTCACGCGCGCTGTCGGTAAAGCCAAGGCGATGGATCTATGCATGACAGGCCGCATGATGGATGCGGCCGAAGCCGAACGCGCAGGGCTCGTCGCGCGCATCGTGCCGGCCGACAAGCTTTTGGATGAAGCGAAAAGCGCCGCCGCCATGATCGCAGGTTATTCGCTACCGTCGCTGATGCTGTGCAAGGAAAGCGTCAACCGCGCGTTTGAAAGCACATTGGCCGAAGGCGTGCGCTTCGAGCGCCGCGTCTTTCATTCGCTATTCGCGACCGCGGATCAGAAAGAAGGCATGGCCGCCTTCGCGGAAAAGCGGCCAGCCAAATTCACGCACACCTAACCCCTCCCCGCGAGGGGAGGGGGAGCGTTGCGCTTAGTAGTAGCGCGCGCGCTGGATCGCGGCGTCGACTTGCGGGCGTGCGTCGCGTACGGCGTCGCGCACGCAATCGCGCTCAGCGGTCAGCAGAAGGGAGCTGCGCGACGCATCATCGAGTTCGTCGCAAATCTCGCGGGCCGTCCAGGTGATGCGGCGGTTCAGTTCATCCACGCCAGCGTCGTACCGCAAATCGATGTCCTTGATCGACACGGCGCGTGACATCGTCAGCGTGCCGTCGCGGCCCTCGCGAATGCCGTACGGCACGATAACGATGTCATCTTCTTCGTAGACGACGGCCGTGGTGCTGGCAGGCGCGTAATAAGCGGGCGTGTAGGTCACGTCTTTTGCAACGGCCGGCACAGCGGCCATGCCAAGCGCGGCGACGCCAGCGGCGAGCGCAAGGTGCAATTTCTTCATCTCATCTCTCCCGGTTCGGTTCTCTCAGAGCAGATCGGCTCAATCTGCGTTGCGAACCGGGAAGCGCGCGGATCGTTCCCGCGCGCGGTGCGATTGCGTTTTCCGCCCGTGACGCGCGTCACGGTTCCTCTCCCGTTACGTGAACTTGCCGCCGCCTTCGCCCGCGCTAAGGTGCCGCGAACGTAAACGGGAGGAAGCGTCCAATGGCCGACGCGCTTGAAGATTTCCGCGCCGAAGCGCGCGATTGGCTCGCCGCGAATTTTCCGAAGTCGCTCAAGGGCGCTGGCGCCGGTCAGCCGACGGATGAATCCGTCAGCGAAGCGAAGGGCGACGCCCTGACTTGGAAGAAAGCGATGGGCGAAAAAGGCTGGGGCGTCCCGACCTGGCCGAAGGAATATGGCGGCGGCGGGCTCTCACAGCCGCAAGCGCGCGTGCTCCAGCAAGAGATGGCCAAGATCGGCGCCTACAATCCGATCGCGCCCGATACGCTGCTCGGCGTCTCGATGGTCGGGCCGACGATTCTTGACTACGGCACCGAAGAGCAAAAGCGCACGCACATCCCGCCGATGGCGCGCGGTGAAACGCGCTGGTGCGTCGGGTATTCAGAACCGGGCGCGGGTTCCGACCTCGCCTCGCTGATGACCAAGTGCGAAGACAAGGGCGATCACTGGCTCATCAACGGCCAGAAGATTTGGACGTCGGGCGCGCATTATGCCGATTGGTGCGGCGCGCTCGTGCGCACCGATACGTCGACCAAGCATGACGGCATCAGTTTTGTTCTGATCAACATGCGCCAGCCCGGCGTCGAAACCCGCCCGATCAAGCTGATCGCGGGCGCCTCGCCGTTCTGCGAAACCTTCTTCACCGACGCGAAGGCCGCCAAGGGCGATATGCTCGGCGAAATCAACAAGGGCTGGACGGTCGGTAAGCGCCTCCTGCAGCACGAACGCGCCAGCCAAACCGGCGCGCCCTCGGGCGCACGCGGCGAAGGCGGCCCGTCAAAGCCGTTTCAGGATATCGCGAAGGCCTATGTCGGCACCGATGCAAACGGCCGGCTCGCCGATCCCGACATGCGCAAGCGCCTCGCCGATCATTTGATCCACGTGCGCGCGCACGGCCTCACGCTGCAGCGCGCGATCGCGGAAGCGAAAGGCACGCAAACGCCGTCGAACGCGCCGTCCGTCCTGAAGAACTCGGCCACCGTCGTTGCGCAAACGCGCGCCGAACTGACGCTCGAAATCTTCGGCAACCGCTCACACGGCTGGGAAGGCGAGGGCTTTAACGCCGAAGAGATCGGCGCGGTGCGCTCATGGCTCTCCGGCAAAGCAATGTCGATCTACGGCGGCAGCGTCGAGATTCAGAACAACATCATCTCCAAGCGCATCCTCGGCCTGCCGGACGCGACTGGGTCTGCGTAACGCGACCAATTCCTCCCCCGTTCACGGGGGAGGTGGCCGCGAAGCGGACGGAGGGGGCGTGCGCCGCCGGGGGGGGCCCCCCACGCCAGGGGGCGCGGGCACGACCCCCCCCCACGCCGGGGCGCA
>CAZMCA010000019.1:19512-31371 GCA_964564595.1 uncultured Caulobacteraceae bacterium
CCCCAGCTCCCCGCCGGGGGGGGGGGGGGGGTGGCGGCGGGGGGGGGGGGGGGCCCGCGCGCCGCCGGTTGCCCCCTCAGTCACGTGTGCCGCGTGACAGCTCCCCCGTGAACGGGGGAGCAAAGAGGTCGCGCGCTTAGCTCTTCTCCGCGTAACTCACCGCCATCCCGGCGCGCACGTCTTGCTGCACGCCGTATTGCGCGAACGGATACCGGAAGCCGTTCTTCGCGAGCGCGGCCATGCCGTCGAGCGCTTTCTGAAACACCTCAGGCGGCGCGGCCATCAGCATCTCGTCATCGAGCACGCCGCCATAGCGCCGCTCCGCAAAGCACGGGATCGAGAGGCTCGGCTCGCGCGTCGTCAGCGCGCGGCCCCACGAATCCGCGCACGCGCTTTCACCGACCACGCTCCAATCAAAGCGCGCATAACCGCTCCATTGCAGGCCGTTGATGAAATAGATCATCGCGCCCGGTGTTGCGTAGAAGAGGCCGATGTCGGCGCCTGCGAGCTTCGAGAGCGGGCCGACGGCCAGCGCTTCGTAACGCCCATCGGGCACACAATGCATCGCGCGTTGATGCGCGCCGGAATCTTCCAGCTCCTTGAACCACACGCCCTTCATGTGCTGGCCGGAATACCAAGCCTCATCCTTGGCGTTCCCGAGCCCCACGACCGCGCGGCATTGCGCGCCAACGAGATCGTCTGCCGTGACGCCCACCGTCCAACCAAGCCGCGACGCCTGCCCGACGATCTGATCCAGCGTATGCACCGCCTTCGGCCGGCGAATGCGCGGGATCGCCTCCATGTCCGCGCGGTTTTCGTAGAGCTTCATCGCGAACGGCACGGAACGAAGCTTCAGCGTGCGCTCCAGCGCGCTCGCAACATCAGCATAGTCGGTCATGATGCTTTCTTCCGGTTCGAGAACGCCGCGATGCGTTGCTGCATGTCCGGCCCTCTGCCGGGGTTGTTGTACACTTCGTGCGACAAGCCCGCCGGCAAACTCATCCCATCCGTGTCGAGCGTCAGCGTCTTGTTGGCGCGGTGGCTGAACCAGGAATTTTCCAGCGCGCTTTTCACGAACGCATCGACGCCGGCATCGAACGACGCTTCCGGGTAGCAGATGTTCGCGAGGCCCATCGCGGCCGCTTCCTCGCCGCTATAGGTACGGCACGTCACCATCATCTCCATCGCCTTTGCTTGGCCGATGCGGCGCGGCAGGCGTTGCGAGAGGCCCCAGATCGGCGTCAGCGCCCACTTCGCGTGCGTGTCGGCGAACTTCGCATTGGAGGAGGCGAGGATGATGTCGCCCGCGAGCGCGAGCTCGAGCGCGCCGGTGTAGCAGTGGCCATGCACCGCGCTGATCACCGGCTGCGGCAAGTTCGCGAGCGCTTCGACAACGTGACTCTGAAAATTCGGCCGCGGCAGTTTCTCGCCCGTCGCGATGTCGCCGAGATCGTGGCCTGCCGAGAAACACTTGCCCGCGCCGCGCAGCACGACGATGCCGATCTTGTCGGTCTCGTTCGCGAGCGCCTTCACGTGCGCCGAGAGCGCCTCGAACACCTCGACGTTGAGGCTGTTCAATTTGTCGGGCCGGTTGATCAGCAGCGTCGCGCAGCCGTTTCTGTCTTCCCGCAACACCAGTTCGCTCATGGCGTCTCTCCCGTATTGTTGTTTGGCGTCCATTCGTCATCGGCGACCCATACCCAGAACCAGCCCGCCGGCTCCGTGTAAAAGTCGCGTGCCGCGTCCCGGCGCAGCTTGAGCCGCTCCATCACCGCCTGCGAGCGAATATTGTCCGTTGCGGTGTAGGCTATGACTTCGCCGGCCCCGCATGCGCGCGCGTGCGTCAGCGCCGCGTTTGCCGCTTCAGTGGCGTATCCGTGGCCCCAGGCCGTGCGTGTGAAGCGCCAGCCAATCTCGAAGTGCTCTCCGATCTGGTGGTCCGGCCACGAAGGCATGACGCCCGCATATCCGAGAAAGCCACCGCCCTGGTCTTCAACCGCCCAACGGCAGAAGCCGTGCGCCTCGAACGCCGCGCTGTAGCGCGCGATCTTGCGCGCGTTCACCTCAGCGCTCGTCGGTCCGCCATAATCGGCCATCACTTCTGGATCGGCATGCATGGCGTTGAACGGCGCGACGTGGTGTGCCGCCCACGGACGCAAAACCAGGCGCTGTGTCTTGATTGTCATGGCGGGCCTCACTTTGATTGACGCGCCCGGCGCCCGGGGTTATTAGCCCCGCCTTCGTCTCGAATTCAGAATATCCGGAACCAATGGCCAATACCTCGTCCGCCAAGAAAGCTATCCGCCGTGACGCCCGCCGCACCGCGGTGAACAAGGCGCGCCGCTCGCGGATCCGCACCTTCTGGCGCGCCGTGGAAGAGGCCATCGCGTCGGGCGACGCGGCCAAGGCCGCCGCCGCGCTCCGCCAAGCTGAATCCGAGAGCACCCGAGGCGTCACCCGCGGCGTCCTCCACAAGAACACCAGCGCGCGCAAAGTGTCGCGCCTGACCAGCCGCGTGAAGGCGCTGGCCGGCGGCAAGTAAGCCGCCAAGCGGGCCCAAAACCGGCCCGGGGCGACCCAAAATCGCCCGCTTCCGGTCCCCGGAAACCCGTTCAAGACAAGCTTTTGAGCCCCGAAACGAGCCCTGAATTCAGGTCCTCGCACTGCTCCGATTCCGGACGGTTTTGCGCGCGTCCGCGTTGTCGCGAGACATTCGGGCAACGCCAGATTTTTATTTAAAAACAACGGACTGCGAGGATACCAAATCTTCATCGTAGTCAGCCCGGGATATGTCAGATTGGTGCTTGATTTCGCCTAACCCCTGGACCTAAAGTCTCCCCAGACAGGCGAGCGATCGTCCGAGACCAGCCGATTTCGAGAAGACGCGGAAGCGTCGGGGCCGAACATACGCGGTTCCCGAGATTGCGGACCTATGTCCAGTCCGGAGGACGCCTGTCAGGGGCTGATGGAGCCACGGGTGTGGGAACCCGAGGCGGGACCAACGGGGGAAACTTCACGTGTTCCAGAGCGACGATTGGGCCAGCCGCACCGCGGCGGGCGCCGGCACAGTGCGCGCCTTTGCGCAGGTCAAAAAAGAGCTCATGGCCGAGCTGGGGGCGGACTTTTACCGCTCCTACGTCGAGGGCATGCGGGTGATCGGGCAGATCAACGGCAAGCTCTACCTCTCGGCCCGGACCGATTATGCGCGGGACCGGATCCGCGAGCGGGCGCTGGCCCGGCTCGAGGCGCGCCTGCGGGTCTATGCGCCCGATTGTGGCGAGCTTGAGCTTCGCAGCGAGCGCGACCTGCCGGACGACGTGCTGGACGCTGTCGCGGGCCGCACGCCCGCCGCCGAGGCTGAGGCCGCCCCCGCGCCGCAGCACCCGCTCTCCTACACGTTCGACTCGTTCTGCATGGACCCGACGAACTTCCGCGCCTTCACGGTGGCGCAGATGATCGCGACGGGCGCGGGCATGGCGTTCCCGGTGACGGTGATCTACGGCCCGCCGGGCTGCGGCAAGACGCACCTTCTGAACGCCATCAAGCATCACATCGAAAACAGCACCGGGCGCACCGCGCTGCTGATGTGGGCGCAAGAATTTCTCGAACAGTTCCAATCGGCGTTGCAGCGCAAGCATTCCAGCTCCTTCAAGGAGCTCGTGCGCCAGCCGGACGTGCTGCTGATCGACGATATCCAGCGCATCTTCGGCAAGAAGGCGACCGAGGAAGAAGCGCTCGCGACGATCGCGATGGCCACGCAACAGGGCCGCCAAGTCATTCTTACCGCCGATACCAACGCCGATGGCATGAGCGGCCTCGACGAGCGTCTACGCCGCGTCCTCAAGGGCGCGACGGCGTGTGAGATCACCGAGCCGGGCACGGAGCTGCGGCGCAAGATTCTGGAGCAGCGGGTGGCGCATTACGCGCGGCACCTGCCGGGCTTCACCGTGGCGCCGGAAGCGCTGGACATGATCGCGGAACGGCTGGTCGTCAGCGGCCGCGAGCTTGATGGAGCAGTGGGGCAACTCGTCGTGGAAACTCAAGTCAATGGAGGTCTGGACGTGACTATGGATGTCGCCGAGACCGCCCTGCGGGGCAAACTGGCCAATCTCGCCGCTGAAAAGCGCGTCACCATCCAACTCGTGCAGAAGGTGGTCGCGGCCCATTACGGCATGACCGTGGATGAACTGCTCTCCCGCACGCGTCAGCAAAACATCGCGCGGCCCCGTCAGATCGCCATGTATCTGGCCCTCAAGCTGGCCAAGCGCTCGCTCCCGTTCACGGGGGATAAGTTCGGCGGCTTCGATCACACGACCGTCATGTTCGCCCGCAACAAGATTGCCCGCATGGTCGAGGAAGATGCGGCGTTCAAAGCGGAAATCGAAGAGATCATCCGCAAAGTCCGGCGCGAAAACCAGGACTAGGACGCCTTAAATCGAGGCAAGACAGCGACCCCCGCCACGGATTGGCGGGGGTTTGCTTTTGCAGCCTCTGGCGTGGCCGCAGACTGGCAAAAAGCCGCTTGGGGCTTGGCCGGCTTCTGCTACCTTCGCGGCCCCTGACTCGCCAATTCGCGCGAGTCAGGAACAGTCTTAGTGGCCGCGCGCAGAACCGCGCCCCGGCTGTCGGACAGGATCCTGCGATGAAGTTGACCATCGAGCGCGCGGCTTTGTTGAAAGCGCTCAACCACGTGCAAAGCGTCGTCGAGCGGCGTAACACCATTCCCATTCTCTCCAACGTGCTGCTGACGACCGGGGACGGCGTCCTGCGGCTGACCGCGACCGACCTTGATATCGAGGTCGCCGAAAGCGTCACGGCCGATGTGGAGCGGGCAGGGCAGATCACCGCCCCCGCGCACTTCCTCTACGATTTCGTCCGCAAGCTGCCCGAGAACCAGCCGGTCAAGCTCGATGTCTCGGGCGATGATCCGCGGCTCTTCATTTCGGCGGCCAAATCGCGCCTCCATCTGCCCGTTCTGCCCGCCGGCGATTTCCCGCTGATGCCGGGCGATGGTTTCGAGACGCGTTTCGAAATTCACCCGACCGAGCTTTCGCGCCTCATCGATAAGACGCGCTTTGCGATCTCGACCGAAGAGACGCGCTACTACCTCAACGGCATCTATCTCCACACCGTCCAGAACGGCGCCGGCGCCATGCTGCGCGGCGTCGCGACCGACGGGCACCGCATGGCCCTCGCCGATACGGCCGCGCCGAATGGCTCAAAAGGCATGCCCGGCGTGATCGTACCGCGCAAAACGATCAACGAGCTTCGCCGCTTGCTCGATGCGGCCGATGGCTCCGTCGAAGTCGCGGTGTCCACGCAGAAGATTCGCTTCGCCTGCGGCGATGCGGTGCTCACCTCGAAGCTGATCGATGGCTCGTTCCCGGAATACAATCGCGTCATTCCGAAGAACAACGATCGCAAGCTGAAGCTCGAAAACAAGCCGTTCGCGCAAGCCGTCGATCGCGTCGCCACCGTTTCGGCCGAACGCTCGCGTTCGGTGCGCCTCGCCATCGAAGGCGACAAAGTCACCCTCACCGTCAACAACCCCGACGCCGGCATGGCGACGGAGGATTTGCCGGCCGAGTATGGCGACGCCGCGATGGAGATCGGCTTCAACGCGCGCTACCTGATGGACGTGTCGCAGCAGATCGAAGGCGAAAGCGCGCTGTTCGAACTCGCCGCCGATCCCGTCTCGCCCGCGCTCGTGCGCGACGAAGCCGATGAGCACGCCCTCTACGTGCTGATGCCGCTTCGGGTGTAGTGCGCAAACGCTGGATCGCCCTCGGCGCTGCGGCGTTGTTCGGCGCTGTGCTCTTTGTTCACAACGCGTCGATGTTCGCGCATCCTGCGGGAGAGCTGACGCTGCTGGCCCATCGCGGGGTCAGCCAGCGCTTCTCGCGTGATGGCCTCACAAACGAGACCTGCACCGCTGCGCGCATCCTGCCGGTGACGCACGGCTACCTTGAAAACACCTTGCCTTCGATGCGCGCAGCGTTTGCCGCCGGCGCCGACATGGTCGAGGTCGATATTCACCCGACCACCGATGGTGAGTTCGCGGTCTTCCACGACTGGACCATCGATTGCCGCACGGAAGGCCACGGCGTCACACGCGAACATACGATGGCTGAGCTGCGGGCGCTCGACATCGGCTACGGCTACACCGCCGATGGCGGGCGCACATTTCCGTTCCGCGGGCACGGTGTTGGTCAAATGCCGACGCTCAACGAGGTGCTCACCGCCTTCCCGCGCGAGCGCTTTCTCATCAACTTCAAAAGCAGCGAGCGCGGCGAGGCCGATCAACTGCTCGCATATCTAGAGGCGCGCCCTGACGCGAACGTTGCGCGCCTGTCTTTCTATGGCGCGGCGCCTGCCGAGCGCTTGCGCGAGCTGCGTCCGGCGTGGCGGATTGTCAGCCGCGCCAGCCTCACGCGTTGCGCACGCGACTACCTACTGACCGGATGGACCGGCGCAACACCCGCGCCCTGCCGCAACACCATTCTTTTCGCGCCCGCGAACTACGCATGGCTCGCATGGGGTTGGCCCAATCGCTTCCTTACGCGCATGCAGGCGGCGAACACGGAAGTCTACATCGTCGCCCCAATCCGTCGTGGTGAGCGGCCAGGCGTGAATGGAATCGACGATGCCGCAACGTTCGCGCTGGCGCCGCATGGTTGGCGCGGCGGCGTCACGACGGACGCCATAGAGGTCATCGGTCCGCTCGCGGCGCAACACCGATGAGCGCGACGCGCCTCCACGTCGCACGCCTCGCGGCGAGCGATTTTCGCAATCACGAAGCGCTCGATCTTTCGCTCGATGCGCGCCCTGTGTGCCTCTACGGCCCAAACGGCGCGGGCAAGACCAACATCCTCGAAGCGCTCACCATGCTCGCGCCTGGCCGCGGTTTGCGCGGCGCCGCGCTCATGGACGTCGCGCGCAAAGATGGCGTGGATGCGCGCTTGCGCCCGTGGAGCGTCTCGGCGCGCATGATCGCCGACGGTGAAACGATGACGCTTGGCGCGGGCGCAGAGCGCACGCCCGAAGGCGGCGTCAAACGCGTCGCGCGGCTCGATGGCCGGCCCGCCACAGCGGGCGATCTCACGCGCGCCGCGCGGATGACATGGCTCACGCCCGCGATGGACCGTTTGTTCACCGGCCCCGCAGGCGACCGGCGCCGGTTCTTCGATCGCCTCGTCATGGGTCGCGCGCCCGAACACGGCCAAGCCGCCGCCGCATACGAACGCGCTCTGCGCGAACGCCAGCGCCTACTCAACGAGCGCACCGGCGACAGCGCCTGGCTCGGCGCGCTTGAGCGTGAGATGGCCGCGCATGGCGCAGCGCTCGCCGCCGCGCGCGTGGAAACGCGCGTGCGTCTGCAAGAGGCGATCGATGCGCGGCCCGATGGCGCATTTCCGAAAGCAATCCTCTCGCTCGAAGGGCCGCTCGAAGCCCGCTTCGAAGCGGGCGCAAAAAGCGCCGATGTCGAAGAAGATTTTCTCGCGCTGCTCGAAGACATGCGCGGCCGCGATACCGGCGCAGGGCGCGCGCTCGATGGCCCGCACCGCAGCGATCTTCTCGTCTCGCACGCGCCCAAGGATATGCCCGCCGAACATTGCTCGACGGGCGAGCAAAAGGCGCTGCTCGTCGGCCTCGTGCTCGCGCATGCCCGCGCGCTCGCGAGCGACGCTGGCCCCGCGCTCATCCTCATCGATGAAGCCGCCGCCCATCTCGATGCAGAGCGGCGCGCTGCTTTGTTTGACGAGTTGCTCGCGGGCGCAGGGCAAGCTTGGCTCACGGGGACGGACGCCGCGCTGTTCGAAGCGTTCGGCGATCGCGCCCAGCGCGTGATCGTGCGCGACGGGGCGGCGGTTCTCGTTTAGGGAACAAGCGCGCGCGGCGCCGCGTTGCGCCCGCGTCTGGAGTTGCGCTCATGGCCGCGGTGACGGGGCGCGTCGGTGAAGGCCGCGCGCCGAAGAAGCAAAACCTCGAAATGGTGCTCGATGAGCTCGATGAAGCTTGCGCCGATCGCGATGGCGATGGCCGCGTGGTCGTCGGCGATCTTCTGAAAGCCGTGGGCCGCCGCGCTTACGGCCCGCTCATCTTGCTGATTGGCCTCGTTGCGATTTCACCGGCCTCGCTCATTCCCGGATCGACGTGGCTGTTTGCGGCGCTCGCATTTTTGATCGCCGGGCAAATGGCGATTGGTCTCAAGCAGCCGTGGCTGCCGAAGGCGCTGCTCGATAAAGAAGTGCCTGCGCGCAAAATGTCTGGCGGCATCGCAAAAGCGCGCCCTTGGGCGCAGCGCGTCGACAAAGTCATCCGCCCGCGCTTCACATTTTTGGCCGCGCCGCCGTTCGTAAATCTCGTCGCGCTCGTGTGCGTCGCCGCCACGATCATCACGGTGCCGCTTGGCTTCATCCCGTTCGCGCCCGCGCTGCCGAGCGCAGCGCTCATCTTATTCGGGCTCGGCATGACCGCGCGCGACGGGCTCTTGCTCACGTTCGGCCTCGCGCTTTTCGCCTGCGCCGCACTCTGGCTCGGCCCAATGGCGCTGGATTTGTTTTAGCACCTCAACTCCCTCTCCCCTTGTGGGAGAGGGAAAACCGCTCGGCGATTCCGCGCACGCAAACGCGGGTGAGGGGTGTCGGCGCAACGTTTTTCGCTGAGGCGTATGCACCCCTCATCCGTCTCGTCGCTGCGCGACGATCCACCTTCTCCCACAAGGGGAGAAGGTGTCACCGCACCGCTTCGCGCACGCGCTTCAGCGACGTGAGCAGCGCTTCGGCGCCATCGAGCGGCAGGCAGCTTGGCCCGTCGCACTTTGCTTTATCCGGATCGGGATGGAATTCCAGAAACACGCCGTCCGCGCCGGCCGCCACGGCTGCGCGCGCGATGATCGGCACGCCGCTTCTACGCCCGCCCGTCGAAGCGCCATTCGATCCCGCGACGGCGCCCGGCAATTGCACCGCGTGCGTCGCGTCGATCGTCACCGGCGCGCCAAGGTTTTGCATCTCCTCGATCGCGAGCATGTCGACGACGAGATTGTTGTAACCGAACGAAACGCCGCGCTCGCACAGGATCACGATGTCCGCGCCGATTGCTTCGCGCACTTTGTCGGTGATGTTGCGCGCGTCCCAGGGCGCGAGAAACTGCCCCTTCTTCACGTGCAGCAAGCCGCCTGCCGCCAGCGTCGCGCGCGCGGCCGCGATCACGAAATCGGTCTGCCTGCAGAGGAACGCCGGGATCTGCACCAGGTCCGCCACCGCCGCGACCGGCTCAGCCTGGTCAATCTCGTGCAGGTCCGTGCAGATCGGCACGTTGAGCTGCTTCTTGACCTGCTCGAGCTGCGTCAGCCCGTCCTTCACCCCCGGTCCGCGGTAGGAATGGATGGAGGAGCGGTTGGCTTTGTCGAAGCTGGCCTTGAACACGTAGGGCAGGGACAGCTTCTCGCAGATCGATTTCAGCGTCCGCCCGGTCTCCAACGCGAGCGAGACGTCCTCCAGCACGTTCAGCCCGGCGATCACCGTCAGCGGCGCGCCACCGCCGATTTTGAGGCCATATTTTCTGAGCTCGAGGGCGGCCATTTGCGCTCCATTTCAGGCGGGTCCGGCGCCTCCATAGCAGGCCCGGAACGAGGCGCTAAATCCCCTCAGTTTCCGGCCATGCTGCGGCGCCAAAACCCAAGACTTTTCGGGCGTTAATCCCTATATTTTCAGCTCATTCCAGGCTCGATTCGCACCACATGACCGCACCCCAAAGCGCGCCCGAATACGGCGCGGATTCTATCAAGGTTCTCAAGGGCTTAGACGCGGTCCGTAAGCGTCCCGGCATGTACATTGGAGACACCGACGACGGCTCGGGTCTGCACCACATGGTCTATGAGGTCGTCGATAACGCGATCGATGAAGCCCTGGCCGGTCACGCTCAGAATGTTACGGTAACCCTTCACCCAGACGGGAGCGCCGAAGTTAGCGACGACGGGCGCGGAATCCCGACCGACATTCACCCCTCCGAAGGCGTCTCGGCGGCCGAGGTCATCATGACCCAGCTGCACGCTGGCGGTAAGTTCGACCAGAACTCCTACAAGGTCTCGGGCGGCCTGCACGGCGTCGGCGTTTCGGTCGTCAACGCGCTCTCCGAATGGCTCGACCTCACGATCTGGCGGAACGGGCGCGAGCACACGATGCGCTTTAAGGATGGCGAAGCTGTCGCGCCGCTCAAAGAGGTTGGCGACGCGGCAGGCCGGAAGGGCACCAACGTCCGCTTCCTGCCGAGCACGCAGACGTTCACGAAAACCGAGTTCGATCGCAAAACCCTTGAGCATCGCCTGCGCGAGCTCGCGTTCCTCAATTCGGGCGTCAAAATCATTCTCACGGATTTGCGCGGGCCCGAGCCGTTCGTCGAGACGATGCAATACGAAGGCGGCGTCGAAGCTTTCGTCGCGCACCTCGATCGCTCGCGCCAAGCGCTGATCACCAAGCCGATTTATCTTTCGGCGGAACGTGACGGGATCACGGTCGAAGCCTCGCTGCAGTGGAACGACGGCTACCACGAGACGATGCTGTGTTTCACGAACAACATCCCGCAGCGCGATGGCGGCACGCACCTTGCCGGCTTTCGGGGCGCGCTGACGCGCGTCGTCAACGCCTACATGCAAGACAGCGGCCTCGCGAAGAAAGAGAAGGTCGACATCACGGGTGATGACGCGCGCGAAGGTCTGACCTGCGTGCTCTCCGTCAAAGTGCCCGATCCGAAGTTTTCGTCGCAAACGAAGGACAAGCTCGTCTCTTCCGAAGTGCGCCCGGTCGTGGAAAGCCTCGTCGGCGATGCGCTGTCGCGCTGGTTCGAGGAAAACCCCACGCTCGCCAAGCAAGTGATGGGCAAGATCATCGAAGCGGCCGCCGCGCGCGAAGCCGCGCGCAAGGCGCGTGAGCTGACGCGCCGCAAAACCGCGCTCGATATCGCTTCGCTTCCCGGCAAGCTGGCCGATTGCCAGGAAAAAGACCCGGCCAAATCCGAACTTTTCATCGTCGAGGGTGACTCGGCGGGCGGCTCGGCCAAGCAAGGCCGCAACCGCGAATACCAGGCCGTGCTGCCGCTTCGCGGCAAAATCTTGAACGTCGAGCGTGCGCGCTTCGATAAGATGCTCGGCTCAGAGCAAGTCGGCACGTTGATCACCGCGCTCGGCACCGGCATCGGGCGTGACGATTTCAACATCGAAAAGCTGCGCTACCACCGCATCATCATCATGACCGATGCCGATGTTGACGGCGCGCATATCCGCACGCTGCTGCTCACGTTCTTCTATCGGCAGATGCCGTCGATCATCGATGGCGGCTACCTCTACATCGCCCAGCCGCCGCTCTACAAAGCGTCGAAGGGCAAGACGGGCCGCTATCTGAAAGATGAGAGCGACTTCGAATCTTATCTGATCGACGAAGGCGCATCCGGCGCCGTGCTCCACCTCGATGGCGGCTCGCAGATCGCCGGCGAAGATTTGAAGCGCGTCGCGCGCGAAGCGATGGCCGCCGAAACGTTGATCAAGCGCCTCCATCAGCGCGCGCCCGATAGCGTGCTTGAGCAAGCGACGCTCGCCGGCGCCTTCGCGCCGGACGCCGGCGACGCGCAAGCACAAGAAGCCGCGCGCCGCCTCAACCTTCTCGCCGAAGAGGGCGAAGCCGGCTGGACGGGCCGCTTCGATCCCGATCACGCGCTGGTGCTGGAGCGCGTCGTCCGCTCCGTCACCGAGCGCGTCGTGCTCGATCGCTTGCTGCTGCAATCGACGGACGCGCGCCGCCTCGCCGATCGCGCGCGCACCTTGCGTGAGGCGTACGAAAAGCCCGCCACGCTCCGCCGCCG
>CAZMCA010000020.1:0-31302 GCA_964564595.1 uncultured Caulobacteraceae bacterium
TCGCCGAAGACCCGGTAGAGCCCGCGCTGTTGTTCGATCACGCGCGCGGGCGCGCAATCAGGGTGGGTTTCAGACAGCAACTCAAATTGACGCGAAAACGCGTCCGTCCACCCGTAGCGGGTGAGAAGAGGAAATCGCATGTGGAATCCTTGGAAGCGCCTGAACATAGGCGCGCCGCAAATTCCCGGAGCTATGAATGCTTAGAGCGCGGGAAACCTAAGGCGCGCGGAAGAGAAGGGCGGTGGAGACAAGCTCTGACATCACGTCCTCCTGCAGCTGGCGTTTCCGAGTAGCCCGCGTTCTTTAGCGCGATGCGCGCGCGCGCTCAAGTCACTTACGTTGGCGGCGCCATTGCTGGCGCTGCGGCTGGCATGGCGGGGGCGACGCGCCAGATTGTGTTGCCCGCGTCATCGGCCACCAGCAGCGCGCCGGTGCGATCGAGCGCGACGCCGACAGGCCGGCCGCGCGCCTCGCCATCGCCGTTCAGGAAGCCGGTGAGAAAGTCTTCGGCATCGCCGCTTGGCCGGCCGTTTGCGAACGGCACGAACACGACTTTGTAGCCCGCGAACTCCGAACGATTCCACGAGCCGTGCTGGCCGATGAAAGCGCCGCCGCGATAGCGCTCTGGGAACGCGCTTGCGGTGTAGAACGCCAGGCCGAGCGAGGCCGTATGCGCGCCAAGCGCAAAGTCAGGCGCGATCGCGCGCTCGACCAGTTCTTCATTCTGCGGCTGCACGCGCGTATCGACGTTCTGCCCGTAGTAGGAATAGGGCCAGCCGTAGAACGCGCCGTCCTGCACGCTCGTCATGTAGTCGGGCACCAGATCGTCGCCCAGCTCGTCGCGTTCGTTGACGTTCACCCAGAGCGCGCCGGAAGTAGGCTCCCACGCAAGGCCGTTCGGGTTGCGCAGGCCAGAAGCGAACACGCGCAGCCCGCTGCCATCGAGGTTCATTTCGAGCACTGTAGCGCGGTTGCGCTCCAGCGCCGATTGCTCGGCATCGGTCGGCACGTTCGAAACCGAGCCGACGGTGACGTAGAGCTTGGTCCCATCGCGGCTGACGAGAAGATCGCGTGTCCAGTGGCCGTTATTGCCTTCGTTGTAGGGCAATTCCGCGATGCGCTGGCCGGGCCCCGATACGCTCGTCGCGCCCGGCGCATAATCGAAGCGCAACACTTCGTTGGTGTTCGCAACGAACAGCGCGTTGCCGACGACGGCCATGCCGAACGGTTGGTTGAGCCCGCTCAAGAAGGTGTGGCGCGCATCGACGTCGCCATCGCCATCCGCGTCGCGCAGCAGGATGATGTTGTTGGGACTCTCGCCCGTCGCGCCCGCGCGGCCCATGATGAGGCCGGCGATAAAGCCGCGCAGCCCGCCAGCACGCGGCGTTGTCGCCTGCGAAACCAGCACGTCGCCATTCGCCAGCACGTGCATCCAGCGCGGATGGTCCATCCCGTCGGCATAGCGGGTCACGACAAAGCCGGCTGGCGCCGTCGGCGCTTCGCTCGCGCCCCAGCCGGCGACGCTCGCCACTTTGATGGTGGGCAACAAGCCGCCGCTTTCGCGCGGTGCGGGCAGGGGCGGGTTTGCGCCATAGCTCTGGGCGGAAGGCGCGGGCGGCGGCGTCGAACCAGAACACGCCGCAAGCACGGCCAAAGCGGAAACAGCGACCAGCGTGCGCACGTGCATCGACACATTCTCTCAAAACGGGAAAGCGGCCCAAATCCCATAATTCGGGGCGCGCGGAACGGTTCCTTTTGCCTCGGGTCCGCGCCGGGAACAAACGCTGCGGTTCCACGTTTCGGCTACGGCGCCAATTTTCTTTGGCGGCGGCGCCGGCTGCAGATAAGGTTCCCGCGATATGCAAGCGGGCGCATCTGGCGGGCGCCGGTCTGGAAGGATCAGAGGTTGACGCCCCCAGCCGCCAATAGCGCCGCCCTTGGCGCGGCAAACGCCTTCCTGGACTCCGATCTGGCCGCTTCGATGCTCGAGGCGAGCGCCGATTGCATCAAGCTGCTCCATCTCGACGGCACGCTCCAATACATGAACCGCCCTGGCGTCGCGCTGATGGAAGTGGGCGATCCGGCCTCGATATATGGCAAGCACTACACCGTGCTCTGGCCGGAGGAGCACGCTGGCGTGATCTGCGGCGCGCTGGAGAAGGCGCGGTCCGGCGAAGTCGCGCGGTTTAGCGGCGATTGCCCCACGGCGCGCGGCACGCCGAAGTGGTGGGACGTCATCGTCTCGCCCGTCGCCGGGCCGGACGGGAAGCCAAAGATGCTGCTCGCCGTCTCGCGCGACATCACCGAGAGCAAGCGCGCCGCGGAAGCCAGCGCACTCCTGGCGCAGGAAGCCGCGCATCGGGTGAAAAATTTCTTCGCGGTTGTGGATGGCTTGATCGCGCTTGCCGCGCGCCGCGCGCCCTCCGATACGCAAGCGTTCGCCGGTTCGCTGCGCGCGCGCCTCGCCGCGCTTGGGCGCACCGCGACGTATCTCGGTCCGCTCAACTACACCGAAGGCGCTCCGCGCAGCTTGCATGGGCTGCTGACGGAGCTGTTTGCCGCGTATGGCGAAACGCCGGGCGGCCAGATCGACGTGCGCGGCGAAGACGCGATGGTCGGTCGCGCGGGGGCGGCGTCGCTCGCGCTCGCGCTGCATGAGCTTGCGACGAACGCGGTGAAGTATGGCGCGCTGTCGCGCCCCGGCGGGCGCGTCGTGCTCGCGATCGGGCGGGAGGACGACGCCGTCACGCTACGCTGGGAAGAACGCGGCGGGCCCGCGGCGCCTGCCCCCCTCAAAGCCGGGTTCGGTTCGACGCTGATCGATAATTCCGTGAACACCTATCTCTCCGGCGCGCTTGAGCGCGAGTGGGGCGATGACGGGCTTGCGGTGCGCATGCGCCTCTCCGCCGAGGCGCTGGCGCGTTGAACGTGCGCGCGGCGCCGGGCTCTGCTATGGAGCGCGCCGCAGAACGCCTCGGGAGGGCTCCCATGAAACTGACGATTGCGAAATGCGCGGCTGCAGCCGCTGCGCTGGTGCTGGCCGCGTGCGGGCAATCGGGCGCGCCTGGGCAAAGCGCCAACCCGCTTGAAGCGGCGTTCCCCAACCTCTTCCAAACGCAGTACCGCGCCGAGGGCGTGTTCACGGGCGAAGGGCAGAGCGGGCAGGTCGCGATGATCCGCGCGGGCCGCAATCACCGGATGGAGTTCACCAGCAACGGTGAAAACGTCGCCATCATCACCAACACCGAAGCCCAAGAGGCCTACATTCTGACCACGATGGGCGGGCGCCAAATGGCGATGCGCCTGCCGCTCACGGCCGAGCAGGCTCAGGATCCCTTTGCCGATTGGATGGAAGGGACGAACGCCACCCAGGTTGGGCCTTGCGCCGTCGCGGGCGAAGTCGGCGTCGAATGGTCGCTGCCGGCGGAAGAGGGCCAGACCGGCCCCGAAACCGCGTGCGTCACAGGCGATGGGATCATCTTGAAGGCCACGCAGAACGGCCAGACCACCTGGGAAATGACCTCGGTGCAGCGCGGCCCGCAAAGCCCGGCGCTGTTCACCATCCCCGAAGGCGTCCAGGTCATGGACATGGGCGCGATGGCCGGGGCGATGCAAAACGCGATCGCCGCCCAAAAGGCGCAATAACGGGCTCCAATTCGCCCGAATCGGGCGCGCATCTGTGCGCTGAGCGCTGGCGCTGCCTCCAACGGCGCCGGCGCGTTGCGCCAGGGCGGGGGCCAGTGTTACAGGTTTGCCTCGCATTTTTGTGAACTGATCGCTTCTCCACACCTTTCAGACGGACCCGCGCATGATCGTTCTTGCCGCCGCAGCTTCAGCGCCGACCTTGGCGCCTGAACTCGTGCGGCTGGTGCCCCGCCAAGCGCTCGATGCGTTCGTTCAGTTTCCGGACGTCGTGATGGCGTTCGTGTCGATGGGTCTCGCGGCGCTGCTCGTCGCCGGCTTCTGGCTGATCACCGGCACGATGAAGGCGAGTTCGAAGGCGCGCATGGCGCTGCGCGCGCAGGCGCTGAAGCGTGTGAAGGATCACCGCGCCTCCATTCTGATCGCGACCATCGAAGGCGCCGGCGGATCGCTGCGCCAAGAAATGAAAGAAGCGATCGAAGACAATTTCGGTCTGTTCGCCTTCCAATCGGAAGTGCAGGTCGATCTCTTCCCGATCCAGCTGAAGACGCTGCCTGACAGCGCCAACGCCGAAGCGCGCCGGCGCGTTGCGGTGGAAGCTGCCGAAGCGCTTGAGCGCTCCGCGGCCGACGTCGTGATCTGGGGCCGCAAGACGCTGATGGGCAAACTCGATCTGCGGCTGATGACGTTGCCGGCATACGGCCGCACGCATGAAGTCCAGAGCATGCAACTCGGCTGGCGCGTTGGCCGCCCGGACGAAACGGTGCAGCGCGCACTTGCCTATGCGTGCGCCCGCAAGGCGCGCCCGGTGATGAACCGGCCGCAGGATTATAAGCCCGAGCGTCTGCAGCCGATCGTAGAAGCGCTCGACCGTATGGTGCAGGCGCGCCCGCAAGAAGTCAGCGAAGGCCTCGCGCTCGATATCCTCACGGATTTCGCATCCGGCGCTCTCTCGCTCGGCGAACGCGGCGGGCACGTGCGTTGGCTTCAGAAGGCGCTCGATGCGCGCCAGATGTACCTTGATAAGGTCGATCGCTCGACCGATCCGGGCGCATGGGGCGCGGCGCAACAAGAAATCGGCCGTGCGCTCGCGGCCTTGGGCGAACGCGAAGGCGCGCGCGACAAGCTTGAAGAAGCCGTCTCGCGCCTGAAGCTCGCGATGGACGCGCTGCGCGCCACGGATTCGCTCCAGCACGCCGAAGTCGCGCTCCGCGCACTGCAGCGCGCCGAACAAACGCTCGTGCAGCGCCGCCGTATCGGGCTTCGCTGGCCGGTCTAGCGCGCGACGCGCTTTTTCTTTGCGGGTGATTTTGCGGCGGCCTTCTCAGGCGCGGCCGCCTTCTTGGCCGTGGCTTTCTTCGCCGTAGCGGTGGTCAGCGCGCCAACTAGCGCCGCCTGCGTCTTCTTTGGCAGAGTTTCGAGCACCAGGCGGTGCGCCTCGGTAAGCCGCGCGCGCAGCTCGTCGGCATCCATCGCCTTGCCGTCTTCCAGCTTCACCCATTTGGCGCGCGCGAGGTATGGCGCGGGAATGATGCCTTTGCGCTTGGTGAGCAGTTCGAACGAAAGATCGCTGCACTTGAACGAGAGCACCGCTTCGGCGTTCGGCTTCAGATTGCCGGAGGCGGCGAACATCTTGCCGCCGACCTTGTAGATGCGGTCATCGCCCCACTGGATAGAGAGCGTCGCGCCCGGCAGGGCGAGCGCGAACGCTTCCATGTCCTTGTGCTTCACGGCTTACGCCTGAACGCCGGTGCCGATCTGGCAGACGACGCCTGTGCCGCCGATGCCGCAATAGCCGTTCGGATTCTTCGCCAGGTACTGCTGGTGATAATCCTCGGCGTAGTAATACGGCGGCGCTTCGCGGATTTCCGTCGTCACCGCGCCGAAGCCTTCTTTGCGCAGCGCCGCGTTGTAGGTTTCCTTCGCGCGTTCAGCTTCGGCCTTTTGGGCATCGTTCAGCGTGTAGATGGCGCTGCGATATTGCGTGCCGATGTCGCCGCCCTGGCGCATGCCTTGCGTCGGGTCGTGCGCTTCGAAGAACACTTTCAGAAGCTGAGCGTAGCTGATGATCTTCGGATCGAAGATCACGCGCACGAGCTCGGTGTGCCCGGTGCGGCCTGAGCACACTTCTTCGTAGGTAGGGTTCGGCGTGATGCCGCCGCCATAGCCGACGCTCGTTACCCACACGCCGTCCGTCTGCCAGAACTTGCGTTCCGCGCCCCAGAAGCACCCAAGGCCGAACTGCGCTTCTTCGAGCCCTTCCGGGAACGGCGCATGGATGTTGCGGCCGGAAACGAAGTGATCGCGGCTCGTCGGGATCGCGAAATCGCGGCCGGGCAGGGCCTCGGCGGCGGTGGGCAGCTCAAGCTTTTTGCGCTGGGCGAACATGGGCGCTCCTTTGGGTTGCACCCAATGTAGGCGCTCAGAGCCGATACGTCAGCGGGGATAGTCCGGTTGCGCTTAGTAAAGCAGGATCGGTTTTCGCTCGTCCGCCCAAGCCGCTTCGTCCGGTGCGGTCAGCGCGTCGAGGTCGGCCGGCGTCGCGGCGGGATCGTCCACCCACTGCCGGAGCAGCGGCGAGCCATTGATCACGTCGATCGGCAGCTTCCCAAGCTCGTATTCGTACGGAAAATCGCGCCACAGATTGTAGCTCGGATAGAGCCGCCGGATCGCCTTGAACCCGAGCGCCTGCACGCGCCACGGTTTGAACGCTGCATGATCGTAACGTTTGGGATCTTCGGTGTGAATCTGCACGCCGTTGCACAGCTTGCCGACATGTTTGTGGAACGTCGGTTCGAACCAGATGTCCCGCAGCACGCAGCCATCGAGCCAGCGCGGCGCTAGCGTGCGCATTTCGGCGATCACGGCGCGCGCATCGATATCCGGCGCGCCAAACAATTCGAGCGGCCGCGTCGTGCCGCGCCCTTCGCTCAACGTTGCGCCTTCGAGCATGACCGTGCCGGCGTAAGCGCGCGCCATCCAAAGGTTCGGGGCGTTTGGGCTTGGGTTTACCCAGGTGCGTTCACCGAGCGGCCAGCCGTATCCGGGCGCTTCCTCCGGGCGCCAGCCGTCCATAGCGATCACGCGGTAGTTCACGTCCAGCTTGAAGTGCTGCACGAACCACTTGCCCATCTCGCCAAGCGTCAGCCCGTGGCGCATCGGCATTGGCCCCGCGCCGACGAAGCTCTCCCAGCCCGCGCGCAATGTGAGCCCTTCGATCGGCCGGCCCGCAGGATTGGGGCGATCGAGCACCCACACTTCCTTGCCGTGCTTTGCCGCTGCTTCGAGCACGTAGAGCAGCGTCGTGATGAACGTGTAGATGCGGCAGCCGAGATCCTGCAGGTCGACGAGCAGCACATCGAACGTCTGCATCGCGTCATCGGTCGGCCGGCGCACTTCGCCGTAGAGGCTGAAGATCGGAATGCCGAGCTGCGGATCGTTGAAGTCCGGGCTCTCGACCATGTTGTCTTGCTTGTCACCCCGCAGCCCATGCTGGGGGCCGAACGCGGCGGTGAGGTTCACGCCAACGCCCGCGAGCGCATCGAGCGCATGCGTCAGGTCCGCGGTGACGGAGGCAGGGTGCGCGAGCAGCGCGACGCGCTTGCCTTGCAACGGCGCGCGCAACGCCGGGTCCGATAAAAGCCGATCGAGGCCGAACTGAATCATGAAGCGCCTTCTGCACCAGCGCCGCCTAATGGCGCGCTAACGATTGTAACCGCGCTAGAGCGCCAGCGTCAGCGTGAAGGCTGAGCCTGCGCCGGGCGTGCTGCGGCAGGTGATGTCGCCGCCCATTGCGTGAGCGAGGAGGCGGGCGTGCCAGAGGCCGAGGCCCGCGCCATCGTGGCGGCGCGCGTCGCGCATATCGGCTTGCACGAACGGCTCGAACAGGCGCGCTTGCACGTCCGGCGCGATGCCCGCGCCCGTGTCCTTCACGGTGATCGCCAGCACATCGCCGCCAGCGCCGCGGCGGCGCTCGGCCAGCAGCGTGATCTCTCCGCCCGTAGTGAACTTGGCGGCGTTCGAAACGAGGCGCGCAAGGCAGCGCGTCAGCATGCGCGCATCGATGCGCGCATCGCCAAGCCGCCCCAACACGAACAGCCGCAGCGTGTTGTTGTTGGCGACGGCAAGCGGCTCCCAGCCAATGCACGCATCGGCCAGCAGCTCGTTGAGATCGCATTGCGCGCGCTCGAGCGTGACGGCGCCGGCCTCGAGGCGGGAAGCCTCCAGGATCGTGTTTATCTGATCGAGCAAGCCATGCGCGGCGGAGCGAATGCTGTGCGCGTCTTTCGCGGTTTGGCGCTCGGCGGATTCTTCGATCAACTCGGCGTAGCCGATGATGGCGTTGAGCGGCGTGCGCAGTTCGTGCGTCACGGTTGCGAGAAAGCGGGACTTTTGCGCGTTCGCCGCGTCGGCGCTGACGCGCGCGGCGTGCTCTTCGCTGAGCGCCTTCAGGAGCACGCGCCGGTCGCGCCCGATCATCGCGGACGCGAAGACCAGCACGACTGTGCCAAGCGCGCCCGCGCAGCTGAGCAGCGTGAGGTCCCCGCGGTCCGCGGTGAGCGGGGCCGCGATCCCGGCCGTGAGCAAGGGCACGAGCGAAGAGAACAGCAGCGAGCGGTTCGAGGCGAAATAGACGAACGCGTGGTTCGCCGAGACGCACACGAACACCGCCGCGAGCAAAATGCTCAGCGGCTGCGACGGGGACCACACCAGGAAGGGGAACGCGACGTAGATCAGCCCGCCCAAGAAGTGGATGGCCGCGAGGCGGCGCATCGCGTCGTCTTCGCGCGGGCGCAGGAACGCATCCTCCAGCGCGCGCCGGAGCACGAGCTCCCAGATGGTCACCGCCGCCAGCCACGCCGCAAGCCAGGACGCCGGCGCCCAGGCGGTGGCGGCGAGACCGATGACGTAGCTGAACACAAGGCGCCCGCCCGTGGCGCTGCGGATCAGGGCGGCGGCCCGGGAAGCGGGCAGCGACCAATCGGGATCGTTGCCGCCGAGCCAATCATGCGCCTTGGCGGCAAGCGCGCGGGGGAACTGGGCGAGCATGCGTGGCCTCGGACTGGCGTGCGCGCGCGGCGCGGGAGGAGACCGAAACAGATTCGCGGTGCGCAAGGGAAGCTCGTGCCGCCGGTCCCGGGAGGTCACACCGGAAAAAGCGCTGATTTCCCGGGAGAGTGGCACATGACGCTTGGGAATGTTGCTGCTACAAGCCCGCCCTAATGCCCCGGGGGCGGGCGTGATGACGGGGTCCGACGTGCGGTTTGCGTTCGAGGCGATGTGACGTGTCTAAGAGCGCCAGCACCGCCATTGCCGATGTTCCCGCGCCGACGCGCGGGCGCCCACGCGATCCGCAATTCGAAGAGCGTGTGTTCGACGCGGCAATTGCGGTCTACGCGGAAGAAGGCTGGCGCGGTTTCAATTTCGATGCTGTCGCGCGCCGCAGCGGCGTCGGCAAAGCGGGCGTCTATCGCCGCTGGAAAACGCGCGGCGATCTGCTGCGTGAGACGCTTGAGGCGCGCTGGTACAAGGTCGATGCGATCGACACCGGTTCCCTACGCGGCGATTTAACCGCGCTCGCACACCAGAATTTGCGCATGCGCACCGCGCGCTACAACGCCGCCGCCTTGCAGATCGATGTCGATACCTATCGTTCGACAGAGGTACGCGGCTTCACGCAGCCCTACACTGAAGCGGCTGTGCGGCAGGCGCGCGCCATTATCCGGCGCGCGATCGAGCGCGGCGAATTGCCGGCCGGCGCCGATGCAAGCCTCATACTCGATGTTCTAATCGGCGCATCGACGACGCACGTGATGACAACGCCGCCAAAGCTCTGGAAGTCGATGCTCGGCAAGCTCGATGCGTGGGTTGATGAGCTGGTGAGCTTCATTCTGCGCGGCATCCGCCAGAGCTAAATTTCGCAACAGCGAAAGATATGCGCGCCCGCACGCATCGCTGCGCGGACACGTCTCAATTTTTATTGGGCCGGTGACCGACCGTAACGCCTTGACAATTTTGGACGGCGTCAGACTGTAACGACCATATCAGACCGTCAGAGTCTGAAAATGTGGAAACCAAGAGGGTCCGCCAAAGCGCGCGATCCCGGGGAGGAGTTACATGTCTAAGCGAACCCTGTCGGCGACGACGTCGCTGGCGGCTGCCCTTACGATTGGTCTTTTGGGCATTCCTGGCCTCGCGAACGCGCAGGATGCCGAAGAAGACATCGTCGTCACCGGCTCCAACATCCGCGGCACGCCGGAAGACGCCGCGCTCCCGGTCGATGTCATCACCGCGCAGACGCTGGAAGAGCAGGGCTCGCCCACGATCGTGCAGCTGGTCCGCTCGTTGAGCTCGGCCTCGGGCGCCTACGGCGAAAGCTTCCGCTTCGCCGGCGCGCCTCCGGGCGCCGCGACCGTGAACCTGCGCGGCCTCGGTTCGCATCGTTCGCTCGTGCTCTTGAACAGCCGCCGCATCGCCTCGACGGTGCCGATCGCGAATGCGGCCGGCAACGCAGTCGATCTCAATCTCATGCCATCGGCCGCCATCGGCCGCGTTGAAGTGCTGCGCGACGGCGCCGCTGCCGTCTACGGCTCTGACGCGATTGGCGGCGTGTTGAACTTCATCACGCGCCGTGATCTCGAAGGCTTCGAGGTCGACAGCGAATATTCCGCCATCGAAGGTTCGGACGGCGATTATCGCGCGGCGCTCTCATGGGGCTGGCGCGGCGATAGCGCCAACATTCTCATCAGCGCCGGCTATCGCCATCGCAGCGAACTCGGCGTGCTCGATCGCGACTACGCGCATCCGGCGTTCTTCGCGCCATCGACCAGCGGGTTCGTCTCCTCCGGCAGCCCGGGCGGCTACAACATTCTCACGCAAGCGCCGGTGCGCGATCCCACCACGGGCGCCTTCACGAACACGCCAACATCGACGGGCGTGCTGATCGATCCGGGCTGCACCACTGCTGGCAACGTCTTCTTCGCGGGCGCATGCCAATTCCGCCTGTCGACTTTGAAAACCTCACCAACCCGGAAGACGCCTATCAGGTCTACGGCGAGGTGAACTACGAGCTCGCGCCCGATCTCGATTTCCACGCCGAGCTCGCCTGGTTCCGCCGCACATCGGAGCAGCGCATCGCGCCGATGAGCCAAACCGCGCAATTCCCGACGCCGATCGCGAATGGCGGCGTCAGCCCATTCCCGGCAGCGGCCGGCCAGCAATATTCGCGCTACTACATCCCAACATCGAATCCCGGTCTGCGCGCGCTCTACACCGCGTGCGCGCCGGGCACCGGCCTTACCGCGCAAAACTGCACGGACGCGCTCAACAATGGCGTGCTCACCGGCACGGCGACGTGGCGCGCGCTCGGCCCGGGCGGCAGCTTCCTCTACGCTGACGGCTCTGACCGTCAGTTCGAAGAGGTCGATGGCTTCCGCGCATCGGTCGGCCTGCGCGGCCGCACCTTCTGGGACATCGGCTGGGATGCGGCGGTGACGTACACCAACGCCGATCGCTTCCAGGAGCAGCACGATCCGAGCATCAACCGCTTGCAGCTCGCGCTGCGCGGTCTCGGCGGACCGAACTGCGATCCGCGTCCCGTCTCGCAGGGCGGGGACTACAATCCCGCCACCGATGCGCCGACGCCGGCTTCGATCGCGTCCGGCCGCTGCATGTTCTTGAACCCGTTCTCGAACTCGATTCAGGCCTCGACGGGCGTGCTGCCCGTGCCGCAATCGACCGGCACGCAAGCGGTGCCCGGTCTCGGCAATCTGCCGCTCGCGAACAATCCGGAAATGGTGCGTTGGCTGTTCGCCACGCAAACCGCGCAGACGAACTTCCAAAACCTCACCGGCGATCTCATCTTCGACGGCTCGCTGCCGCTCGAGTTGTGGGGCGGGCCGATCCAGTGGGCGGTCGGTTTCCAATATCGCTACGACCGGACGAATTTCGAGCCCGATCGCATCTTCGACATCGACGTGACGGGCTGCCCCGATAGCCCGCCGTTTGGCGACGGCACGCCGGTTTGCAGCCCGGCCGCAGGCAGCACGATCTTCTACGTGGGTCTGCGCGGGTACGACATCGACCGGATCACCAACGCCGCGTACGGCGAACTGCGCTTGCCGGTGACGGACGATCTCGAAATCTCCGCGGCGCTCCGCCACGAAACGTTCGGCGATCTCTCAACGACCGATCCGCGCGTCTCCGTGCGTTGGCAGGCCGTGCCGTGGCTTGCGCTGCGCGCTTCGGCGGGCTCCACGTTCCGCGCGCCCGGCCAGCAATTCCTGCTGAACGAGCCGACGCGCGGCCTCATCAACTTCTCGGCGATCGGCGTCTATCGCCCATCCGATCTGTGGGGCAATCCGAACCTGCAGCCGGAAACGGCGAACACGATGAGCGCGGGCTTCGTTGTCGATGCGGGCAATTTCCGCGCCAGCGTCGATTACTTCGAATACGAGTTCCAGGACGAGATCACGACCGAGAGCGCGTCTTCGATGTTCAACGCGTTCTACGCGGCGGCCGGCTTCGATCCGGACGGCGCGGGCCCGGGCGCGGCGATCCCGCAAGCGAGCTTCTGCGAAACCACGAACGCAACGATCGTGGCGCTCCGCAATTCGTTCAACTTCGCGTCTGGCTCGTGCAAGGACGGCAGCGATGTCGGTTTCGGCACGCGCGGCATGAGCGATTTCAACGGCGTGCGGGAATATCGCTACATCAACGGCCCGGGCGTGAACTCGCGCGGGATCGATTTCTCGGCAAGCTACGATTTCGACGATGTCTATGGCGGCGCACTCACGCTCGGCGTCGATGGCACGCGCAATCTGGAATGGGTGCGTGGCGCGCTCCGCTCGCCGCGCTTCGAAGGGCTCACGCTAGCGGCCTCGCAAGACCGGCTCGGCTTCGCGGATTCGCTGCAGTTCTTCTATGCAATCCCCGAATGGAAGGCTAACGCGTTCGCCAACTACAGCCACGGCCCGGCCAACATCCGCTGGACCACGCATTATACGAGCAGCCTGTTGGAAATCGGCGGCAACATCCTCGCCGCCGCCTATCCGCAAGCCGCGAACATCCAGCTCGATGCGCAAATCACGCACGATCTGACGATGCAATATCAGTTCGGCGATCGCATGCAGGTCACGTTCAACGTCCAGAACCTGACCGATGAAGATCCGCCCGTCGATCCGATCGGCTTCTACGGCTATTTGCCGCTCGCCTCGGACGTCGCCGGCCGGGTGTTCGAAATCGGCCTCAAGGCGCGCTTCTAAAGGCGCGCTCCCCCCGAAAGCGGATTTGCCAATCCCTCCTTGAATGCGCCGCCTCCCAGCGGCGCATTTTTTTTATCCGGCTATTGCGCAAACATTGCGCGCCAGTCCTCCTCGATGAGCGCCAAGCATGCCTCACGCGAGGATCCCGGCGCTCTGTTGCGTACACCCCAGTGACCCAGATGGGAGGAGGCGAAGATCATGAGTCCCCCGCTCGTAGTAGCGCGCACCCGATCGGTAACCGCCACACGCCAAGGCGTCTCAAGATCGTAGATGCACGCGAGTGCGCGATATGCGTCTTCGCCCATCGCGATCACACGGATAAGCGGCAGCGCATCAAGTATGTATTCGAGGATGGGACGGCTCGCGGATAGTCCTGCGGCGGCGTTCGGCAGCGCTCCAGAGAACGCGCCGTCGTCACGCAGGAGGTAGTTTGCGTTGGCGTAGTAAGCGCCGCAGCTCGCGGCGGCTGAACCATCCACGGGCGCCTCGATGCCGACCGCCAAGAGCATGCGCGCCAAGGTGCGATTGGTCTTCAGCTTTGGGTCATGGCTCCAGGGATCGCGGTGTCCGCGCGCGAGGCGCTTGCGAAAGACGCGCGTCGGGGCGCAGTCCTTCCCGAGGATCAGCGTGTGCGCGCGCACGTCGCCGCAGAATGAATCGACGCCGGTGAGGCGCGGCGGCTGTTCGATGAGATCATGAATGTTTGCCCAGCCCTCCGCACGGAGAGATCGCGCCCACGAGGGAATTGGCAGGCCGTTGGTCATCTTGAGCAGGGGCTGGCGGACAGAGAGGGATTCGAACCCTCGATAGAGTTTCCCCTATACACGCGTTCCAGGCGTGCGCCTTCAACCACTCGGCCACCTGTCCGGAGGCCGCGCTTATACGGCCCGCCGCGCCGAATGCAAAAGCCCCTTCGGTGTCACGCCCGGCTGTGCATAACGAGCCGCTGGCGGGCGCTCGCGGGGCGGGGCATCGTCGCCCCCGATGGGTGAGGACGCGGATTACATCATTGTCGGCGCTGGCTCGGCCGGGTCGGTGCTGGCCGACCGGCTCTCCGCCGGTGGACGCGCGCGCGTGCTGGTGCTGGAAGCCGGCGGGCGGGACGATTGGATCTGGCTGCACATTCCGGTCGGGTATCTCTTCGCGATCGGCAATCCGCGTGCGGACTGGATGTACGTCACCGAGCCGATCCCGGGCCTCGGGGGGCGCACGCTCGGGTATGCGCGCGGCAAGGTGATCGGCGGCTCCTCCGCGATCAACGCGATGATCTACATGCGCGGGCAGGCCGCCGATTATGACGGCTGGCGCCAGCGCGGCCTCGAAGGTTGGGGCTGGGACGACGTGCTGCCGTACTTCCTCGCGCAGGAAGACAATTGGGCCGTTGAAGCGGGCGATCTGCATAAGCGCGGCGGCGGCTGGCGCGTGGAGGCGCCGCGCATGCGCTGGCCGGTGCTCGATGCGTTCGCGGAAGCGGCGGCGAGCGCGGGCGTGCCGCGCGTCGACGACTTCAACCGCGGCGACAATTTCGGCGTCTCATACTTTCACGTGAACCAGAAGGAGGGCGTGCGTTGGAGCGCGGCGCGCGGATTTTTGAAGCCGGCGCTGAAGCGGCCGAATGTGCGACTCGAAACCGGCGTGCAGGTTGAGCGCGTGGTGATCGAGAATGGGCGGGCCGTTGGAGTGACGTACCGGCGTGGCGGCGAGGTGGTGACAGCTCGGGCGGCGCGCGGTGTTGTGCTGACGGCGGGCGCGATTGGAACGCCGCAGTTGCTTGAGCTCTCCGGCATCGGTGATGGCGCGCGGTTGCAGGCGCTCGGTATCGCGGTGGTGAAGCACGCGCCGGGCGTCGGCGAAAACTTGCAGGACCATTTGCAGGTCCGGCCCGTGTTCAAAGTGCGCGGCGCGGCGACGATGAACGAGATGTACGCCGCGCTTTGGCGCCGGCCGCTGATGGCGCTTGATTACGCCGCGCGCCGGCGTGGACCGATGACGATGGCGCCCTCGCAGATGGGCGCGTTTGCGTATTCCTCACCGGAGCACGCGACGCCAAATTTGCAATTTCACGTGCAGCCGCTGTCGCTCGATAAATTCGGCGAGCCGCTGCACGCGTTTCCGGCGATCACGATCAGCGTGTGCAATCTGCGCCCCACAAGTCGCGGGTTCATTCATGCGAAAACGCCCAATGCCGCCGATGCGCCTGCGATCCAGCCGAACTATCTTTCAACGCCCGAGGATGAGCGCGTCGCAATCGATGCGCTGAAGCTCGTGCGCAAGATCGCTGGCCAGCCGGCGCTTGCGCGGCTCGGCGCGGAAGAGTGGCGGCCGGGCGCGCATGAGGCCAGTGATGAGGCTTTGCTGGCCGCTTCGCGCGCGTTGGGGACGACTATTTTTCACCCCGTCGGCACGGCGCGCATGGGCAGCGCCAATGCTGCGGGCGCGGTCGTCGATGCGCGCTTGCGTGTATTGGGCGTCGATGGTCTGCGCATCGCGGACGCTTCGGTGATGCCCGCGATCACTTCGGGCAACACAAATTCGCCGACCATGATGATCGCGGAAAAGGCCGCCGCGATGTTGAAGGAAGAGGCGCGCTAAGCCGCGGGGCGCCTTCCGCCGAACGCTTCGCCAATCACGCGCTGCACCCGTTCGATAGGGTTGGCGATCCGGGCCAGATGCTGCACGGGTGGCGCAAAGCGGCTCGCCGGCGCGCGTGTAAACGCAAAGTCGAACAGCTCGCGCGCGCCTGGGCGCCCGCGCACAGCGTGCGAAACGCCGGCCCAATACGCCGTATCGCCAAGCCGCCGGCGCGCCAGCGCGAGCATTTCGTCCGCGCCCGCCAAGTCGCGGCCTTCATGCGCGAAGAAGCTCACGTAGGCTTTCTCGCGCTCAGTAAGCGAATCTAGGCGCTTCTTCCAAAACTCACGGCTCATATTTGCGGCGTGCTCGCGGCGGATTCCTTGAAACGCTTCCGTCGCAGCGGCGTCGCCAAACGTCGCAAGCCGCAAGATCATTTCCCAGTCGTCCGTGTAGGGCAGTTCGGGGCGATAGTGGCCTGCCTTCTTGTGCGCGTCGGTGCGCACAACGACGGTCCCGAGCGCTAGCGGTTTATTGGGCGTGCCGCACAAGTCGCGGATGAAGCCCAGGCCGCTTTGAATGCGCCACGCAAGCTGTTCGGGCGTCCGATCGAGGTTGGGCAGCGCCTGACCTTCGAAGTAGAGGGCCTCTAACCCATAGGCGAAGACTGCGTTGGAATTCTCCTCGAGTACTGCAACGGCGCGCCGGAGGGCGCCGTCGGCGAGGAAGTCGTCCGAGCACAGGATCATCATGTACTTGGAACGCGCCCAATCGACGCCTTCGTTGAAGGAGGCTTGCGGACCGAGGTTCGCAGGGCGTGCGTTTACCGAGATACGCGCGTCTTCCGCTGCGAGCGCGCGCGCGACCTCGACGCTGTCGTCATCGGAGGCGTTGTCGATGATGTGGATGCGCAGATCGTCGATGCCCTGCGCCCGAACGCTCTCAACGCACTGGCGAAGATATCGCCCGTAGCGATAGTTCGGGATGGCGATGTCGATCAGCGGCATGGGTCGTATTGATAGGGCGCAGGCGGCTTGCTTGGAAGCGCATTCGCCTAGGAGCCGCGCAGCGACCAGCGCGAAGCCGCCGTTGAAAGCGCGCGATTGAGTTCGCCCCACATCGGATGGGCTGACATCCAAAGCCCCGCCAGCCAACCGGCGCCGCACGCCGCCGACATGCCGATCGCTTCGAACAGAGACATCTCGAAACCGCCGCGCGCCGCAACCCACACGAGCGGGCCGGCCACGGCGCCCAATGTCGCGACAAGGCTTTGGCGCAGCGCGGCGATGAGTTCGAGGAATCCGAGATTGAGTTCCCGCCGCACGAACCAGAGCGAGCTGAACGCCTGCAGCGGGATAATCACCAGAAGGCTCGCGGCCACCGCTGTCGCGCCGAAGAAGCCCGCGCCGATCAGGAGCGCGGCGGAGACGGGCCAGGTGATCGCTGCGCGCAGCAGATTGGCCCGCATCGCATTGCACGCGACCATGACCGGATAGTCGATCTGGTAGGAGAAATTGAACATCCACGCGATCGCCGCGATCTGCAGCAGGGGCGCGACGGCTTCCCATTGCGGGCCGAGCAGCAAATCCGTGATCGGGTAAGCGAGGATCGCCATCATCGCAAGCGCGGGCCATTGCAGCGCCGTGACGTGCGTGATGGCGTTGAGATAGGCGCTCTTGAGGTTGCCGCCTTCGCGGCCGATCTGTGAGAGTGCTGGCAGCGCGACTGACATGACGCCGGCCAGCATAAATTTGTCCGGAATCTGCATGGTGGTGAACATGCGGTTGAGCAGACCGAGCGCCTGCATCGGCAGGATGCGCGCAAACGCCAGAAATGGCACCGCCTCATATACGCGAAAGAGCACTGAGGCCGCGCCATTGTAGCCGCCGAACACGAGGAGGGGGCGCAGTGCGTGGCGCGTCGGCACGAAGATGCTGAGGTCGGGGCGGCAGGCGAACGCCACCGCGCAGCTGGCGAGGGAAGCCGCCAGCCAGCCCCAGCCGAAGCTCATGAAGCTGAAATCGTTGCTCGCGAACCAGATCAGCGCCGCCGAGTTCCCAAGCACGTTCGCCATGCTGACGAGCGAGGCCTTCACGAACTGCATCTCTCGCCGCAGAATGCCCGCGATCGTCGTGTGGAACGGCTCGAACAGCAGTGTCAGCGCGATCAGTCCGAGATAGGGCGTCAGGCCCTCTTGGCGGTAGAATTCCTCGAGCCAGGGCGCCGCAGCGATGATAAGCGCCGCGATCGACGCGGCCGCGAGCATCATCATCGTGAACGTTGCGCGGATATCCGTGCGCGTCAGTCCGGGTTTTTGGATGAGGTAGGTCTGCGGCGCAAATTCACTGAGCGCGACGGCAATGCTCGTGATCGCAATACCGATCGCAGAGACGCCAAACTCCGCAGGCGTCAAAAGGCGGGCGGTGATCGCGATCGTTGCGAAGTTAACCACCATGCTCACGTAGCGGTTGGCGGTCGTAATGATGAGGGCGCCGCGGATGCCCAAGTTAAATCCCCAAGCGCACCGGTCGCGCCCCAACCAGTGTCTTCACCCAAACTGAAAACAAAAGCCATGCACGATGTGCGCCGTGCCATTTCGCGGCAGAAGGAGCGCGCTGCGCGAGGGACGGGCGCGGCCTACAAGAGCGGCGCGCCCGCGATTGCGCGCCCTGAACGCCTGCCATATGTGTGCCGCCTCAGCCAAAGTGATGTGGAGAGGCTTTATGAGCCGCAGAGTTGCGGTCGTTTACCTTGGAGACGCGAATTACCACAACTATGCGCTGTTCAGCATGGCATCGCTCGCGCTGCATCACAGCCAGCCGCTCGACTTCTACCTGATGCAGAGCGGCTATGACGCGCCGCTGCCGGCGTCCTTGGTGAGACTGCTTACCGAGCGCGGTCATCGCGGCGCCGTTGCGCCGTTTGGACTGGTTCCGGCGATGCAAGCGCACATGGATCGCGCGCTGGATCATAGGATAACGCCGGTCGCGTGCGGTAAAATCTCGGCGATTTCACGCTACGCCGCCAACTACGATCACGTGCTCTACATCGACGGGGACATTCTGGCATTTGCCGATTTGGACCTTCATGGCCGCGCCAATTTTGCCGAGCCGCTGGCGGCGTGCCCGGACTTATCGATGTCCACCGGTGTCGACATTCCGGACTTTCTCACGAACTGCGCCGCGCACGGCGCCTCGCCCCGTTACTTCAATAGCGGTCTCCTGTTCGCCAACGCGGCGGCCTGGAACAAGATGGACATGGAGGCCCGCTTCATCGATGCGATCCGGCGGCATAGCGAGGTTTGCCCCTATCGGGCCGGGACATGCGACGACATCGACCAATGCCCGAGCAACATGGTGCTGAACGGCGGCTGGCGCGCGCTGCCGATGGCGCTCAACCTCCAGAAGTCAGCCTATCAGACCGATCTCTGGGCGAGCGCCGTGTGCCGCCACTACACCGGCAAGAGCAAGTTCCTGCCGGTCCAGCCGCACCGCTGCGATGCGCGCGAGTACAAGCTGTTGACGCGCATCAATGCGCTGCTCGGAGGCATCGCGAACATTCCGCCCTATGACTTCGGCGTCGCCTACGCCGCAAACGCGCTGCGCCGCACGGGGGAGCGGCGGCGTGTGCGCGCCGCGATTGCGGCGATGGAGGCGCGTGTCTATCCACCCGCTTCCACTCATTAACGAATTCGCTGTTCGCGCCGTAGCCCGCTCAGCACAATCGCCACAGTGACAAGGCGCCTTCTACAACCCCGTTCCCGGCGGGACATCTTGCGCGCGGCCGCTGCAGCGGCGGCGCTGCCGGCGTTCGCTTGCGCTGCGCCGGCGGCGGGGTTTCAGCCCGCGCGCGCCGCGCCGAGCATCGCGCCATCCACTGCGCCGGGGCGTTGGCCGTTGCGCGTGCATCCTTCGCGGCGTTGCCTTGCCGGCGCCAACGGGCAGCCGTTTCTCCTTCACGGGGAAGCCGCCTGGTCGCTGATCGGCGAAACCACGCGCGAGGACGCCGAGCGCTATCTCACGGACCGCGCGCAGCGCGGTTTCAACACGATCCTCGTTTCGCTCATCGAGTTCTATTATTCGCGCAACGCGCCGGCGAACGCCTATGGCGATGCGCCATTTCTGGACGGCGCCGATTTCGTCGCGCCGAACGAAGCCTATTTTGCGCATGCCGATTGGATCATCGCGCGCGCGCGCGAGCTTGGCTTCTCTCTCCTGATCACGCCGGCCTATCTTGGCTACGGCGGCGGGCCGGATGGCTGGCACCATTCCATGCTGCGCGAGGGGCCAACGGTGCTGCGGCGCTACGGCGCGTTCGTGGGCGCGCGCTATCGTGCGTTCGACAATATCGTGTGGGTCAATGGCGGCGATTACGCGCCGCCAAACCGCGACATCGTCCGGGCCGTGGCTGAAGGCATTCGCAGCGCAGCGCCCGATGCGCTCATGACGGCCCATTGCATGCCCGAGCAATCCGCGCGCGATTACTGGGAAGGCGAGCCCTGGCTCGATTTCGACACGGTCTATACGTACAACGATGTCGGCCCGCCGGTACGCGCATCCTATACGCGTGAACCGGCGAAACCCGTCATTCTGTTCGAGAGCGCATACGAAAACGAGCATGATGCGGGCGGCGAACGCGTGCGCCGCCAAGCCTATGAAGCGTTGCTGAACGGCGCGTGCGGCCAGATCTATGGCAACAATCCGATTTGGCACTTCGATGGGCCCGGCGTCTTTCCCGCGCCGACGAATTGGCACGCGCAACTCGATAGCCCCGGTGCGCGTTCGATGACGCATCTGAAGGCGCTGTTCGATCGGCTGCCCTGGTGGGATCTCACACCCGACTCAAGCTTCGCTGAAGGGCCGCGCCTCGCCGCCGCGTCGAGCGCCGCGCAAGGCGTGATCTATCTGGCCGAAGGCGGCGCAGTCACGCTCGCGCAGGCGCCGCGGGCTGCGCGTTGGTTCGATCCGTCAAACGGAGAAGAGCGAAACGCGCGAAGCGGGCGTACGCTTAGCGCGCCGCCGCAAAACGCCGCCGGCGAACGCGATTGGGTTCTTCTGGTGACGCGCTAGGCTCAGCGCGGGGCGCTGCGCCGTCGATCATGCCGAGTAGCACGGCGTCTTGCGCCTGGTGCGCTTGATCATACGCATCGAGGCGCGCGCGGATCGCGGTTTCATAACTCGCACGCGTCGCATAGAGTCGCTCGAACTGATCGCACAAGCGTTCGACGTCGAACGTGTCGGTGTGCTGGCAAAATTCGCCGAGGCCAAACTCGCGCAGCAGCACGTCGTTCTTTTGCGCGTAACCGAGCGAGATCGTGGGCTTGGCCATCGCCATCGCGCAGACGATGTTGTGAAAGCGCGTCGCGATGATGAGCTCGGCCCGCGCCATTTGGTCCATCAACTCGCTGAGCGATGAGGGGGGCGTGTAGCGGAGCTGCTCGGGCGTGGCGGTGACCTTGCTGCGCACATCGGCGATCGCTTGCTCGTCGCTGTCTTCGCCGATCATCAGTTGCACGGTGAAGCCGCGCGCGATCAGCCATGAGGCAAAGCGCGAAATCTTCTCGATATAGGCATCGTAGAGCGCACGGTCTGCGCCGCTCCAGCCGCTATAGGTCATCACGCCAAGGCCGATCACCTTCGGCTCGGGCGCCGCCGCCGCCGGGCGGGGCAGGCGGAACGCGAGATCGGGCGTGACGGGATCGCGCGAAACATCGAGCCCGCACGATTCCATAAAGTCCTTCGAGATCTGATCGCGATAGGAGCGGTAGTTCGCGAGCCGGGCGGCGCCCGTCATCAGCGCGCGGCTGAGCGGATTGCGGATCGGCCCGGCGCCAATGCTCACAAAGGCGAACTTCGCGCCCGTCAGGCGCGCTGCGATCGTCCATTTGAGGATCGTGTACGGCATGGCGAGGGGGTCTTCGCCGAAATCATCCAGAATGCCGGTGCCAGGTACGATGAGGATCGAGAACAGCCGCGCCTTCATCAGCGTTTCGAAGAAGTCGACGACGCGGCCGGGAATTTTCAGCAGCAACGTGTTGAGCGTTTGAGCCCAGCCCGAGCGAAAGCCCGCGCGCGACAGCGGCAGCGCTGCAATGTTTTGTCTGGCCTCAAGCTTGTCGGGATTGCCGCAAACGCAGGAAACCGGCGCAGCCGGACGCTCCTTCTGCACAAGGCGCAGCAAGGCGTCGAGCGAGCCCTCGTTCCCAAGATTGCCGGTGCCGAACAGGCCGATAAAGCCCACCCGGCGTTGTTGACCGCTCACGACGCAGCCTTTCCGCCTTGTCCGCCCAATAGCAGACGATGCTTAAGCTCTCACTATGACACCCGTATTAGGCGCGCTGACTATGCTGGTTTGGCGAAGAAGTCGCCAGGGCGCCAATGCCGCCGCATTAAGCTTTCCGCAGTTCTCGTGCTTCGCATTTCTTCAGAAGTGTGCCGACACTCGCCAACGTCGCGAAGCGATGCGCATCCGAAAGCAACCGAAAGATGTGCGATTGGTTTAGGCTCGCCTGGGGCGGTCGTTCATTCGCGCGCGGCTTGAACCTCGAACCGGCGTTTCGCGCGCGCCGGTGCATTTGAGGCGCGTTTGCAGGCGCCGCTGGCTCGAGAGCCGGGAAGCAGCGTAAGACTTGGCGGCAAGGAGACCTGCCGGACGATGGCGCAGGAGATCGAATTCTCGGTCGTGACGCCGGCCTACAACGAGGCCGAGGGCATCGAGGCGTTCCATGCGCGCATCACCGAGGTGATGGCCGGTCTCGGCGGCTCCTACGAACTGGTGCTGGTGAACGACGGCAGCCGGGACGACACGCTCGCGAAAATGCGGCTTCTGCGCGCGCAGGACCGGCGGATTTCGATCGTCGATCTCAGCCGCAATTTCGGCAAGGAGATCGCGCTGACGGCGGGGCTCGATCACGCCCGCGGCCGCGCGGTGATCGTGATCGATGCTGACCTTCAGGATCCGCCCGAACTCATCCCGCAGCTCGTCGCGAAATGGCGCGAGGGGTTCGATATGGTTTATGCGCGCCGGCTCCGGCGCGAGGGCGAAACCGCGCTCAAGCGCACCACGGCTTCGGCATTTTATAAGCTGATCCACCGCGTCGGCCCCGTCGCGCTGCCGCGCGATACGGGCGATTTTCG
The DNA here is from genome assembly GCA_964564595.1 of uncultured Caulobacteraceae bacterium. GTDB lineage: Bacteria > Pseudomonadota > Alphaproteobacteria > Caulobacterales > Aquidulcibacteraceae > JBEVOS01. The sequence goes on from CAZMCA010000020.1 coordinate 22,613, forward strand.
GTTGATGAGCCGGCGCGTCGTGCAGGCCGTCACGCAATTGCGGGAATCGCACCGGTTCATGAAGGGCCTGTTCGCCTGGGTCGGCTTCTCGCAGGCAGAGGTCACGTATGTGCGCGATCCGCGCTACGCGGGCGCAAGCAAGTGGAGCTATTGGCGGCTCTGGAACCTCGCGCTCGAGGGCATCACCTCGTTCACGGTGTTTCCGCTCAAAGTGGCCAGTTACGTGGGTCTTTTGGTGGCGCTCGTGGCCTTCGGCTACGGCGCGTTCATCGCGCTTCGAACGATCATCCAGGGCGTCGATCTGCCGGGCTACGCGTCGCTGCTGGTCGCGGTGCTCTTCCTCGGCGGGCTGCAGTTGATGGCGCTGGGGGTGATCGGCGAATATCTCGGCCGGGTCTTCAACGAGTCCAAATCGCGCCCGCTCTACTTCGTCGCCGAATACGCGCCCGCCCGCGTCGACGTTGAAGCGAGCGAGCCGGCGCGCAATGCATGAGCGTTGCGCGGCAGTTCATGCGTTTTGCCGCCGTCGGCGCGGTCGCGACCGCCGCGCACTACACGCTGATGATCGCTCTGATCGAGCTTGGTCACGCGCTGCCGCTGTGGGCGACGACGGCTGGATTCGTGCTCGGCGCCATCGTGAGCTACACGCTGAACCGCCGCTTCACGTTCGATGAGACGCCCGCGTTCGGGCGCGGCCTGATGCTCTTTCTCTGCGTCGCGGCCATCGGCCTTGTCCTTAACGGCGCGATCTTTGCCGCGCTGCACGGGCCGCCGCTGTCGCTGCCCTACCTGTTGGCGCAAGTGTTCGCGACGGGGCTTGTGTTGATCTGGAATTTTCTGGGCGCGCGGCTCTTCGTCTTTCGCCGCTAACACGCGCGTCAGGCGTGTTTTCCAGCGTCGCTCCGGTGCGCCCTTTGCATTAAGGACCGCGTGCGCAAGGGGTCTGGTGTGAGCACGTGCGGGGAAGGGCGGCTGTGGGAGCCGGGCGGCAAGCCGCTCGTGGTGAACGGCCGCTTTCTAGGCAAGCCGATGAGCGGCGTAGGGCGCGTGGGGCGCGAGCTTTTGCGCGCGCTCACGCAAGCCGCCGCCGCGCGCGGCCTAGGCGCGATCGGCGTCGCCGCGCCCGTCGGCGTTGACACCTTCGGCGCGCGCCTTCTTCAAACCCCCGCCGGGATCGCCGGCGAGCAGCTCGCCATGCCGCGCCGCTGGCCGGACGCGACGTTTCTGAGCTTCTGCAACACCGCCCCGCTCGCCGCGGCGCGTGGGATCGTGTTCGTGCACGACGCGCAGGTTATGGACGCGCCCGACACGTATTCGGCCCCGTTCCGGCTCTGGACGCACGCGATCTGGGCCGGGATCAAGGCGCGCGGCTTCGAGATCGTCGCCGTATCGGAATTCGCGCGTGAGCGGCTGATCGCGCATGGCGCGGCGCCCGCGCGCGTCCACGTCATCCTCAACGGCGCCGATCATCTGCTGCGCACGCCGCCCGAACCGCAAATACTCGCGCAGCATGGTCTCGCCGGCGCGCCCTACGTGCTCGTGCCGGGCAGCCCGGCGCGGCTGAAGAACACGCCGTTCGCTGTGGCGGCGCTATCCGCGCGGCTCGATCCGTCCATCCGCATCGCCGTGACGGGCCTGCATCAGCCTGGCGCTTACGAAGAGGCCGCCGCGTTCGCCGCCGATCCGCGCGTCGTGCGCCTGCCGCAGGTGAGCGACGGCGCTCTGCGTGCGCTCTACGCCAACGCGGCCTGCGTGGTTCAGCCCTCGCTGATGGAGGGGTTTGGCCTGCCGCCCGCCGAAGCATTGTTCGAAGGCGCGCCGCTCGCGCTTTCACACCGAGCGTCGCTGCCGGAAGTCGGCGGCGCCGCCGCGCTCTATTTCGATCCGACCGACGCGGACGAGATCGCCGCACGCGTCGCCGAAGCGATGACGCCCGCCGTGTCCGCGCGCCTCAAGGCCGCCGGCGCAGCACAGAAGGAAAAATTCCGCTGGTCGCGCGCGGCCGATGAGCTGATCGCGCTGATCGAGGCGCGCTTCGCATGAGCGCCGATCCGATCCGCTACGCCGAGCCCCAGCGGGCCGCGACCGGGCCATTCCTGGCCCGCAATCCAGCACTGGTCGCGGGCATGTGGGCGGCCGACATCGGCGCGCGCTTCTTGCCCGCGCGCGCCGCGCCGCTCCCGGACGGACGCAAGCTCAACGTGCTCGTCTCCAATCTTGGCCATGCGGGCGATCTCATCGTCACGATGCCGCTGATCGCGGCGTTGCGCGCACACCCGCGTGTTGCTTCCGTCGGCGTGTTGATCGGTCCCTGGTCGCGCGGGCTTGCGGAGGCGGGTGATATCGCCGACCGCATTCACGTCGCCTCGCATTGGACGCTTGATCGCGGCGCCGGCGGCATGCGCGCCAAGATGGCGCGCGCCAAAGCGCTGCGCGGCCCGGTGCGCGTGGAGCTCAAAGCCGCGTCTTACGATCTGGCGATCGACGCCTACGCCTGGTTCGGCAACACGGCGATGCTGTTGTGGGAAGCGGGCGTTCCCGTGCGCGCCGGTTTCACGTCCGGCGGGGGCGGTGGCTTCTTCACGCACCGCGCGGGCTTTGCGCCGAACGAAAGCGTCGCCGCGAACATGGCCCGCGTCGCACGGCTCGTGCTGCCGGATCTTGAGATTGGCCCGGCCGTCTATCCCGGCTTTCGCGAGTCACAGGCGGCGCTCGAAGAGGCGCGTGCGCTTGGGCGCTACATTGTGGTGCATGTCGGCGCAGGCGATCCGCGCCGCGACTGGCCGGCGGCCCATTGGATCGCGCTCTGCCGTTCGCTGACTGAGGCCGGCTACAAGCTCGCGTTCACCGGCCTGCCAGCCGAGGCCGCGCAGATCGAGCCGGTGCGCGCGGAGACCGGGGGCGTCAGCTTTGCGGGCAAGCTCGACTTCGTGGGCTTTGCCACGCTGATCAAAGAATCGGCCGGCCTCGTCTGCGTCGATACCGGCGCCGGGCATATCGCGGCCTGCTTCGAAACGCCCTCGGCGATCCTGTTCAACGGTATCCAGCCGGGGGAGCGCTGGCGCCCGCAACAGCGTTTCGCCCGCCGCGCGAGCGTCGAGACCGCATGCGCGCCGTGCCACCGCACCCACGGCTGCGCGGCGATGGCATGCCTGCGTCATGTCACCGCGCAAGAGGTGTTCGCGGCGCTTCAAGACGCGATCAGCGCCAAGCAAAGTGCGGGCGGCGCATGATTTCGCGGCAAAACACGCGCGCGCTGCGCGCATGTGCTGGCGCGGCGGCGCGTCCGGCGGCTATTATTTGTCTTCTCCAGAATGGGGCGTGGGCGTGAGCGGGTTCCGGGAAAAGTTCGAAGCGTCGGACAAGCTCCTGGCGCGCGCGCGCCAGATCATCCCCGGCGCTTCGCACACCTACGCCAAGGGCGAGGATCAATACCCGATCCGCGCGCCGCATTTCATCGCGCGCGGGCAGGGCTGCCGCGTGTGGGACGCGGACGGCAACGAGTACATCGAATACGGCATGGGCAATCGCGCTGTGGGCCTTGGGCACGCCTATGGGCCGGTGCTCGACGCCGTGCGCGCCACACTTGAAGACGGCTGCAACTATGCGCGCCCCGCTGCGATCGAAGTCGCCGCCGCTGAGCAGCTTCTGAAAATGGTCCCGGCCGCGGAGATGGTTAAGTTCTCCAAGGACGGATCGGACGCGACCTCCGGGGCCGTGAAGCTCGCGCGCGGCTATACCGGCCGCGATCTCGTTGCGATCTGCGGCGATCACCCATTCTTTTCGGTCGATGATTGGTTCATCGGCACGACGGCGATGAACGGCGGCGTGCCGCAAGGCACGATCGATCTCACGGTTAAATTCAAATACGGCGACATCGAAAATGCGCGCGCGCTGTTTGCGGCGCATCCCGGCAAGATCGCGTGCGTGATCCTGGAAGCGGCGCGCGATACAGACCCGCCGCCCGGCTATCTCCAGGCCTTGAAGGATCTCGCGCACAAGGAAGGCGCGCTGTTCATTCTCGATGAGATGATCACCGGCTTCCGCTGGCACAAGAACGGCGCGCAGGCTTTCTACGATATCGAGCCGGATCTCTCGACGTTCGGCAAAGCGCTTGCCAACGGCTTCTCGGTCTCGGCGCTCGCGGGCAAGCGCGAATATATGCGTCTCGGCGGGCTCGATCACACCGATAAGCCGCGCGTTTTCTTAATGTCGACGACGCATGGCGGCGAAACCCACGCTCTGGCCGCTGCGATCGCCACGATGAAGATCTACGATACCGAACCTGTGATCGAGCACGTCTATCGCCAAGGCGCGCGCCTTCGCGCCGGCATGGAAGAGGCCATCGCGCGCCACGGCGTGGGTGAGCAGGTGAAGGTGATCGGCAAGGATTGCTGCCTGTTCTTCGGAACGCGCGATAAAGCGGGCCATCCAAGCCAGCCGTACCGCACGCTGTTTTTGCAGGAGCTGATCAAGCGCGGCGTGATCGCGCCCTCGCTCGTCATCAGCTACGCGCACAAGGAAGCCGACATCGATCGCACCGTCGAAGCGATCGATGGCGCGCTCGGCGTCTACGCGCGCGCGCTGGAAGACGGCGCGGAGAAGTATCTGGTCGGGCCGCCGTCCGAGGTGGTCTACCGCGCGTTCAACACTGCGCCGCGGGCGCGCTAAGCGCGGAAGAGTTAATTGTCGCGCATACGGTGCGCGCAAAAGACATTGAAGGCCGGCGCGCATAGACAACCGCGCCAAGGAGAGTGCGATGAAAGTGCTGCTGACGGGAAGCCGGGGCTACATCGGCACGGTGATGACGCCGATGCTGCAGAAGGCCGGTCACGACGTGACGGGCGTCGATAGCGATCTTTACGAGCGCTGCACCTACGCCGAAGGCGGCGTGCTCCCGGAAATTCCGCTGATCCGTAAGGACGTCCGCGACGTGACCGAGCGCGATCTCGCGGGCTTCGATGCTGTGATCCACCTCGCCGCTCTCTCGAACGATCCGCTCAGCGATCTCAATCCGGACGCGACCTACGCGATCAACCATCGCGGCAGCGTCCATCTTGCCGAGCTTGCGAAGAAGGCCGGCGTGAAGCGCTTCCTGCTCGCGTCTTCGTGCAGCAATTATGGCCAGGCTGGCGAAGCGATGGTCGATGAGACCGCGCCGCTCAACCCGGTCACCGCCTACGGCCAGTCGAAGGTCTGGTCCGAGCGCGATATCGCGCCGATGGCGGATGAAAAATTCTGCCCGGTCTATCTGCGGCCCGCGACGGCGTATGGCGTCTCGCCGCGCCACCGGTTCGACATCGTGCTCAACAACCTCACGGCTTGGGCCGTGACGAAGGGGCTGATCTATCTCAAGTCCGATGGCTCGCCCTGGCGGCCTATCGTCCACATCGAAGATATCTCGCGCGCCTTCATCGCCGCGATGGAAGCGCCGGAAGACGCCGTGCACAACGAAGCATTCAACGTCGGCCGCACGGACAACAACTACCGCATTCGCGACATCGCCGAGATCGTCGCGCAAGTGGTGCCGAACTGCCGCCTCGAATTCGCGCCCGATGCGAGCCCGGATACGCGCTCCTATCGCGTGAGCTTTGCGAAGATCAACGAGCGCATCCCGGCGTTCAAGCCGCAATGGGACGCCAAGAAGGGCGCCGAGCAGCTCTACGCTGCGTACCAGCGCGGCGGCCTCACGCACGATGAGTTCGAAGGGCCGCGCTATATGCGCATCGCCCACATCCGCAAGCTGATGGCCGAAGGCATCCTGGGCGACGATCTGCGGCACACGAATCGCGCGGCCGCGTAAGCAGCCCGTGCGCTTCACGCAAACCGATCTCGCCGGCGCGTGGCTGATCGAGCCTGAGCCGATGCGCGATGCGCGCGGCTACTTCATGCGCACGTTCTGCGTGGAGGAGTTCGCCGCGCACGGGCTCGAAACGCGTTTCGTGCAGCACAGCGCCTCGTTCACGGCCGCAAAGGGCGCGCTCCGGGGCATGCACTTCCAGAACGCGCCGCATGCAGAGGTGAAGGTCGTCACCTGCCTCTCGGGCGCGATCTACGATGTGATCGTCGATCTGCGGCCGGACTCGCCGACGTTCAAGCAATGGCGCGGCTTCGAGCTTTCAGCGGAAAACCAGCGCCGGCTCTACATCCCGAAGGGTTTCGCGCACGGCTTCCAAACGCTCACGGGCGATGCGGAAGTGTTCTACCTGATTTCGGAGTTCTACGCGCCGGGCGCGGCGAGCGGCGTGCGGTGGAATGATCCCGTCTTCGCGATCAAATGGCCCGCACCGCCAAGCGTAATGAGCGAGAAGGATGCGGCCTGGGCCGATTTCGCTGGCTAGGCCGTTTCGCGCAACAGCTCGGCCTTCTCCAACACTGCCGCAATATCGGCGATGGTCGCAAACGGCAGCTTCGCGCGCGTCGCGATGTCGAGCAGTGTGTGCTTGCCGTCCGATAGGTTGAGCGTCCAGAGCATCGCCATGTTCTTGGAATAGCTGTCCTTGTCGCCGCCGATCGCGGCGTAGAGCCCCCGCCGGCCAAGTTGCGGCTCGCCCTTCGGCTGAAGGTTCAGCATCGTGCGATTGCGCTCGAGGATGTCGATCCCGGCGCGGAGTGCAGCGAACGAGTCCGCCATGTGTTCGGGCGCGATGAAATCGAGATTGTCTGCGGAGGTGTGATACTCGCGGAACTGGCCGAACTCGCTGCGTTGGAAGAGCCCCACGTCCAGCAGAAAGCCTGGCGAATTGTATTGCCGCTCGTCATAGCCGTAGGGCGAAAAATCGATCACGCGCGCGTTCGGCCCGGCGAGCGAAAGCACGTGCGCCATCGCCCGATCGACGGGCGCATCGCCGCGCCGCGTGCGCTTGTAGGTCGGCGCGCCTGCGTCCCCCACGCCGGACACCACCAGGCCATGCTTGATCTTGTGCGCCGTCGCTTCGTTCTGCGCGAGCCACGCGATCGCGCCGACCGTGCCGGGCGCGAACAGGAAGCGGAACGTGTGGCGGCGATTTTCCTGCGCCAGCGCCGCCGCAAGGTGCGCGGCCACCGAGAGGCCCGCGCAATTATCGTTCGCAAGCGATGGGTGGCAAATGTGCGCCGAGATCAGGATCTCGTCCTCGATCTCGCCCGGCAGCACGAGCTCGCCATAGGTCAGCGCGCCATCGGCTAGCGTCGAATCTACGCAAACCTCGTAGTCGCCGTCCGGCAGGGCATCGAGCGCGCGTTGCGCCATGCAGAAGCCCCAGCGCTCGGAATAATACGACGTGCGGTAGGGGATAAGGTCCGGCTCGGCGGGAATCGTGAAGATGTGCTTCTTCAGCTCCGCCAGCGGCAGCGTCGCGCGCACCGGCGTCGAGTACTGAAGGATGTGCAGATTGTTGGCGCGGAAATCGACGACGCGCTCGCCCGCCGCGTTCTTGATCCACGCGTCGCGGATGTTCCATTCCTTCGGCGCGGTCCAGTCCAGAATTGGCGCGCCCGATGGGATCTCCACCGTCTCGATCGGCGCGATCTCGCGCAGCACCGCCAGCGATTGGCGCACGCCGTCGCCCGTGATCGAGCGGCAGATCGGAAAGAGCCGCGCCGCGGTATCGTAAAGGGCCTGGCCGGTGGTGGTTTCAGTCATTGTCCCGCTCGCCGCGCCGCCTCATCGCCGTTCAATGCCCGGGCCGGTCGCGCTGTGCCGGAACGGGCGCTTCTCGCCCGCCGCGCGCACGCACGACCGCATCGCTCGCCCAGGCGGCCGATCCGTCTCGCCGAGGGACAGCCCCATAGCATCGTTCGATCCCGGCGCAGCGCGATTTTCGGGCGGGCGCGTGCTTAACACGCGGCCCCGCCGCGCGAACGGCGCCTGCGACATGCGCGCGGCGTGCGAACTCTTGTGCAATTTAGCCCCGCGATGTTCAGTTTGCGCCGCGCGGCCGGGCGGATGCCAAAAGGCCCCAATTTTGCTTGCCCGCGAGTGGGCGGTTTGGAGTGCATGCACGTGACGGGGCAGGGAAACAGCGCTGGCGCATCGGGCAAATGCCGTCTCTGTGGGGCGGGCCTTTCGCACACGCTGGTCGATCTCGGCAAGTCGCCGCTCTGCGAGACCTTTCTGGACGACAAGCAGATCGACCAGATGGAGCCGTTCTTCCCGCTCCACGTGCTGGTGTGCGATCAGTGCTGGCTCGTTCAGCTCAAGGAATACGTCGCCGCCGACGGCATCTTCACCGACCACTATCCCTATTATTCCTCGTTCTCGACCTCGTGGGTCGCGCACGCGAAGGCCTATTGCGAGATGATCGCGATGCGCCGCGGCCTCGGCGCCAAATCCTTCGTGGTCGAGCTTGCGTGCAACGATGGCTACCTGTTGCAGCATTTCCCCGCGCTCGGGGTGACGAACATCCTCGGCGTTGAGCCTTCGGGCAATGTCGCGGAAGAAGCGCAGAAGAAAGGCATCCCGGTCACGGTAGATTTCTTCGGTGTTGCGCTCGCCAAAAAGATCGTCGCCGAGAAAGGCCAAGCCGATCTCGTGCTCGGCAACAATGTGCTCGCCCACGTGCCGGACCTCAACGATTTCGTCGGTGGCGCCAAGCTTCTGATGAAGCCCGATGGCGTCACGACGTTCGAATTCCCGCACCTCGAAAAGCTGCTTGCGGAAAATCAGTTCGACACGATCTATCACGAGCACTTCTGCTATTTCTCCGCGA
>CAZMCA010000021.1:0-1543 GCA_964564595.1 uncultured Caulobacteraceae bacterium
CACAGAGCGAGGTCGATTACTTCCTCGGCGACGCCGAGCCGAAGCTGTTCGTGACGGATGCGGCGGCGTTGGCGCGCGAGGCGGAGACGCTGGCGCCTGATCTCTCGGTGACGCCGCGTTCGGAAAGCGATCTTGCGGCGCTGATCTATACGAGCGGCACGACGGGGCGCTCCAAGGGCGCGATGTTGAGCCACGGCAATCTCGCGGCGAACGCGCTGGCGCTTCATCTGGCGTGGGGTTTCTCCGAACGCGACGTGTTGCTGCACGCACTTCCGATCTTCCACGTGCACGGCCTGTTCGTCGCGCTGCATTGCGCGCTGCTGTCCGGCGCGCCGATGTTGTGGCTTGCGAAATACGATGATGACGCCGTGATCGCCGCAATGCCGCGCGCGACGGTGATGATGGGCGTGCCGACGTTTTACACGCGTTTGCTGGACGAAAAGCGGCTCACGCGGGAAGCAGCGGCGCACATGCGCGTGTTCATTTCGGGCTCTGCGCCGTTGTTGGAAAGCACACACGCCGAGTTTGAGGCACGGACCGGCAAGCGCATCCTCGAGCGCTACGGGATGAGCGAAGCGGTGATCATCACGAGCAACCCGCTCGACGGCGAGCGGCTCGCGGGCAGCGTCGGCTATCCGCTGCCGGGAGTCGAGCTGCGCATCGACGGCGACGACACGGGCGTCGTGCAGATCAAGGGGCCGAGCGTATTCTCCGCCTATTGGCGCATGCCAGAGAAGACGAAGGAGGAATTCACGGCGGATGGGTTCTTCATCACGGGCGATGTCGGGCGCCTCGATGAAACTGGGCGACTCTGGCTTTCGGGGCGTGCGAAGGACCTGATCATCTCCGGCGGCTACAATGTCTATCCCAAAGAGATCGAGCTGGTGCTCGATGAGATGCCGGGCGTGATCGAGAGCGCGGTGATCGGCGCGCCGCATCCGGATTTTGGCGAGAGCGTCGTGGCCGTGGTCGCCGGCAGCGGCGATGAGGCCACTATGATCAAGGCTGCGCGCGAGAAGCTGGCGGCGTTCAAGGCCCCCAAGCGCGTCTTCTTCGTGGACGACCTGCCCCGCAATGCGATGGGCAAGGTCCAGAAGAACCTGCTGCGCGAGAAATACCGCGACGTTTTCCAGTAAATTCCCACTTGCCGTTGCGGCGGGCGGCGCGCGACACTGGAGTGACGGTCAAGAACCTGGGCGAGAACCAGGGCAAGAACCAGGGAGAGAGCGATGGCGTATGTCGAAGGCCGCGTGGTCCATGATGCGGATTCGCACCTGATGGAGCTGCCGGACTGCCTCGATCCCTATTTCGAGAAGCGCCTGCTCGCCCGCTACCACGCGCTGCCGATCTACCAGAACAAGCTCGGCAAAGCCGGCTGGGCCGATAAAGCGCGCGAACAGCAACGCGACGCTGCGTTCCGCGCGGGCGACGCCGAGAACATTCTGCTGCGCAAGAATTACCAGGCGCTCGGCGCGTTCGAGCAGATGGACCGCCCGCAAGCGCTCGATCTGCTCGGCTTCACCAGCCAACTCGTGTTCACGAC
>CAZMCA010000021.1:1643-30201 GCA_964564595.1 uncultured Caulobacteraceae bacterium
ACCGCCCGCAAGCGCTCGATCTGCTCGGCTTCACCAGCCAACTCGTGTTCACGACGTTCTGCCTTGGCAATTTCGGGCTCGATCAGAGCGACGACGTCGAGCTCTGTTATGCGGCGGCCACCGCGCACAACCGCATGATGACGGATTTCTGCAAGATTGACCGGCGTTTGCTGGCCACAGCGTATGTGCCACTGGAAGATTTCGAGCGCGCCAAGGCGTGCGCGAAGGAAGCGATCGAGATGGGCGCGAAAGCGCTGCTCGTGCCGTCGCGCCCACCGAAGCACCACGCGCCGAGCCACGTCGCGCTCGATGCGGTGTGGGCGATCGCACAGGAAGCGGGCGTGCCGATCCTTTTCCACGTCGGCGGCGAAGAAAAACTGGCGAAGGTCTATCGCGAGAACGGGCTGCCGCCGGTGAAGGATTTCCACGGCGGGGACGATAATTTCACGTCCGTCTCCTACATGCCGATCCCGAACTCGGCGATGCAGACGCTGGCGACCATGATTTTCGACGGCGTGTTCGATCGCTTCCCGAAGCTTAAGTTCGGCGCGATCGAGCTTGGGGCTTCGTGGCTGCCGGGCTGGATGCGCTCGATGGATTCGGCGGCGCATGCGTTCATCAAGAACGAAGAGCGGCTGCAGAAGCTTTCGGCGCGGCCAAGCGAATTGGTGCGCAGGCAGTTGCGCGTCGCGCCCTACCCGCACGAAGACGCGGGCTGGCTGATCGAGAATGCCGGGCCGGAAGTTGCGCTCTTTTCGTCGGACTACCCGCACGTCGAGGGCGGGCGCAATCCGCTGAAACGCTTCAATGAATCGCTTAAGGACAGCTCGCCGCGCGCCGTTGAGGCGTTCTACTGCGACAACTTCGTGGACCTGATGGGCGAAGGCCTCGCGCCCGAACTGCGCAAACCGAAAGTGAGCGCGGCGGCTTAGGGCGCCGCGATCACGCCACGGGCGGCAAGGTCATCGATCTCGCCGCTGGCGTAGCCAAGCTCAGCGAGCACGGCGCGCGAATGCTCGCCTAGGCGCGGCGGTGGCGTATCGACGTTTGGGGCATCTTCGTTGGCAACGAAGCCCGCGCCCATGATCGTCACGTCTTTTGCGTCCGGCAGGCCGGGAACGTGGAGCGGGAGCGCTGCGCCGCGTTCGACGAGGTGCGGATCGCGGCTGGCCGCGAAAGCGTCGCGCACCACGCCGGCGGGCGCGCCGTGCTCATTCAGTACGCGCTCCCATTCGGCGCCGTCGCGCTTGGCGATCTCCGTCGCGATGATCGCGCGCAGCGGTTCGTGATTTTCCGGCAGGTTGCGCACGGCAAGCTGCCCAAAGCGCGGATCGGAGAGCAGGTCTTCGCGGCCCATGCCGCGGCAGAGCATTTCGAACTGGTTTTGCTGCACGACGCCGAGCGAAATCTGCTGGCCGTCGCGTGTTTGAAAAAGCCCCGCCGTTGGCAACGCGCTGAAGCCGACATTGCCCGTGCGCGGCGAGGGCTTGCCCGTGACTAGGCCAGGCACGACGACGCCCGCTTGCAGCATCAGCGCGCTATCGAACATCGCCGTGTCGAGATATTGCCCAACGCCGAAACGCTCGCGGCGCAGCAGCGCTTGCAGGATTGCGATGAAGGCGATCGTGCCTGCGTACATATCGATCGCGGGAAAGCCGACGCGGATCGGCGGATCGCCCTCTTCGCCCGAGGACAGCATCATGCCGCTCGTCGCTTGTACGATGTTATCGACGCCCGCTTGAAACTTGCGCGGCCCCGTCTGCCCGTAGGCAGAGATCGAGCAATAGACGACATCGGCCCGCAACGCCTTTGCGGCCTCGTAGCCGACGCCGAGTTTATCGGCGACGCCAGGGCGAAAGTTTTCGATGACGACATCTGCGCGCGCGATCAGTTTGCGCATGATGTCTTTTGCTTCGGGCGCCTTGAGATCGATCGCGAGCGAGCGCTTGCCCGCATTCACCGCGATAAAGCTTGGCGCCATGCCGTCGTAGCGGCGATCGGGCCCGTAATAGCGGATGGGATCGCCGCGGCCGGTGGTTTCGATCTTGATGACGTCGGCGCCGAGCACGCGCGCGAAATGCGTCGTCAGCGGCCCCGCCAACATGTGCGTGAAATCGAGAACTCGCAGTCCTTCCAGCGCGCGCGCCATCGCTCTCCTCCCACGCTGGTATCGGCCATCGCGACGGCAAAGTCAAAAATTAGTATGCAACGCAAACTATCTGAAATTCGCGCGGAGCGCGATCCTGGCGGGAACCGGAACCGCATTTTCACGTTTCAGCAACACAGCGCCTGCGGGCGGCTGATCTGTTTCAGGAGAGGGTTCTATGAAGTTGCTCGATCGCAAGGCCATGCCGCTTGCCATTTTCCTCGCGCTTGCCGCCGCTGGCGGCGCTGCCAGCTGCAACACCGTGCGCGGCGCGGGCCAAGACGTTGAAGCCGCTGGCTCGGCCGTGGCGAACGAAGCTGCCGAGACCGAGCGCGAGTTGAACGACGGCAACCCGAACACGCCGTAAGATTTTGAGAGAGTGAGACGCGAGAGGCGCTGCACAGAACGTGCAGCGCCTTTTTGCGTTTAGCGGCCAGTCGGCAGGTCTTTGTACGCAACGCCCTTGTCGACGCGCACGTCTTGCGGCAGGCCAAGCACGCGCTCGGCGATGATGTTGCGCAAGATTTCGTCCGTGCCGCCCGCGATCCGGAGGCCTGGGGCCCACATGTAGCTTTGCTGGAAGACAGCCTCGAGCGGCGAAAGCGCGGCATCGGAAATGATGCCGAAATGGTCTTCCGCTTCGATCGCACCGTTGCAGATATCTTGCAGCCGGTTGGCGTTGAGCAACTTGCCGATCGACGATTCCGGCCCCGGTGTTTGGCCCTTTGAGAGCGCCGTCATGGTGCGGAATTTGCCGAGATTGTAGCCTTCGGCGCTGACGTACCAATCGGCGAGCTTTTCGCGGAACGCTTGGTCTTGCAGCAGCGAGCCCTTCCCGCTCGGGCTCGGCAAGCGGCGCGCGAGTTCGAGCATCTCGGCATATTCCGGCCCGTTCGAGCCGCCGACAGCGAGGCGTTCGTTCATAAGCGTGACGAGCGCGACGCTCCAGCCGGCGCCGACTTCGCCGAGGCGTTGCGAATCCGGGATGCGCACATCGTTGAAGTAGACTTCGTTGAAATTCGAGCCGCCGGACATTTGGTGGATCGGGCGCACGTCCACGCCGGGCGTCTTCATGCTCAGGAAGAACATGGTGAGGCCCTTGTGCTTTTCCTTGTCAGGATTGGTGCGCACGAGAACGATGCCGTAGTCCGAATAATGCGCGCCGGAAGTCCAGACCTTTTGGCCGTTGATCACCCAATTATCACCGTCACGCTCGGCTTTGGTGCGCAGGCCCGCAACGTCCGATCCGGCGCTCGGTTCTGAGAAGAGCTGGCACCAGATTTCTTCGCCGCGCAGAGCGGGCGGCGCATAGCGCTGCTTCTGCTCTTCGGTCGCGAACGTGAGCAACGTCGGGATGCACATCCCAAGGCCGATGGCGAACGGACCGCCCGGCGCTTCGAACTTCGATTCTTCCTGACCGAAGATCACGTTGTAGATCGGCGGATATTCCTTGCCGCCCCACGCCTTCGGCCACGTGAGACCGACATAGCCGGCCTCGGCCTTCTTTGCTTGATACGCTTTGGCGGCCTTGAGACCTTCGCGATCCTCCGCCGTCACTTCGACGCGGGGTGCTGCGCCGCCTTTGGCGGGAACGGTCTTTTCAAGCCACGCGCGCACGTCGGCGCGGAACTTGGCTTCTTCGGGCGTGTCGTTGAAATCCATGATCGCGTCCTCGCTTTAGGCTGCGTTCTTGAGTTCGAGCTGGCGCACCAGCTTTTCTTTCCAGGCGGATGGGCTGCCGGCCTGCACCGCGAGCAGCTTGGCGCGGCGATAATAGAGGTGGCAGTCCACCTCCCAGGTGAAGCCCATGCCGCCATGCGTCTGGATGTTTTCCTTCGACGCGAAATGGTAGCTCTCGCAACCCGCAACGCGCGCGGCGGCGGCGGCGAGCGGCAACTCCTTCGCATCCGTCGAAAGCGCCCAGGCGCCGTAATAGGCGTTGGACCGCGCAACCTCGAGCGCGACGTACATATCCGCGAGCTTGTGCTTGATGGCTTGGAACGAGGCGATCTGGCGCGAGAACGCGTAACGCCCCTTGGCGTATTCGACCGCTTCTTCCAGGCACTTTTGCGAACCGCCGACCTGCTCGAACGCAATCAGCACGGCGGCGCGGTTGAGCACCGCTTCGGCCAGATCCCAGCCTTGGCCGGCGGCGCCGAGGCGCTCGGCCTTGGCTTTGTCGAACGTGATCTTGGCGTGGCTACGCGTTGGATCGAGCGTTTTGACTTTCTCGCGCTTCACGCCGGCGCCCTTGAGATCGACGATCACGAGCGACGTGCCCTGCCCTTCGCGCGCGAGGACGACGGCGTGGGTGGCGATGTCGCCATCGGTCACCGGAATTTTCACGCCGCTGAGCGTGCTTCCATCGAAGCTCGCTTGAATGGATGACGGGCTCGGCGCGCCGGGGCCTTCGGAGATCGCGAACGCCCCGATCAGCTCGCCGGAAACGACCTTCGGGAGCAGCGCTTTCTTCTGTGCGTCCGAGCCGCTGGCGAGCAGCGCTTCGGTGAAGAAATAGATCGTGGACGAATACGGGATCGGCGCGATGGCGCGGCCCATCTCCTCGGCGAGCACGCAAAGCTCGAGCTTTCCGAGCCCAAGGCCGCCGTACTCTTCCGGGATCGCGGCGCCGAGCCAGCCCATCTCGGCCACGCCTTTCCAGAGCGCGGGATCGAACGAAGCGTTCTCATCGTTCAGCACCGCGCGCACGGCTTTCACGCTCGACTTATCGGCGAGGAATTTGCGCGCCTCGTCCTTCAAGCTCTTTTGGTCATCGGAGAAATCGAAGTTCACCGCGGGCCTCCCTTTTGGGGGCACCTTAACGCGCGCGTCAGCCTAGAAAAGCCTCTCGCCGCGTTAACTTTCGGGCCGAAAGCGGCGCTTCGTTCACGAAGCGGCAAGAGACTGGCGCCTACGCTCACCGCCTCAGCGGGAGCATAAGATGGCCAAGGCGTCCTTCCATAAGGGGCAGCGCGTTTACGTGAAGCCTGTCGGCACTTGGGCTGCGATCGAGCACGTCCTGCCGCAATGGGTGAAGGGCGTCGAAGAACCGTTGAAAATTCAGTACGACGTTGGCCTTGGCCGCGAGTTTCAGGCGCACGAACTGACCGCCGAAGAGCGTGAGCCAGATCGGCCCGATCTCATCGAAACCGAAGTTTGGCGCATTCACCGCGCGCCGAACAAAATGCGCCCGGAACTGCAGGACGCGCGCTACCCCTTCCCCGGCACCTTCCCGGTTGTCGTGACGGACGAGCGCGACTGGGGCGGCTGGCGCGTGCCGATGGCCGAATATGACCGGGACCCCGAGCGCATCGAGCGCCAGTCTCGCATGATTGTGAACTCGATGCGCCTGCTGCGGATCGCGCGCGAACTGATCGATTTCTCCAAGGATCAGCCGCACGAAACGGCGCCGCAGCTTCAGCAATTGGCGCAGCAGGCGGAAATCGTGCTGCAATCGATTTATCGCTCATCGACCACGATGGCGGCGCCGGACAGCATCGCGGCAGAGTAAGCCGCGCCGTTCGCAGAGCGGCGATTGATTTCACGCTGCCCCAAGGCGAGAACAGCGCTTCCCTGGAGAAGCGCATGCGCGATGCTGAAAACGCCCCTGTTCGTCTAAGCGAATACCGCCCGCCGGAGTACCGGATCGAGACGATCGCGATGGACTTCGCGCTCGATCCGAACGCGACGATCGTGACGGCGCGCTCGGTGGTGCAGCGCGCCGCGGAAACGTCCTGCCCGCTGGTGCTCGATGGCGTGCGGCTGGAACTTCAGCGCATCGCGATCGACGGCAAGGAACTCTCGGCCGATGCCTACAAGACCGATGACGGCTCGCTGACGATTCACAATCCGCCTGCGCGTTTTGAGCTTGAGATCGTCACGCGCATTGCGCCGGCGAAGAACACGCAGCTCGAAGGGCTTTATCAGTCGGGCGGCCGGTTCTGCACGCAGTGCGAGCCCGAGGGCTTTCGCACCATCACCTACTTCCTCGACCGGCCGGACGTGCTCGCGCGCTACCGTGTGCGCGTGGAAGCCGACAAAGCGAGCTGCCCGACGCTGCTGGCGAACGGCAACCCGATCGAGAGCGGCGATCTGCCAAACGGGCGCCACTACGCGGTGTGGGACGATCCCCACCCCAAGCCTTCTTATCTCTTCGCGCTGGTGGCGGGCGGCTTCGACACGATCGAAGACAGGTTCACCACCATGACGGGCAAGAAGGTGGACCTCTACATCCACGTCGATCCCGGCGAAGCGCGGCGCGCGACCTACGCGATGGATTCGCTCAAGCGCGCGATGAAGTGGGACGAAGACGTATTCAAGCGCGAATACGATCTCGACGTGTTCAACATCGTGGCCGTGCGTGATTTCAATTTCGGCGCGATGGAAAACAAAGGCCTCAATATCTTCAACGCCGCCTATGTGCTCGCCGATCCGGAGACCGCGACAGATGCGGACTTTGAGGCGATCGAGAGCGTCGTCGCGCACGAGTACTTCCACAACTGGACGGGCGACCGGATCACCTGCCGCGACTGGTTCCAGCTCTGCCTCAAGGAAGGGCTGACGGTTTTTCGCGATCAGGAATTTTCCGCCGATCAGCGCTCGCGACCGGTGCAGCGCATCAAGGACGTGAAGCGCCTGCGCGCGCGGCAGTTTGCGGAGGATTCCGGGCCCCTCGCCCACCCGGTGCGGCCAACGAGCTATGTGAAGATCGACAATTTCTACACGGCGACCGTCTACGAGAAGGGCGCCGAGGTCATCCGCATGCTGAAGGCGATGATCGGGCCGGAGCTGTTCGACAAGGGCATGCAGCTCTACTTCGAGCGGCGCGACGGCACGGCCTCAACGGTCGAAGACTTCATCACGTGTTTTGAGGAAGCCACCGGCCGCGATCTCTCCGAGTTCGCGCGCTGGTACGAGCAGGCCGGCACGCCGCACCTCACCGTGCGCGGCGCCTATGATGCAGCGGCGCGCGCCTACAATCTCACGGTCGAGCAGAAGACGCCGCCTACGCCGGGGCAGGACAAGAAGCGCGCGCTGCCGATTCCGCTGCGGGTCGGGTTTGTCTCCGCGGACGGCGCACTGCTGGCCGCCCGCAAGCCGGGCGATCCCGCTGCGCGCCAAGAGCATCTGATGGTGCTCGACGGCGAGCGCGCGACGTTCCGCTTCGAGGGAGTCGCCAAGGCGCCGATCGCAGCCATTGCGCGCGGTTTTTCGGCGCCCATCGCCGTGCATGACGATCTCACGGTCGATCAGCGCCTCGCGCAGATGGCGCACGATCCCGACCCCTTCACCCGCTGGGAGGCCGGCCAATCGATCGCGCGCGAGATGATCATCGCGCGCGCCGAAGGCAAACCGGCCGCCGATCCCGCGCGCCTCGCGGAAGCGCTCGCGCGCGAGCTTGACCGCGCGCAGGAAGATCCAGCGTTCGCCGCGCTCGCGCTGCGGCTGCCGGAACTGGCCGATCTTATCCAGGCCGCGCCAAATCCCGATCCGGACGCGCTGTTTGCGCAACGCGAGGCGGTTCGCGTGGCGATTGTCACGCGTATCGGCGACCGGCTCGAAGGCATTGCGCTGCAGCCGAGCGAGACGCCGTTCTCCCCATCCGCTGACGCAGCGGGCCGGCGCGCGCTGAAAACAGCCGCGCTCGATCTTCTCGCCGCGCGGGGGCCGGCGTCGCACGCCGCGCTCGCCAAGGCGTTCGCACAGGCCGAAACGATGACCGAGAGTCTCGCCGCGCTCGAAGCGCTCGGCGCCTCCGGCGCGCCCGCGTTCGACGAGGCGCTCAAGACGTTCCATGAGCGCTGGCAAGAAAACCCGCTCGTGATGGACAAGTGGTTCGCGGTGCAAGTCGCCGTCGCGCGCGACGACACGCTCACGCGCGCGCTGGCGCTCATGCAGCATCCGGCGTTCGAACTACGCAACCCGAACCGCGTGCGCGCGCTGGCGATGTCGTTCGCCTCGCGCAACTTACGCGCGTTTCATGCGGCTGATGGCTCCGGCTACCGTTTCCTGGCCGACATCATCCGCGCCGTGGATTCCGCGAACCCGGCGCTCTCGGCCCGCCTCCTCACGCCGTTCGAATCTTGGCGTCGTTTCGACGCAGGGCGGCAGGCGCACGCGAAGGGCGAGCTCGAAAAGCTTGCGGCGATCGCAACCCTTTCGAAGAACGCACGCGAAATGGTCGAGCGGACGCTCGCGTAATCCCCACATCTATCCACAGAGCGCGCGTGTTCGTTGTCCACAAGATGCGAACAGGCGCGGCTTTGTGGAGTAGGCTGTCAGCATCCGCGACGGAATCTTTACCTTCGCGATACCAAATTTAAGTTTGTCCGTTCGACGGCGAATCGGGGCGGTGGCCGGAGGGCATGGCTGATCAAGGCGTACAGGCGGAGCGAGCGCGCACGCGCGCGTCGAAAGACGCGCCCGAGAACCGTGCGCGTACGCAGGCCGATGACCAGCCGGAACGAAAGCCAGAGCCGCGCCAGGATGGGCAGCGTTCGGTCCTTCTCCTCGTCATTCTGTTCCTGCTCGCCTTCGTCGTCGCAGTAGCGGTTCAGATCGACGCGCGCCGCAGGGCCGCCGCGCACGAAGCGATCGAGCGGCAGACCATCGCCGCGGCGCTGCTGAGCGAGCGCGTAAGCGCCAACCTCGCCGTCGCTTGGGGCGCGGCTGCGGGCGCGGCGGAGCTTGGGCGCACCGATCCGGGCGTCAGTCCGCAATCGATCGCGGCCGCGGCCGCACATGCGCGCCCGGTGCGCGCCTCCGCCGTCGTCGCGCGCGACGGTCGCATCGTGGCGATCACGAACCCGACTTACGCCCCGATCGTGACGGCCGCTTTCCGCACGGCCGGGCGCAATGGCGTTTGGGCCGGCGCACCTGACATGGGCGGGCTTCAGACGGCGCCGGCGATCGTGCGGCACGTCGGCGATTCCGCGATCGTTTCGATCTTGAGTGCGGAAGCGCTGCTGCCGGCGTTCGCGGGCGGCACGCGCGTGATGATGACGGCGCCTTCCGGCACCATCATCTACGCGACGCAATCGCTGGCCGATGCAGGCCTGCGCACACAGCAATCGATCCGCAACGCCGCAAGCCCCGCGGGCATGCGGCGCGGCGGCGCGACATTGCGCGATGCGGATGGGCGCACGTGGGCCGTGGGCTCGGCGCCTTCCGCAACGGGCGAGTTCCGTGTGTTCGTCACGGAAGAAACCGCCTCCCCGCTCGGGCAGCTGCTACGCGCGTTCCTCGAATTTGCGCTGCTGACGGCAGCGCCCTTCGCCTCGATCGCCGTGCTCTATCTTTTGCTGCGGCAGAAGACCAAGCGCGTCGAAATCGCGGAAGCCGAAGTCGTGCGCGCGGAGACGCATTTCCGGCTCGCCGCCGATGGCGCGCGCGCGGGCGTGTTCGAATGGCGGATCGACACCGACCAGGTGCAGCTTTCCGATCAGGCCG
The DNA here is from genome assembly GCA_964564595.1 of uncultured Caulobacteraceae bacterium. Lineage (GTDB taxonomy): Bacteria > Pseudomonadota > Alphaproteobacteria > Caulobacterales > Aquidulcibacteraceae > JBEVOS01. The sequence continues at coordinate 11,239 of CAZMCA010000021.1, forward strand.
CGCGCCTGCTCGGCGCAACGGCGGACACGCTGCACCTTTCGCAGCTTGCCTCGCTCGCTTACGGCGACGACCGCCACACGCTCGAAGAAGAGTTCGAGCGCGCGCGCGCCTCGGGCCTCTTGGATGCGCGCTTCCGCGCCGGGCATCCGCCGCAAGTGGCGTGGCTCGAATTGCGCGGCACGGTGATCGAGGATGAGCGCGGCGTCGCCTCCCCGCGCGTGATCGGCTCGGTGATCGACGTCACATCGCGCTACGAGGCAGAAGCGAAAGCCTCCCGGCTTGAGCGCCAGCTGCGCGCGGCAATCGAGAGCTATACCGGCCCGTTCGCGCTGTGGGACGCGCGCCGCCGGCTTGTGCTCTGGAATCAGACCTACGCGACCGTGTTCGCGCTCGAGCCGCAGCTGCTGCGCCCGCGCGCGTCTTACGCCGCGATCGCCGCCGCCGCGGCCGCGCGGATCCGGCGCGAAACCCATAGCGGCGGCGCGGATGATAGCCGCGTGATCGAGCTTGTCTCGGGCGAATGGCTGCAACTCGTCGAGCGCCCGACGCCCGATGGCGGCTTGGTGACTGTCGGCGTCGATATCACAGCGCTGAAGAAGAAGGAGGAAGAACTCGCGCGCAATGAGCGCCGGCTTTCGGATGCGCTCAACCGCGCCGAGCTCCAAGAATACGAGATCAAAGCGCTGGCAGAAGAAGCCGAAACCGAGCGCCGCAAAGCCGAAGATGCGAGCCGCGCCAAGAGCGCGTTCCTTGCCAATATGAGCCACGAGCTGCGTACGCCCTTGAACGCCATTATCGGCTTCTCCGAGATGATGGAAAAGGAGCTGATGGGTCCGATCGGCAACGATCACTATCGCGGCTACGCGCACGACATCTGGGACAGCGGCAATCACCTGCTGATGCTCATCAACGACGTGCTCGACATGGCGAAGATCGAAGCGGGCAAGTTCTCACTTTCGCCCCGCCCGATCGCGACGATCGACATGATCGAAGCCGCTGTGCGCATGAACAAGCCCAGCGCCGACAAGAAGAAGCTGCCGATCACGGTGGATGCCGAAAATCTGCCCGAGGTCGAAGCCGATGCGCGCGCGGTCAAGCAGATGGTGTCAAACCTTCTCTCGAACGCGATCAAGTTCACCGATCAGGGGCTGGTGCTCGTGCAAGGGCGGCCGACCAACTGGGGCATCGTGATCCGCGTCGCCGATACGGGCTGCGGCATTCCCCCGGAGCATCTCAAAGAGCTTGCGACGCCTTTCAAGCAGGTCGAGACCGAGCTTTCGCGCAACCACCAGGGCACGGGCCTTGGCCTGGCGCTTACCAAGACGCTGGCGGAAATGCACGGCGGCACGATGAAGATTCAAAGCGACGTCGGCAAAGGCACGATCGTCTCGATTTTCCTGCCCAAGCAATTTGGCGGCAAGCGCAGCGAAGAGCCCGAAAGCGCCTAGCCGGCCGGCGCGCCAATCACCTCATCGAACACGGCGCGCGCGGCGCGCTTTTTTTGTTCGAGCGAGGTTTCCAAGGCTACGAACGACGCAGCGACGCCGGTTTTCACAAGATGCGCGCGCAGGCTTTGCGACGCCTGCGCCGGCTCGAACCCATCGGCCACACTGACGCGCAGCGCTTGCTGCATGGCGCTGAGCAAGAGCCAAGCTTGCGTGAGCGCGCCGCCCTGCTCTTGTGAAAGCGCGCCTTCCTCAACCAGCGCGGCGATCGCCGCGCCCGTGTTTGCCGAGAGCGCCTTGCCGCTTAGCAATTGCAGCGTCTGCGCGACGAACTCGATATCGACGAAGCCGCCGGGCGCGAGCTTCATGTCCCAGAGCCCGGCGCCGGGGCGTTCGCGCGCCATCAGCGCACGCATGTCCGCAACATCGGCGCGAATTTTCGCCGCGTCGCGCGGGCGCGCGAGCGCCGCATCGCGCACGGCTTCAGCGCGCGCGCCAAGCGTCGCGTCGCCCGCGACAGGGCGAAGGCGCGTTAACGCCAGCAATTCCCATGTCCACGCTTCATCGGCGTAGTAGCGCTCGAACGAGGACAGCCGCACCGCCACTGGCCCCTTTGAGCCTGACGGACGCAATTGCATGTCGATGTCGTAAAGCAGCCCCTCTTCGGTTGGCGCGGAGAGGGCGCTGATCATGCGCTGCGTGAAGCGCGTATAGAAATCGCCGCCTGCGCCATCTGGCGCGTCGTACACGATCATCACGTCAAGATCGGAGCCTTCGGCAAGCTCGCGTCCGCCGAACTTGCCGAGCGCGAGCACGGCGAACGCGCCCGGCTGGCGCCCGAACAGGCGCTCCGTTTCTTTCAGTGCAACATCCGACAACACGGACACGCACGCTTCGGCGAGATCGGCGTAGGCTGCGCCGGCGGCGGCGGCCTCCGTCTCCCCCGCCAGCACCTGCATGCCGATACGGAACGATTCCTCACGGTGAAAGCGCCGCGCGGCGTTGAGCGCGCCTTCGAACCCGTCCGCATCGTCACACCGCGCGCGCAGATCGGCCGCGCGCGCGCCTGGCTCGTCCGCGGAGAGCGGCAGGTTGAACCGCCGCTCGATCATCGCGTCCATCAGCGCTGGGCGCTTGGCGAGCGCTTCGGCGAGGCGCGGCGCCAAACCAAAGGCGCGCGCAATCGCCGTGAGAAGCTGAGGGTTTGCCGACAACAGCGACAGCACCTGCACGCCGCCGACGAGCCCAGCGAAGAAATCCGAGAAACGCTGAAACGCCTGATCGGGCTCACCGGTTTCAGACAGCGCGCGCAGTAGTTTGGGCGTGAGCGCCGTCAGCAATTCACGCGAGCGCTCTGCGCGCATGGCGCGGATGCGGCCGTGGTGCCAACCGCGAATGGTGCGGCTCACATGGGCCGGATCGGCAAAGCCGAGCTTGCCAATGGTCGCCAATGTTTCAGGATGATCCTCCACGCCGGTGAACACCAGAGAGCCCATCGGATCGGCGAGGCTATCGCCCTGCCCGAACAAGGACCGGTCGATCTCAGCGACGATCGCGCGCTGCGCGACGAGCGCCTTCTCAAACGCCGCGAGATCGGAGAACCCGCACAGCGCAGCTAGACGCGCGCGCGCTTCCGTCTCGGCCGGCACGCGCTGTGTCTGCGCATCTTCCAGCATCTGGATGCGATGTTCGACATCGCGGAAGAAGCGATAAGCGTGCGAGAGCGCCGCACAATGATCGGGCGAGATCACACCGTGATCCGCGAGCGCTTCGAGTGCGCCAATCGTGGTTGGCGCGCGCAGCTTGGCGTGGCGACCGCCGAGGATGAGCTGCTGCGTCTGCGCAAAGAGCTCGACGTCGCGGATGCCGCCGCGTCCCTGCTTCACATCGAACACAGGATCGGCGAGATCGGCGCTGCGGTGCGTCGTGAGGATTTGGCGCTTGATGGACTGCACGTCCGCGATGGCCGCGTAGTCGAGATTGCGCCGCCAGATGAACGGCTGCAGCGTATCCAAGAAATCGCGGCCAAGCGCGTCGTCGGCGCCGACGGCGCGGGCCTTGATGAACGCCGCGCGCTCCCAGTTTTGCCCGAGGTGCTGGTAATAGTTTTCCGCCGAACGCAGCGAGACAGCCGTGGGCGTTGCGCCTGGATCGGGGCGTAAGCGCAAATCGGTGCGGAAGACGTAGCCATCGGCCGTGATCTCTTCGAGCGCGCGAACCAGCGGCGCAACGAGGCGCACAGCGACGACGCTCGGCTCGCGGCTGTTGAGGATCGGCAACGCGGCCGCGTCATAGAAGACCGAGAAATCGATATCGCTCGAATAATTGAGTTCGCCTGCGCCCATCTTGCCCATCGCGATGATGGCAAGGCCGGGTATCGGCCCCTCTTCGCCGCTTTGCGGCTCGAGATCGCCGCGCTCATGGGCAACGCGCGCGGCGAGCGCGACGGCGGCGCGCACGCTTGCATCCGCAAAGCGCGTGAGGCCGCCGGTGATCGCTTCGAGCGGCCACGCGCGCGACAGATCGGCAAGCGCGAGACCAAGATGTACGGCGTCCTTCGCGCGCCGCAGCGTGACCATGCCCTCTTCGAGCGAAGGCGCTAGCACGGCGACGCGCGCGGCGTCCGCCATCGCGCCTTCGATCAAGTGCGTTGGCGCATCCGGCTCCGAAATGCGCTCCGCGAGGTCGGGACGGCGCGCGATCAGACGCGCGAGATAGGGCGCGTGCGCCTCAGCGGCGGCGCGCGCACCAGCCCACGGGCCATCGCCAGTTCCATCGGGCGCAATCGCCGGGCCAATTCCTTCGCTCATGACGTTGGTTAGCGTTGCGGCGCGGTGCGCGGCAAGACGAGCGTTGCGTCGAGACCCGGCCGATCGCCGGAGCCTAGGCCATCGTTCAGCTCAAGCTGACCCTTGTGCAGCCGCGCGACGGCGGAGACGAGCGCTAGGCCCAACCCGACGCCTTGAGACGAACGCGCCGATTCCAGGCGCACGAAGCGCTCCGTCACGCGCTCGCGTTCTTCGAACGGAACGCCCGGGCCATCGTCCATCACGGACACGCGAATGAAGTGCTCGCCCCCCGCCCGCGCACGCACTTCAACGCGCCCGCCTTCGGGCGTGTACTTAAATGCGTTCTCGATGAGGTTAGAGAGCGCCTGCGTCACCAAGCCATCCTCGCCCATCACGGTGAGCCCGTCGGCGATATCGGCTTTGAAGCTGAGGCCCACTTCTTCGGCGGCGGGCTCGTAGAACTCTGCAAGCTCGCGCGCGAGGGCAGTGACATCCACCACTTCGAAGCGCCAGTTCGCGGCCGTCTCGACGCGCGAGACTTTGAGCACGGCCTGGAACATGGCGAGGATCTTATCGGCCTCTTCGACCGCTTTGCGCAGCGCGTTGCGGTCGGCTTCGGAATCGGGCGGCGCGTCGAGCGCGGATTCGAGGCGCTGCTGAAAGCGCGTCAGCGGCGAGCGCAGATCGTGCGCGATGGCGTCGCCCGCGGTGCGTGTCGTGTGCACCAGGCGCTCGATCCGGTCGAGCATGGCGTTCATGTCTTCGGCGAGCGCGTCGAATTCATCGCCCGCGCCACGCACGGGCGCGCGGCGCGAGAGATCGCCCGCCATCACGTCATGCGCGGTGTTGGAAAGCGCTTCGGCGCGCCGCGCGGCCTGGCCGCTGGCGAGCAGGCCGCTCGCGACCGAGAGCACCAGACCGAGGATGGCCACTGTGTAGAGCACGCGCGTGATGCGCTGCACGATGGCGGCGTTGTCGCCGAGATCGCGTGCAACCAACAGGATCGGCCCGCCGAGCAAGCGCCCGACACGTCCAAGCGCGCGGCCGCGATCGACCTCGTTTTCACCCACCTCGCGCTCGAACTGGAAATCGACGCGCTGCTCGGCTTCGCCGGGCGTGACGGGCAAGCGGCGGAAATCGCCGGTGATCAGCTCGCCGTTCGCATCGGCGAGCATGTAGAGGAACGGGCCCTGGCGGGAGGCGCGCTCGACGACTTCTTGGTTGAGCCGGCGGATGCCGCCTTCCGCGTAAGCGCGCTCAAGCGCGGCGTATTCCTGGTCCGCCGCGGTCGCGGCGTCGCGCGTCAGCTGCCCGGCGGTCGCGATATACATGTAGACGAGGAGCGCGACGACAAACGCAAGCACGACGCCCGCCTGCACCAAAGCCAGGCGGAACGTCGTTGTGCGCAGAAGCGCTTCGAACCGGCGCGTTACGCCTCGAGACGATAGCCCGAGCCGCGCACCGTGTGCAGGAGCGTTCCTGGGTATTCCTTGTCGATCTTCGATCGGAGCCTCGAAATGTGAACGTCGATCACGTTGGTCTGCGGATCGAAGTGGTAATCCCACACATTCTCCAGAAGCATCTTGCGCGTCACCGTCTGGCCGGCGTGGCGCATCAAATATTCAAGCAGGCGGAACTCACGCGGCTGAAGATCGATCTTCTTGCCCGCGCGGTGCACCGTGCGGCCAAGCAAATCCATGTCGAGATCGCCGACCGCCAGCTTGGTTTGCGGGGCCACCGGATCGCGCCCGTGCCAGAGCGCGCGGACGCGGGCGAGCAGCTCACGGGTCGAGAACGGCTTGCCCAGATAATCGTTGGCGCCGGCGTCGAGCCCTTCGATGCGATGGTCTTCATCGTGCAGCGCCGAAAGGATCAGCACCGGCGTTGAAACGCCCCGATCGCGGAGCGCGCGCACGACATGCGTGCCATGCTTCTTTGGCAGCATGCGATCGAGCACGATCACGTCGTAGGCGCCGCCGAGCGCTTTGGTTTCGCCCTCTTCGCCATCACGCGCCCACTCGACGCTGTGATCGTCGCCTTCGAGCGAGCCGCGCAGCGCCTGCGCCATGTCGTTATCGTCTTCGACGAGCAATACCCGCATGGTTCTCGTTCTCCGTCAGCCGGCAGCGCCGGTGTCGGCCGCAACGAAGCGGCGTCCGCCGCGGCCTTCGATCTGCAACAGAAGCGGCCGGCCCGCCGTGCGCGCAGCAGCGGTGGCGGCGTCGAGTTCGGCGGCAGTGCGCATCGGCGCGCCGCCGGCAAGCAAGATGACATCGCCAACCGTCACGCCTTTTTCAGCGAGATCGCTGTTTGGCGCGACGCTGGTGATGACAAGGCCGCCTTCGTTGGCGTTGAGCGTCGTGTAGCGGCGCCGGTCATCGGCGGTGACGGGCCGAACGGCAAGGCCAAGAGATCCTTGCTGCACGCTCGGCGGCGTTTGCGGCGCTTCCGGCGTTGCTTGCCCGCCCGCGCGGCCCGCGAGCACTTGCTCGCTCGGGCGCTCTTGCAAACGCACGTTGACGGTTTGGCGCCGTCCCGCGCGCTGGATTTCGAGGCGCGCAGGGCGGTTGATCGCGAAGGCGCCGACGCGCTGGGTCAGCTCACGGGAGTCCGCGATGCTGGCGCCTTCGAAGGTCAAGATCACGTCGCCGCGCTGGAGGCCAGCTTGTGCGGCGGGGCTCTCGGGCACCACGCTGCCGACGATGGCGCCGCGTGCATTTTCAAGCCCGAGGCTGCGGGCGATGTCTTCATCGAGCGGTTGCACTTGCACGCCGAGCCAGCCGCGCTGCACACGCCCGTCGCGCGTGATTTGCTCGACGACGCGCGCGGCGACTTCGGACGGAATGGCAAAGCCGATGCCGACATTGCCGCCGGTCGGCGAGAAGATCGCGCTGTTCACACCGACGACGCGGCCGCGCAAATCAAACGTCGGCCCGCCGGAATTGCCCCGGTTGATCGGCGCATCGATCTGCAAAAAGTCGACGTAGGCGGAAGAGCCAAACTCACGGCGCCCTTGCGCCGAGACGATGCCGGCCGTGGCCGTGCCATCGAGACCGAACGGGTTGCCGACCGCGACCACCCAATCGCCGACGCGCAGATCCGCATCGCGATCGAATGACACGAACGGGAAGCGGCCGCCGCCCTGCACGCGCAGCACCGCGATATCGGTCGGCTCGTCCGAGCCAATGACTTCGGCCGGCAATTCGCGGCCATCGCTCATGCGGATGCGGATTTGCTCGGCGCCTTCGACGACGTGATGGTTCGTCACCACCGTGCCGTTGCCGTCGATGAAGAAGCCAGAGCCGAGCGAGACCGGCGCGGGGCGATTGCCGCCAGGCTGGCCGCGGAAGAATTCCTCAAACCCCGGAGGGGCGCCTTCGAAGCTCTGCCCGCGCGCCTGATCCGGGCGCTGGCGGACGGAGATCGAGACCACGGCGGGGCGAACCCGCTCGATCAGTTCCGCGAAACTGATCGGCGCGCCCGAGGGCGGCGCGATCTGGATTTGCTGGGCCGAGGCGGCTGGCGCCAGCACGAGCGGGCCCGCCGAAAAGGCCAGGGCCCCGGCCAGAATGGTGCGTTCCAAAAGCTTGAGATCGGCCATGAATTCCTCAATGCGCAGGCGCGCCTGTCGGGCTTGAGAGCCGGCCGGAGCCGCGCGCCGCCCGTCCGTTATGAGCCGTTTGAGGCGAAGTTGCGATCTATAGGGCCCAAGGACCGTGACTTTTTGCGGGCCGCCGCCGGCCCCAGGCGCAAGCGCCGCAGGGATAAGGCGCCCTTAGCGCTCCCCTTCCTCCGGTTCCGGGGCGGGCTCCCCCCGCCGGCGCAGGGACAGGGCCGCTCCCGCGCAGGCCAGCGCCAGGACGGCCGGCGCGCCCCAAAGCAGCCAGGTGCGCGCATCGAGCGGCGGGCGGAACGAGACGAAGTCCCCGTACCGCGCCGTGAAGTAATCCCGGACCTCCCCATCACTCTCACCCGCCGCGATCCGCTCGCGCACGAGGCGGCGCATGTCGCCCGCGATGTCCGCCGTCGATTGCGAGATCGGCTCGTTCTTGCAAGCGACGCAGCGGATTTCCTGATCGAGTTTTTGCGCGCGCGCTTCCTGGGCGGGGTCGGCGAGCGGCGCGAACGCGGCGGCGGCGAGCGCAATGATCCAGCTCATGGCTGCTTCCTCCTGCGCGCGAGCGCGACGAGGCTAAGCGCGCCGCCGAGCGCCATCAGTGCGGCGCCGCCGAAGATGAACTGCACGAGCGGATTGGCATAGAGCCGCACGGTCCACGTTTCACCCGCGCGATCGGGTTCGCCGAGCGCGACATAGAAATCGCCGCCGATGTTCGACGCGATGCCGACCTCCGTCGTCGGCTGGCCAGCGCCTGGATAGTAGCGCCGCTCGGACTCAAGGGTGCGGCCGTCATCGAGCACGAAGCGCGCGCGCGTTGCGTAGTAATTTGGGCCATCGGCCTCTTCGACGGAAACGAGGCCGATCTCGCGGCCCGCGAAGCGGGCGGTTTCACCCGCTGAAAGTGAGACGGCCTGTTCGGTTCGGAATGAGACTTCGGCGACGGCGCCCAATGTGAGCACGCCCGCTCCGAGATGCGCCAATCCCATCGACCACACCGCCAGCGGCAGCGCTGCGAGCTTGGCGCCAAGGCGCCCCTCGCCGCGCTGCAGGCGCACGCGCAGATACACGAACGCGCCCGCGACGAGCCAGGCGCCGACACCGAGCCCAAGCGCCGCCCACGCCGCGCCGCGCGTCAGCGTCACGAGCGCGACGATGATCGCGATCGCGGCGGCGGGCCAAAGCTGCTTCAGCGCCGCGCGCGCGTCTCCGCGCCGCCACGCGAGCAGCGGCGCGACAGGCAACAGCGCGAGCAGCACTGCAAAGAGCGGCGCGACGGTGATGTTGAAGAATGGCGGACCGACAGAGATGAGCCCGCCGCCCGCGGCCTCCACCATCAGCGGATAGATCGTGCCGATCAGCACGACGCCCGCGGCGGCCGCGAGGCCAAGGTTATTCCAAACCAGCAGGCCTTCGCGGCTTACCGCGAGAAAGCCGGCAGGTTGCGCAAGCTTCGGGGCGCGCCACGCGTAGAGCCCAAAGCCGGCGCCCAGCGCGATGGCGAGCAGTGCAAGCACCGCAAGACCGCGGCGCGGATCGATCGCGAACGCATGCACCGATGTGAGGAGGCCCGAGCGCACCAAGAATGTGCCTAGCAACGCAAAGCCAAAGCCGGTGATCGCAAGCAGGATCGTCCAACTCGCGAGCGAGCCGCGCCGCTCCGTTACGATCGCGCTATGCACCAGCCCGCAGGCGACGAGCCACGGCATGAAGCTCGCGTTTTCGACCGGGTCCCAGAACCACCAGCCGCCCCAGCCAAGTTCGTAATAGGCCCAGTACGAACCGAGGGCGATGCCGCATGTAAGCGCGGTCCACGCAAGCAGTGTCCACGGCCGGAGCGCGCGCGCCCACGCCTGATCCGCCTTGCCCTCAAGCAGCGCGGCGATCGCCAGTGAGAACGGAATCGAGAGCCCGACATAGCCGAGATACAAAAGCGGCGGATGCACCGCGAGCGCAGGATCTTGCAGCAGCGGGTTGAGGTCGCGCCCTTCGAACGGCGCAGGATCGAGCCGCGCGAACGGGTTCGAGAGCACGAGCGTGTAGAGCAGCGCGCCCGCCGTCACGAGACCTTGCACGCCAACGGCGCGCGCCCAGAGGCCAAAGCTCATCGCGCCGCGCCATTGCGCAAGGGCTGCGCCCGCCAGCGCTGAAACGAGGCACCATAGGAGCATCGAGCCCTCATGGTTTCCCCACGCGCCGGCGATCTTGTAGATCAGCGGCTTCAGCGTGTGCGAGTTGTTGTAGACAACCGCGACGGAGAAATCCGTGCGCAGGAAAAGCGCGACCAGCGCCGCGAAGGCGAGCGCGCAGCATGCGGCGGTGACGAAGGCCGCCATCCGCGCCAGCGCGGCGAGCGGCTCGGCGCCGCGCGCGCCGGCAAGCAAACCACCCGCGCCCTGCACGAAGCTCAGCGTCAACGCCAGCGTTGCGAGGAAAAGGCCAAGCTCGGCCATCAGCGCGCGCGACGGGTCACTGCGTCCCGCCTTTCCATTCGCCACGCTCCTTCAGCGCCTCGGCGACTTCGCGCGGCATATAGTTCTCGTCATGCTTGGCGAGCACGCGCGCGGCTTGAAAGTTCCCGGTTGCGCGCCACACGCCCTCGGCGACGACGCCCTGGCCTTCGCGGAAGAGATCGGGCAGCGGGCCATTGTACGTCACCGGCAATGCGGCGACGCCATCGGTGACGACGAACCGAACGCGCGCGCCTTCGCGGACGACGCTACCCGCTTCCACCAGGCCGCCGATGCGCACGCGCTGACCATCGTGCGCCTTCTCCGCGATTTCGGCGGGCGCGTAGAAGTAAACGACAGAGTCACGCAGCCCGTAGAGCGTTAGGCCCGCTGCGAGCGCCAGGAGCGCACCGATCGTCGCGATCAGAATGAGGCGTTGATTGCGCCGGCGCATCTTATCCTCCGCTCTCGGCGATCATGCGATCGGCCATCGCATGGCGCGGATCGCCAGCGGGCAGGCGGCGTTTCACTTCGCGCCAGAGCCGGCCCGCATCGGCGCCGCGGCCTTCCTGCGTTGCGGCGAGCGCTTGGTAAAGCCAAGGCGTCGGATCATCGGGCTGCGCCTCGGCGACAGCGGCGAACAGGCGCTGCGCGTTCTCCGAGACGCGGCCCTGATCGAGCGCGACGAGCACGCGCGCGAGATTGAGCATCGCAAAGGTGGAATCTGGATCGCGGCGAAGCGCGGCGTCGAACGCGCGTGCGGCTTCTTCAAAGCGGCGCTGTTCAGCGAGGATGACGCCGGTGGCGAGATGTGGGCGCGCGTCATCTGGATGCGCGCGTGCTTCGGCGGCGAGACGCGCGAGCAATTCCGCGTCGGTGTAGCTTTCGGCGGGGCGCGCCTTGAGCGCTGCGATGCGCTCTTGGTAGGGCGCGTCCGGCAGATCGGGCCGCCCAATCACGACATAGATAGCGAACGCCGCGAGCACGCTGGCGCCCGCAACGATCGTCACAGGCGCTGCACGCGCACCGCCGGCGCGGCGATAGGACCACATCAGCGCCGCACCCGCACACGCAGCGAGAACGGCGAAGGCGGCAAAAAGGGCAAAGCCCGAGAGCATCCGCGGCTGGCTTTAAAGCGCCCCGCCCCCTTGCTCAATTGCGCTGGCTCAATCCGTGGCGGGAAGCCGCAGCCGGGCTTTGAGGCCGCCAAGCTCGCTGCGCTCGAACTTCAACTCTCCGTCATAGAGCGCGACCGTTTCGGTGAGGATGGAAAGCCCCAAACCTTGGCCGGGGGCCGCCTCGTCTAGCCGGGCGCCGCGCGTCATCACGCGCGCGATGTCATCGTCGGTGAGGCCGGGGCCATCGTCTTCGACCACGATTTCGAGCGTGCCGCCCTGCGGCGGCATGAGCCGCACCAGCACACGGCTCTCACCATACTTGCAGGCGTTGTCGATCAGGTTGGCGACCATTTCGAGCAAGTCCTCGCGCTCGCCTCGGAACGTTGCGTCGGTTGGCGCGTCGAGTTCGATGTCCATCGCCTGGTGATCGTATTTCTGCTCCATCATAAAAATGAGGTCGTTGAGGTTCTGCAGCACCGGCGTGCGATAACCGACCGTGGGCGCGGCCCCGCCTGCCTTGCTCTCCGCGCGCGCGGCGACGCGGGCGCGCCGCAGCTGGCGCTCCACGAACGCCTCCATCTCCTCGACCGATTGCTTCAACACCTCGCCGTCGGCGCCGCCGCCCTGTTCGTTGGCGGCGTTCTTCAACACGGCGATCGGTGTTTTCAGCGCATGCGCGAGGTTGCCGACATGGCGGCGCGCACGCTCAACGACTTCGCGGTTGTGATCGAGGAGCGCGTTGAGTTCGGCCGCGAGCGGCTGGAGTTCTGCGGCGTACTCGCGGTCGAGCCGTTCGGCGTTGCCGCGCCGCACCTCGGCGATGTCGCGGCGGAGCCGGCGCAGCGGCTCAAGGCCAACGCCGGCTTGAAGCGCGGCCACCGCGACCACCATCAAAGCGCAGAACGCCACGAACGCCGCGAACGCCTGCGCGAGAAGATTTGCGGCGGGCCGGATCACATCTTCCGGCGCGACCGCGACGAGAAACACAAAGCGCCCATCGAGGCCGCGGATTTGCAACTCGCGCGCGCCGATGCGCAGCGGCTCGCGATCCGGGCCCTTTGGCATATCGAGAAAACGCACGCCCTGCGCGTTCGGCTCGATCGACTGAAGCTTGGCGACGTCCTGCCGATCGAGATCGATGGTAATGTCGAACAAAGAGCGCGAAGCGATCTGCACGATCAGATCGCCGTCCTCGTCGATCCGGCCGATCTGGTAGTAGCGCCCGCTCGTTGGGCGCACATAGCGCGGATCGAACGGGAGATCGCGCAGGACGATGTCGCCTTCGAGGCCGGGCTCGGCGTTGCTCGTGAGGTTGTCGAGCACGCTCTCGATCTCGGGATCGACGAGCAGACGCATCAGCTGCGTGGAAAAGAAGCCGTGCGCGATATAGCCGACGATGATCAGCGTGATCGTCGAGACCAGCGCGATGACGGCAAGGCGGCCCGCGAGCGAGAGGCGGAAGAGCCGGCGCAGCCGCTCCCAAGCGGCGCGAAGACTCTGAATCACGAAGCGGCCGTTGCGGGATCGATGAGCCTGTAGCCGAGGCCCTTTTCGGTGACTATGCGGTCCTGGCCGATCTTGCGGCGCAGAATGCCGATGAACACTTCGATCGTGTTCGAGTCGCGCTCGTGATCCTGCGCGTAAATCTTCTCGGTCAGCTCGGTGCGCGACACGATGCGCCCAGCGTGGTGCATCAGATAGTCGAGCACTTTGTACTGGTACGCCGTGAGCTTCACCGGCTGGCCATTGACGGTGACTTGGCCGGTCGCGCTGTTCAGGCGCAGATCGCCGCATTCAAGCACCGCGCTGGCGTGATCGGTTTGCCGGCGCACATGCGCGCGCACGCGCGCGAGGAGCTCAGCCATGTGGAACGGCTTGGTGAGGTAATCGTTGGCGCCCTGATCGAGGCCCTCGACCTTTTCGCTCCAACGATCGCGCGCCGAGAGGATCAGCACCGGCGTCGTCACTTCCGCGGCGCGCCAGTTCTTCAGCACGGTGAGGCCATCGACCTTGGGCAAGCCAAGATCGAGCACGACCAGATCATAGGGCTCGGTCTCGCCCATGAACTGGCCGTCCTCGCCATTATCGGCAGTATCGACAGCGTAGCCGGCGTCGGTCAGCGCCGACGTCAGCTGCTCCCGGAGATTCCGGTCGTCCTCTACAACCAGTACGCGCATCTAGACCCTTAGCCCACAACCTGCCCGGTGCTCGCATCGACCCGGAGGTTTTCCTCTACGCCGTTCGGATACCGCCAGCGAAAGATATAGAAGGCGCGATCCCCGCGCTGCTCAAGGCCCCCGACGACGTCCACGAAGGAACCGCCGCGCTGGCTTTGCACGATCGAAATGAGCTGGCGCACGGGCAAAACCCGGGACTGGACCTGCATTGGACCTTGGCCGTTCGGCATCGTCCACATTGGCTGGATGGTCTGGGCGCCGGCCTGGGACTCGCCAAGGCTCGGCCCAAACATCAGACCCAGGCCAATCACGGCGGCCAGAAGGTGGGTGCGGGTGATCATGGAGGGGGTTTTACGCAGCGCGCTCTGAATGTCGCCTGAACAGCGGCGCGCGCAACCCGGGCACGTTGACGGGCGGCTGGGTTCCCGCTATGTCAACAAGCATTGACATAAGACCCGGCCGCAGACGCCGGGCCGAGGGAGCCGGCCATGACCACTGCGATGAAGATCGACGTTTCGGATGAAGCGCGCGCGCTCGCGTACTCGACGCCGCTGGCTGAGATGAACCCGGCTAAGCCGGAGCGTTTTCGCGATGATCATATCTGGCCGATGTTCGACCGGCTGCGCGCAGAAGATCCAGTGCACCTGACCGAGAACAGCGAGTTCGGCCGCTATTGGTCGATCACGCGCTGGAACGAAATTCTCGCCGTCGACACCAACCACGAAGCGTTCTCCTCGGCCGAAGGCATCGCGCTGCAGAACCTCGAAATGGCGGAGATGCAGTTTCAGGCGATGTCACAATTGATGGGCCCGGAAGCCGCCGAACGCCGCCGCCGAAATGGCGCAGGCTTCATTACGATGGACGAGCCCGAACACGGCAAGCAGCGCAAAGCTGTCACGCCGACGTTGGCGCCTGGCAATATCGCCAAGATGTCTCCGGTCGTGCGCGAACGCGCCGGGCAAATTCTCGACGGGCTCCCGATCGGCAAGGAATTCGACTGGGTCGATCTCGTCTCGAAAGAGCTGACGGCGATGACGCTCGCCACGCTGTTCGATTTCCCGTTCGAAGACCGCCGCAAACTGACCTACTGGTCGGATATGGTGACCAACATTCCTGGCCACGGCCCGGTGACGAGTTGGGAACAGAAGGCCGGCGCGCTGATGGAATGCTTTGGTTCGTTCCGCGCGCTCTGGGAACAACGCGCTGCGGGCGAACCGAGCATCGATCTTATCTCGATGCTCGCGCACAATCCCGAAACCGCGAACATGGATCCCTTGAACTTCCAGGGGAACGTCATGCTCCTGATCGTCGGCGGCAACGACACGACCCGCAACACGATCTCCGGCAGCGTCTTCCACCTCAACCAAAACCCGCGCGAATACGACAAGCTGCGCGCCAACCCGGCGCTCATCCCGTCGATGGTGTCGGAAACGATCCGCTATCAGACGCCGCTCGCGCACATGACGCGCGTGGCGACGCGCGACATCGAGCTGAACGGCAAGCTTATCAAGAAGGGCGACCGCGTCGTCATGTGGTACATCTCGGGCAACCGGGACGAGACGCAGATCGATCGCCCCTACGAGTACATCATCGACCGTGAGCGTTCGCGCCAGCACCTGTCGTTCGGCTTCGGCATTCACCGCTGCGTCGGCAACCGCGTCGCGGAAATGCAGCTGACGATCATCTGGGAAGAGATTTTGAAGCGCTTCCCGGAGATCAAGGTCGTGGGCGAGCCGATGCGGAACTACTCGGCGTTCGTGCACGGCTACGAAACGCTCCCCGTCATCATTCCCGCGCGCAACTAGCGCAAAGCACCTCACATCACGTGTCCGGCCAGCTGCGTCCGCGCAGCGAGCCGGGTCACGATTACGGAGACAGAGCCGCGATGGCGAAGATCACTTACATCGAGCACACCGGAACAGCGCACGAGATCGACGTTGAGAACGGCCAGTCCGTGATGGAAGGCGCCGTCAAGCACGCAGTGCCGGGCATCGACGCCGATTGCGGCGGCGCCTGCGCTTGCGCCACGTGCCATGTCTATGTCGATGCGGCTTGGCTTTCGCGCACAGGCGAGCGCACCGAGATGGAAAACTCGATGCTCGATTTCGCCGAAGGCGTGACCGACGAGAGCCGCCTCTCGTGCCAGATCAAAGTGAGCGATGCGCTCGATGGGCTGATCGTGCGCATGCCGGCGAGCCAGCACTAGGCGCATGAGCGACGCTCTGCTCCGCAGCCCGCCCCGTAAGCGCGACGCTGAAGCGACGCGCGCGGCGATCCTGGCGGCGGCGAAGCTCCAGTTTGCGCGCCTTGGATACGATCGCGCGGTGCTGCGGGACATCGCGGCCGAAGCGGGCGCGGATGTGGCGCTCATCAAACGCTATTTCGGCGGCAAGGAAGGGCTCTTCACCGAAGCGCTTAAGGCGTCGTTCGCGCCGAGCCGCTTCGCCTCCTGGAACCGCGCAACGTTCGCGCGCGATATCGCCGAGATGATGGCCGGCGATGCGTTCGCCGATGAAGAGCGTGCGCACGCGTTTCAGTTTCTGCTGCGCGCCGCGACGTCGCCCACGACGGCGCCGCTGCTCAACATCGCGGTGCAAGAGCGTTTCCTTTCGCCGATCCGCGATTGGCTCGGCGGGGAAGACGCCGACGCGCGCGCGCGCGTGCTCGCGGCGGTGTTCATCGGATTTCTGGTTGAGCGCCTGGTGCGCGGCGATGCACTCGCTGGCGCCGAACGCGCGGCGTTCATCGCGCACGCCATCACGACGCTGGAAGTCGTGCTCAGCGAACCGCGCTAGCGCTTAGGCGCCCGGCCGGTTCGGCTTCCAATCGCGCTTGGGCCACTTCTTCACGAACTTCTTGAGCTCGTCATCGGCCTGTTCAGGCAGGTGCACTTGCAGCTTCACGAACTGATCGCCCTGACCGCCGACGCCCTTGCCCTTGAGGCGAAGCACGGAGCCGGTGTTCGAGCCTGGCGGAATGGTGAGCTGCACGGGCCCCGCAACCGTCGGCGCTTGAATGCGCGCGCCTTCGACGGCCTCGGTGAGCGAGACCGGCAGATCGAGATGAATGTCGTTGCCTTCGCGGCGGAAGAACGCATGTGGCTTCACACGCAGCTCAACCAGCGCATCGCCCGGCGGCCCGCCTTGCACGCCCGGCCCGCCTTGGCTCTTCAGCCGCAACACCTGGCCGGGCTCGACGCCCGCGGGGATCGCGATATCGAGCGTGCGGCCTTCGGCGAGTTGCACACGGCGGCGCGCGCCATTGGCGGCTTCGACGAAATCGATCTCGAGCGTGAAGCGGATGTCGCGTCCGCGCATGCGGCCAAAGCCGCGCGGCCCGCCGGCGCTGCCCGCGCCCGAGCCGAAGAGATCGGAGAAGATGTCGCCCAGATCGAACGGCGTTTCCTGCTGGCTTGGGCCGCCCGCGCCGGCGTTGGCGTGCTGGCGCGTGTGCGCGCGTGAGCCAAAGCCCATGCGCTCGTTCCCGTCCGCATCGATCTCGCCCCGGTCGAACCGCGCCTTCTGGGCGGGCTCGCTCAGCAGATTGAACGCCGCGGTCGCGCGCTTGAACCGCTCTTCGGCAACGCGGTCGTTCGGGCGCACGTCGGGATGCAGCTCTTTGGCGAGCTTGCGATAGGCCTTCCGGATATCATCCTGGCTGGCGGCCCGGCTGACGCCGAGGACGGAATAGGGATCCCAGCTCAATCTTGATCCTGTGCGCCGCCGACCGATTCCAGCGGCTCAGATTATAACGGGATCGTCGCCTCCGTCTTCAACCCTGGCATGCTGTCGGCGCCGATTTGACCGACCCGAAAGCGCAGATTTGCCGGCGGCGCGCCGAAATCAGCGCTCTGTGCGGCAGCGGAATAGACCCATTCCGGCGCCGAACTCTCCACCGCGCGGCGAACAAGGCCGGCGTCGTCGAGTATTTCGACCGTGTAGCGCTCGGCCGGTTCGCCAAGCGGCGGCTCGCCCGGCCCCCAATAGAGCCCGCCGGCCCGCGTTTGGCGGAGCCAACGGAGCGTCACGTCCCCGCCCGGCGCACGGCGTGCGCGCAGATGCACCGGCCGGAACGGGCGGGCGCCCACATGCGCGAGCGTCAGTGTCGCGCTCTCGGCCGCGGCGTCCGTCGCGGGCGCGCCGGCGGGCGGCGCGATGAAGACGCGGGGCATGCGCCACTCGTGCGCCGGCATGCTCAGGCGGGCGAGGCGCGCATCGAGCTTCACGAAGCGCGCGCCGGCCGGCGTGGGCGATCCCATCGCGTGACGCGAGTCCTTCAAGCCGCGCAGCAAGCCGGACAGCTCGTACTCGTTCGGCCCGACCAATTCGCACGTGCGCGCCTGCAATATCTCCCAGGCTCCATCTTCGCCCTCGACCGCGAATACGTTCGCGCCGTTGAGCACATCTTCTTCGCTGACGCTTTCGAGTGCGCCGCCATAGAGTTTGACACGGAAGACGTTTCCGCGATCCCAGCGGCCCACCGGCCCTGCCCAAAGCGCCCACGTCAGTTCGCCCATGATCGCAGCGTCGCGCGCCGTTCCCCGCATCGTTGCGTGCGCCGCATCCGCGCCCGCGAAGATCGCGTGTGCGCCCCGCCACGACGACGCAAACACAGCAGCGAGCGGGCGCGTGTCGTCTTCAAAACCATTGAGCGGCGGCAGATCTAGAATTGAAAGCGCCGGCGTCGCCGCGTGCGCCGGCGCGGTTGGCACGTTTGGCGCTGGCGCCGCAACAACTTCGGGCGACGCTTCCGTGACGCGCGTGAGCTCAAGCATCCGCGCCGCGCCATCCTCAATGCGTGCGACCTGGTAGGTCTCGCCTGCAAACGTCACCTGGTCTCCTGGCTCAAGCGCCAGCTGCGCGGGACCGAGCGCGATGCGCCCGCTTTCACGCGCCGCGCGCCGCTCTGAAAGCAAGCGCTCCGCCAGCGCTTCAGCTGCTTCCGGCTCCAGCACCAGCGGCGCGTCGATCGTCTCGACGCCGCCTTGTGCGGCATCGCGCCGGCGCGCGCTTGCAGCGCCTGCGCGATAGTCGAGCGCCGCATCGAGAAACCGCACGCGCGCTTCGATCGGCGCTTCGGCCACATCGGCGCGCGCGCGGAAGAGATCAGCGGCGCCTGCTTCGGTGAGATCGTCGAGTGTCAGCGCATGTGGCTCGCCCGCATCGTCCGTGTGCGCGAAGACGAGCGTTCCATCCAGCTCGCGCACGTCGAACGCGTAGGCCGCCATCAGCGGCTCGAGCGCGGCGCGCGCGCTCGCTGGCGCATCGACGACATAGCCCGCCACGATTCCGGAGAGCCCGGACACATCAATGTCCGTCACGCCCGCGCGCGCGCAAATGTCGGAGACAACATCGGCAAGCGTCGCCAG